>PLAH01000171.1 GCA_003134045.1 Gammaproteobacteria bacterium
CAGATGAGTTCCGAACCGGACAAACGTGCATCCGTCACCCAAGAAGCGGCGCTCGGCCGCACCTTGCGGTACCGCGAGCTGCGCGCGTCAACTCCCGACGGCGTCACGGTCGCCGTGCAAGATTGGGCTCCCGACGCCGCTCCCCGCAAGGCCGACATCTTGATGCTGCACGGCTTTTCGCAGGCGCACGGGGCGTGGCTGCATCAAGTGACCGGTCCGCTCTGCGAAGAGTTTCGGCTGGTGACCTACGATCTTCGGGGTCACGGAGACTCGGACAAACCGCTGGATGCGCGTTTCTACCGAGAAGAGGCCCGCTGGGCCAGCGAGGTAAAGGCGGTCATGGATCAGAGTGGCCTGCACCGCCCGGTGCTGGTCGCATGGTCGTACTCTGGCCGCGTCGCGCTCGATTACTTGCGAGCGTTCGGCGATGCCGATATCGCAGGCTTGGTGATGGTGAACGCAACGGCAACGGCCGACCCGGCAATGATGGGGCCCGCGATCGGGCTGCTGAAGCAGATGACGAGCCCCGATGCCGCGGTGGCGCTGGCGGGGACACAGGCGCTGCTGAAGGCCTGCGTGGCCAGGCCACTGCTGCCCAACGAATTCGATTACATGCTGCATTACAACCAGAAAGTGCCGCCCGCGATCCGCGCCAACCTCGCGGGTCGCCCGGCGGATTACCAAGACGTGCTGCGCGCTCTGCGCGTACCGACCCTCGTCGTACACGGCGCGCTCGATCCGATCGGTACGTTGGCGATGGCCCGTTACACGGTGCAGCACGTGAGGGATGCGCAATTCATCGGCTACGACGATGCCGCCCACATGCCGTTCTGGGAGTCTCCCGAACGATTCGACGCTGACCTCGCACAATTCGTGAACCGGAGAGTTCTCGCCGCAGGCACCGCGAAAAATATCGCATGAGGTCCGCAATATGAATGTGAACTCGAAACGTACCGGCCCCGCGGCTCGAGGAAGCTGGGATACCGTCTACGAATACAAGATGGTGCTGTTGCTTACCGTCGCGTTAGGGTTGGTGGGTTTGGATCGATGGATATTGCCGCCCCTGTTTGCCGCATCGATGGGGGCGGATCTGCACTTGAGCACCGCCGATCTCGGCAACCTGGTCGGCGCGCTCGGCATCGCTTGGGGCATCTCGGCGGTTTTCATGGGAGGCCTTTCCGATCGCATCGGACGGCGCAAGGTCCTGGTGCCCGCGATCGTGCTCTTCTCATGCCTGTCGGTGTTCACCGGCATGTCGGCGAATACCTGCCGAACGCGCCCTTCGCGACCGGCTCGTTCAATGTCTACGTCAAGAACCTGGGTTCCTGGAGCGGCAGCCTCGGCTATCGCTATCTGAGTTCCTACCCGCTGTCATCCGACGATGCCGTGCAGGGGCACGGCTACGGCGTCTGGAGCGGCGACGCGCATTACGCCTTCGGCGGCGGCTGGAGCCTCGGGCTGGGCCTCTACAATCTGACGGACAAACATGCCGACGCGGCCGAATTTTGGTACATCGACCGGCTTCCCGGCGAGCCCGCCGCGGGCAGGGCCGATGTACACGTCCATCCGCTGGAAGGGCGCAGCGGCCGGCTGACTATCGCGAAGAGCTTTTGATCAATGCGCCGCCGTCGCACGGATCGCAATCGGCCCCATCAACGATGTTTGGACTTCGAAGCCGGGGAGGCCGCCGTGCGATCCTGCCGGACGATTGTCCAGTAAGGTCGAGATCCGCATTTCGTTCTTCGCCACATGAGCCGTGACTTGATTATGGGACGGCAGCGCTCCCGGACCCCAATCCTCGTGCAGGATGTTGAAGGTCAGCGTGTTGCCTTGAATATGAAAATCATCGAGCGCCCCCATCGTGTAGGGGTTGTCGCAACGCCCGCAGGCCAGGCCGCGCAGCGAGTTTCCGACTTTGCGGATGATGAAAAACTGCTTGTCGATGCCAGCGCCGAAGCCCAGCCATACACCGACGACCTTTGCATCCGACAGCGGCTCCCATGGACCGGGCGCGGTATACGGCTGCGGTACGCGCCGCGGTTCAGCGGCGCCCGGCGGCGGGTTTGGGGCCAAGTCCTCAGGTGGAGCGGGCGGGACGGCCGGCAGTTTTGATACCATCATCTCCGCCACCGGCGCCGGTCCGCGCGGGTCTTTGCGCATCGTCCACCGGAACGCGCCGCCGCCGGTGCCGTCGCGGGTTCCCGCCACAAGCAATTGGCCGTTTTCGTACTTGGCGGTGGCATGTTCTTGGTAGGCTGTGCTTCCGTCATCCTTGACATGCGTGACCAAGAAGGAGATGCCGTCCGTCTCGACCTTGCCGTCGACGAAGGCCAGCGTCGTCGCATCGCTGCAGTCGGTGCAATACACCCCCCGGACCCGGTCTGCCCGAATCGAAAATTCATAGATATGCAACGCGCCGTCGTTGCCGTAGGTTTCCCACCCGCCGCGGTAATCATCGGCGTTGAACGCCGCGGCCGCCTGCACCCATCCGAGCATCGTCAAAAGGATTCCCAGTGTTTTCATTTGCTCCGCCCCCCAGGCGAATGTTTGACCCAGGAATTCGACATCTTCGACCTGCACGGGGTGCCTGCGCCGAATGGTATTCGATGCAGGTCGGCCGGACGCGAGCACGTCAAGGCAGGACGCAGATGGCCGGAATTTGCCAGTGGCCGTTTGCGTCCCGAATCAGCCAATAAATGGTATCGATTTTCGCAAATCCACCCAAGTCATACGCCACGTGGACCGGATAGCCGTAGTCGTCTCGACGGCCGTTCCCTCCAAAGGGGGATAGGGCTTCGTAGTTGTTCTGCGGGTGCCGAGGCGAACCGATCTCCAGTACCTTCCAGTCGAAACGCCATTGGTTGGCAATATCCATTTGCTTGACGCATTCCTTGATCTTGGCGGCGGAAGGCGGGGGCGCCGGCGCTTCTTCGGCGTACGCCGGGACGGAGACGGACAAAATCAGCAAGCCGGCTGCCGCAATTGAGCGAGTGAGCTTCATCGATCCGCTGAGAAAACGGCGGTGGGCACGTGTCATGGATAGTTCTTGAGGTTCAGATACGCGGCTTCGATGTCGTCCTTTCGCAGCATGTCGTAGTAAGCCCAGCTCTTGTACTTACCGAGCAAAAGACTCTCCTTTAGTTCCGCGAGGCTTTTGCCGTTCGCCATTCCCTGTGCGACGCCATCACGCAAGTCTTCGAAAAACCGCCTGCCTTCGACCAGATCGTCCTTGGTGAACGTTATCGAGCCGTGACCTTGCGCGAGTATGTCGAAATCCAGGCTCTCGATGGTTCTGTATGACCTGATCCACTCGGACAGCGGATGTCGGTCGAAGGCGCCGCAGCCGCTGGGAAGCGAGCGCATCGATGTCGTGACCAGAGCATCGGCCGGAAAGTCCGTGGAGAACACCACCCGCTCCAAGGGGAAATAGACGACCGTCCCGTCGTCGGCGTGGTTGAGCCCCGGAAAGATCAGCTGAATGGTGCGGCCGCCGAAAACGAGCGTCATCCGATCCGAATAGACGATGTCGGGGGGCACTACGCCATTGACGGCCCACCACTCGCCAGGCGTGATATGCCCGGAGTGGTTGCGGTCTAGCGCTTCGTAGGCGCCGCGGCCCAGGCCGCAGATGCCGGGGTGTTCCAAAGTGGGAATTGCAATTTCTTCCGCCTCGATGGTGCCGTTGTCATTGCGATCGATGATGTTGCCGGGCATCTGCGGCCAGCGGCCGTCCATGTTCTTGAGAATGCGCTCCTGACCGACGATGTGGGGATGACTGCCGGCGAAGATGCTCGCGCCGCCCACATGGTCCCAGTGACTGTGGCTGTAGACGATGTAGCGGACGGCCTTGTCCGGGAAGCGACGTTCGAGTTCGGCTTTGATCCAGGCGGCGAAATCCGGATTGATCGGATCCACCAACAGAATGCCGTCCGGCGTCACATAGATCAAGCTCCACCAATTGCCGTTCCCGGCCCGCCAAAGGTCTCCCTTGACCTGGACGAAGGTTCTCGGCGGGGTGAAGCGCGCAGCGCTGGCGCTCTCCGTGTTGGCCGATGCGGCGGAACTCGGCGGCGGGGTCGCGCCGCGAGCCGGATCGACGCACAGCATGACCCCGGCAACGAGCAGCAATTTCAACGAGCTGCGGACCGTCGGCGCCCCAGCGGGCGCGCCGCGGTTTTCCGCGGCAATCGCCCGATGTTGCGTTGGTCCTTCGTTCATTGCAGCGACTTGAGCACGTCCTCCGGCATGAGATTGTCGGCAGGCTTGTCCCAGCCTTGCTCGAAGTACTTGTCCCAGACCTGCGCCCAGGGTCTGCCGTAAAAGTCCACGAAATCAGGGTCATCCTTGTTCAGCTGCTTCGGCCGGCCGTTGACATTGTGAATGTTCGACAGACATTCGATGAACGTATACCGCGCCTTGGGATCGGCCGGAGTGGCCTTGCGCAGGAAGCGATCCTTGTAGTGCACCGGTTGTACCAGCGCCTCAGGGTCGTAGAACACGGCTTCTTGATCGAGTCCGATGAACTTGCCCTGCGCGTCGTAGGCGGGCGTGAAGGTTTCCACGGCTTCGAGCTTGCCGCTGGTCTCGTACATCGTGTGTTGGGTCCACGCCTGGATATTCGCGGTCCATGCGATCAACGTCGTTCCATCCCAGAAGCCGACGGTTTCGCCGTACCACTGAGGCACCTTCTGCACGTGTTGCTTGCCGATCAGCACCTGGCGCAGGAAGTTGTCGGCGACTCCGGATATGAATTGAACCTGCCAGGCAGTCACGGTCAGCTGGAATTCCGCTCCCCGCGAGGGCCACGCCCACCAGCGTATGAACCCTTCCGGATAGCAAAACTGGGCATTCCACTGGTGGGAATTATCGACGCCCTCGTGATACAGCATCTGAACCCAGCGCTTCTGGTATTCGGGCGTCAGAAGCGAAATGATCGTCGACACTTGGTCGATCCCGCCCCAATACCAACGCTCGCCCCGCAGAAACTTCGCGAACGGCGTACCGATCCGGTCATAGGGGGTCAGGCCCGGAGTATCGCTGGCTTGCGTATCGCGGTCGTAGTAGCCGTCCCAATCGGGCGTCGTCGCCTTGGTATATTGCGTCGGGCCGCCCTTGGCCTTGGCCGCCGCCAGCAACGCTTCGTAATGTTCCTTCGCCGTCTTGTACGGGTAGGGGCTGACGATCTTCTCTCGCGGATAATTCAAGTTGCAGTCTCCCCACGAGGCCGTGGTGGGGGGATTGGCTCCGATACGTCCGCTTTCCCACAGCGACTCCACGATCTCGCGCGGCGTATTGCAACGGAAATAGCGCGGATCCGACCAGAGCTTTTCATCCTTGTAGAAGTTCTTGGACGTGAAAAGGTCGATCGGCAACGGCTTGACCCCCGGCGGCGGACCCTTGAATGCCGGGATGCCCTTCGTTTCCAGCGGAGCATAGACGGGCCTCGCCGGTGCCTGCGAGGAAGCCGGTGTCTGTGAAGATGCGGGTGCCTGGGGCACAGGTGCCTGGGCGACAGCCGAGGCCAAGGTCAGGAACATCAGTGTGCCGAGCGCCCCACATGACCGAACGAACGATTTAGCTTTCATTAGTACTGTTTGCTCCGAGCCGTGTCTGCAATTTTCCGAGCCTGTGAGATCGTCGATCCAAGGAACGGCTCAGCCACCGGCTGAGGAAACATCCGTTCACGGGCCGCAGAACTATTCAATGATTCCACCTTCTTCCTTGGCGGCTTGATGCGCCCGTTTGTCCTTCGGGTACCAGTAATGGAGGTGGCAACTCTCGCAAGCTTTGTCGATCGCCGTGATCGACACCAGAAGAGCGTCCTTGTCCTGCGCATCGACTGCCTTCAGCCCCGAGGCAGCAGCCTGGCGAAGACGATCCGCGCGCTGGACGAAGTCGGCATGTTGAGCATCGAGAAGTTTCTGTACTTCTTCGGGCTGATTCTCGACCGCGGGATTGGCGCTTCGGTCGGTCGGATTCGCGGCCCTTCGCCCGGGCGCGATCAGAAGCGGCTGGGCATCGATCAACACCTGCAGGTGATGGCGCACAGCATCCCATTCTTGGGCAGTTCGGGGCGCCTTATGAGTGACTCCGCGGTCGTCGGAGATGTCCGCGACCGATTCGAACAGAAAGTCACCGCTGGGGTCGACCATGGTATCCATGATGATCTTGATGGTGAGGTCCGAGGTCTTCGCATTGGCGGTCGAGTCGCTCTGCGGAGTCGCAGCAGGCGCCGGAACGGGCGCGCTGTCGCCGGGCGCGCCCGACAGAAAATCATCGAAATTCTGGGCCGGCGGCGGTGCCTCTTTGGCCTCCTTGCCGGTGGTCGTGAAGCCTATGACGCGGCCGGCGACGATGATCGCAACCCACAGAATGAGCGACAAGGCGCCCGCAGCCTTGGCTGGGCCCGGCCCGGACGGAGCGGTGTCCCAGCGCCTGACCGCCTCCGGCTTTCCAGCCGTCAAGTGGAAAACCGCCATGTTGATCGCCGCCAGAACGAGCAGCAGCATTTTCACGCGGAACGAGGTATTGGCCGCGTAGACCCGGGCGTTGGTCATGAACATCATCGCGCCGGTCAAGGCCGCGACGGCAAAGGCGCCCCAGGTGATCTTGAGGAGTTCGGTCGCCATTCGCGTGAACGGCCTGCGGATGGAGGCAAGTCCGAGCATCCTCAAGTCAACGACCATGACCGTGCCGAATACGACGCTGAGCGCCATGACGTGAACCGATTCGAGGAACGGAAACAGATACAGCGAGTGGCGGACACCGGTGGCAAAGCCGGTATCTTCGAGACTCTTCAGCCAGGCCGAAATATCCATGGCTCGTTCAGGCCTTCGTCGCGGGCGACAGATGGCCCCAGATGTGGTCGTACGCGATCAAGCGGCCCAAAACGATGATGCACATCAATATTACGAAGGTCAGCAGCACTCCCAGTCTCACCGATTTGCGCTTGACTAGAGTCTGCTCCCAGCGTTGTTCATGCCTCTTGACCGAGGCTTGAAATGCCGTGACCAGCACGGTCAATGTGACGACGAAAGCCATCTTTAGCCAGAACGACAAGGTAACCAGTTCTCGCACCGGCTCCGCAACGATGAGCAGGCCACCGCTCGCCAACAGCAAACAAAGCGCGATCGTCAACCAAGGGCCGAACCTCTTTTGGTTTTGCAGCAGTGTTTGATCCGTTCCCACCCATCCCAGGACACGCAAAGCCATCATCAGAGTCGATCCGACGATGATTCCGATTCCAACGATGTGCAGAGATTGAATCACGGGGATCATCCACCCTTCGTGAGTCTGAATGAAGACGCTGGGGAACGTGGTGGATAGCCATTCGGCAAAATTGTTCAAGGTCGAATACCTCCGTCAGCTTTGCAGTGTCCGGTCATGGATTGAGTGCACTGCCGCAGGGTTCCGGGACTTGCTGCCTCGAGTTGTGTCGTGAGCGGTTAAAATGCGGTGGCGCCCAGGAGCTCGCTGCCCTTTACCGTGTCGCAGGTTTTTCCAGGCGCGGGCGGGGTCTTCCAGGGACATTTCGCAATGGCGCTGTTGCCGGCCTTGGACCCGAAATCGGTTCCGTCCCGGAGCGGGTTCACTTTGACGCTCACGATGGTGCCGGCGACCATGCTGTCCGCGGTGATCCCCTGTTCGGCGACGGCGGCGGCGCCCGCCATTTCCACGCCATAGGCGTGCGGCTTGCCGTCCTTGTCCTTTTCCAGCTTGCCGTCGGGACCGATGACATAGACATGGAGTTCGGCATGGTTGGCCTGGGCGACGAATTGATACACTACCCCGGTCACTATCACGGTCTTCGTCTGATCGTACATGGCGAACGAATGATGCGCGAACGCCGGCATTGCTGCGAACCCCACGGCCATCAAAGACGCAACACCGCCTGCGACTGAGCAGGCCCGAATCGGTTCAATTTTCACAGCCAACCCCCTTAATCAACTAAACTTGACGACTCACCCAGCGATAGCCTACCAGCCGACGGTGTCTTCGCCGCGCGCGGCTCGCAGCTTCCATCTCAAAGCACTCTCAGGTTGCCTTGACGGACGCCGATATCGCGCTCACTATATTCGCATGTCGAAATAGATTTCGCTATTCGAAAATCATACCACAGGATAAATTTCGCGTGAAGATAGGATCCCAGGCGCATCGCAGCACCGCCATTTCGACCTCGAACGAAAGTGTCATCGTGGTGCGCGGACATAATCTGACCGATGAGCTGATCGGCCGCATCAGTTTCACCGATCATTTCTGGCTGTTGTTGACGGGCGATCTGCCTTCCGCCGCCCAGCGCACCATTCTGGACGCGACCCTGGTTGCCATCGCGGAACATGGTCTCGTGCCGAGCGTGCAAGCCAGCCGCATGACGCTCGCCGCCTCTCCCGAGGCGCTGCAAGGCGCGGTGGCGGCCGGAATCCTCGGCTGTGGATCGGTGGTCCTCGGTTCGTCGGAGACGGCGGGACGGTTTTTGGCCGAG
Source organism: Gammaproteobacteria bacterium (assembly GCA_003134045.1). Lineage (GTDB taxonomy): Bacteria > Pseudomonadota > Gammaproteobacteria > Steroidobacterales > Steroidobacteraceae > Bog-1198. The sequence continues at coordinate 8,483 of PLAH01000171.1, forward strand.
ATCGCCCAGCGAGCCGCGGGCAGCGATATCGAGAGCGCCGCCGCGGCCGTGATCCGCGAGTACAAGGCGGCGCGCCGCGCGATTCCGGGCTACGGCCATCCGTTGCACAAGGATTACGATCCGCGCGCGCTGCGGCTGTTCGAAATCGCCGCCGCTACTCTCGAGCACACGAGGCACGTCGACATTGCACGCGCCGTGGCGCGTCTGCTGCCGGAGCTTCTGGGCAAGCCGCTGGCCATCAATGTGTCCGGTGCGATCCCCGCGGTATTGCTCGACGCCGGCTATCCGATCGGAGCGCTGAAGGGGGTGCCGTTGCTGGCGCGCACCGCCGGCTTGATTGCGCACCTGCTCGAGGAGCAGCTGAGGCCGATCGGCTTCGTCATGTCGCATGCGGCCGCCGCGGCGATCGGCTACGACGGCGAGCGGCCGGAGGGATTTGAAGAGTCTCATGATTAACACTCAAGAGAAGCACAACATGGAATCGGTGTTAAGCGGCACACGGGTGGTGGAACAGGGAACCTTCATCACCGGCCCGTGCGCCGGAATGATGTTGGCGGATCTTGGCGCGGACGTCATCAAGATCGAGAGCAAGGACGGCGATCCGTACCGCAGCTATCAGGGGGGCAATTATTCGCCGCACTTTCAGGCCTATAATCGCAACAAGCGCAGCCTGGCGCTCGACCTGAAGCTGGCCGACGAACGGCGTGTCTTCGAGGGCCTGATTCGCGAGGCGGACGTCTTCATACAGAATTTTCGTCCGGGCACGGCGGCGCGCTTGGGCGCGGGGCCGCAGCGGCTGCTCGAGATCAACCCAAGGCTGGTGTACTGCTCGATCAGCGGCTTCGGTTCGAGCGGGCCTTATGTCGAGCGCCCGAGCTACGACTCCGTAGCGCAGGCCTTGAGCGGCTTTTTGAGCGTCGTGGTGGACTCGGATCGTCCCCGATTCTTGGGTCCTGCGCTTGCCGATGCCATCACCGGCATCTATGCGGCCTACGGGATTCTGGGCGCGTTGGTCAAGCGCGGCCGTACCGGGAAGGGCGGTTTGGTCGAAGTCTCCATGCTGGAAGCCATGGCGCATTTCGCGATCGAGCCGTTCACCGCGTTCTTCGCCGGCGGCGTCACGCCGACTTCGAGCGACCGTCCGCGGCTCGCGCAAGCCTATATTCTGCGCACGGCGGACCGGCGGCTGGTCGCCATCCATCTGTCCTCGATCGAAAAATTCTGGGAGGGTCTGATCCTGGCGCTCGACGCGCAGGATCTCGCCCGCGACCCGCGCTTCAGCACGCGCTTGGAGCGCATCGCTCACTATGAAGCATTGAACGAAGCACTGGCGTCGCGCTTTGCGCGGCACGATCTGGCGGACCTGGTGAAGCGCCTTGGCGAGAATGACGTCCCGTTCGCTCCGATCAACACCATCGACGAGGTGGTGCACGATCCGCAAGTCAGACATCTGGGTCTCATGGTGCCGGTCGAGTCCGCGCACGGCGCACAGCAGGCGGTACGGCCGCCCGTGCAGTTCTCCGGCAGCCGTTT
>PLAH01000007.1 GCA_003134045.1 Gammaproteobacteria bacterium
GGGCATGAGGATCAGACATCCGAGCGTCTGTACCCAATAAACTCCCGATATGTGCCAACGTCCGAACGCGTTGGGCGTCGTCAAGCAGAGGACCGCCTGCCAAATCAATATCAGAAACCAGAGATCCGCGGTAAACCGGCCGGGGTTCCGCGCTTGTGCGACTATTGAATTGCCACAAGCGCTACAGAGCCCGCAGCCAAAGCCCATTCCTGCCAAAAGCCAAAGGTCCAGTGGGGCGGACGTGCTGACTGACAACGCCAGACTGGAACACAGCGCGGCGCTACCCCCCGTAATCGCCATCGCCCTTTTCGTTACCCTGCCGGCAAGCAGGACCCCTACCATTGCGCCCATTGCGAGAATAAAAAGCTCGCCACTTGCTATCAAACCCGCTGTCTGCAAGCCCCAATTTACACCTTTCGCCAGACCCTCGATCAGCCAGGGCAACACGGTCACCGGAATATAAGCCATCGCGTTGGCTGCAAATGCCGAGGATAAGAGACGCCCTTCTTCACGATCCCACGCCATGACGACTCCACTCATTACTTAAGGTTCAGCACCGAGATACATTCGGAATCGGATGACAAGCGAATATTGATATGGCTCTAGGCGAGAAACCGAGCCACAAGATGCTCATATGCCGGCCTGTCGATCGTCTGATCTTCAAAGTTCACTCGCATCTCAAAATTCTCCGCATTGACGAAATGCTCCAACTGGTCGAGCGTATCTCGATCCATTAGGCCGGTAATCGCTCCCGAATAAGTCCCCACCTCGCGCATGATGCGCTGGAGACGTTCCAGTGTGACTCCCTGCAATTGCAGCCGGTCGATAGCGGGGCTAGTTCCGAAGTACAGCATGTGCAATTGATGGAGTCGGATCAGCTCAGCAACGGGTTCGGGCGAGTCATCCACTCGCAAGTTTATTCGCTGATCGCCACCCCCATATCCTCTTCCCTTGCCAACGACCAGAAGCGCCGCCGATTGCTTCCCGCGCCGATCACCGCCGGCGGCATCGGCCGCAGATAGACCGGCGAGAAGCCGCAGAGATAAATCTCCCTCCGACCGCTCGAACTCCCTCGCCATGGCTGAAACCACCATGTCGCCTGCGAGAAGATTGCCTTGACACGAGTAGGTGGCACCGACTCTATGGCCGGCCCAGCCCGAGCACGCTTCCCCTGTGTAAGCCGCAGCGCGGCCTTTGGAGTCGACTGCAGCAATTTGGCGGCCCGGCCCGCCAACGTCCTCGTGGAGCAATAAACCAATGGCTTCAGATGCGGAGCAGCCGCCTCTCATCAAATCAAGGCCGCGCGGACCATGAGCCACGTCTACATTGGCTTGCAGCGCCAAAACCCCTACATTTGGCAGCGCCCACGGGACTATGGCCCCAACGGCGAGAAATTTCGATGCGACGGCGATTCCCGCCTCCCCAGTTGCCAGATCGCATGCAACCAAAGAGAAAGTATGGACTGAATATCCCGAGCGACCATCACTTCGGTAACATTCCTGTTTTCCATCAAACCCAATCATACCCACCCCTGTAACGGTGTCCCGTAGTGGATGATGACAGTTCAGCGCTGCGGGGCTTGTTCAACGGGCACCGGCGCGGTGCAGTGCCACCACTCGTCAAATCGATAGCACAACCGTTGCTCGTTTAAATAAACGCTATAAATACCGTCGAATCGAACGCGCTCTTCGGTCGCCTTCCACGTAAGCGCCGCTTTCCAACGGCAAATTCCGCCGGTAGGGTTCAATGCGAGCAATTCATGGTCGAATTCGATATCCTTTTGCAACGCGTAACCAGATTCGACATATCGCCGAATCTCCTCCTTGCCGCGCATTAGATCATTCAGCGGTGTGAACATGTAGGTGGCGCCATCGGCGAAGAGTTCCATAAACCCAATCAAATTTTGCCGTTTCCAACTTTCCCCGTATGAAGAAATCCACCGTTCAAGCACATCGCGTTCCATTTGAGCCTCCGACTGTCATAACTGAGGGTTTAGAGAAAAGCAGACTCGACCAAGCCTCGACCGCTCGGTTACGAACCCGAGATTAATTTCACCTAGCAGCAAACTGCGGACCCTCTTCGACGCCACACGAGAAGTGCGCGTGATCAATCGCCCACCCGTCCTCGTCGCGGCTGAGAACAAGCGTGGTGCGCATACGCAAAACCTCTCTCGCAGACGGTACTCCATATTCCAAAGATAGGGCACCAACCACCCAGGCCACGCTACCGCGGAGGCTGACACGGGGACCAGGTGCGCACCAGGAATAGCTAGGACCAACGATAGATGAGGCCATCACTTTGAACGGATCTACCAACTGATCAAATCCATACCACTCCTCCGCACGATCGGTGCCGAAGACCACAGTGTCGGCGCTCGGCCGGATCGCCCTGAGAGCGGTAGCGGACTCGCTTTTCTCAAATCCGCTGGTGAGCAGGGCGACTACTTCAAGTACTGGCGTTTTATCGGCAGCCATTAGCCGACCCTCTGTTTGTCTGTCTCGGACCCATGCCCAATGTCTCGTCCGTCGTCTGGAGGCGCTTCATATCCGCCAACCTTCGAGTGCGAATAGCCGACCGTGTCGTACAGGCTCGCCGCCATTTCCGCTGCCTTCCAAGCGATAACGCCCGAATCCGATACGGGGCCGGTTACTTCGGCCTTTGCCCGGGCCCAAAATTTGGCACTGGTATATTCACTTAGCACCACCACTTCGGCTCCATCGTTATCGATGGCCAGTTGGGCCTCTTCTATGCATCGGTCGAAGAACAGACTTTGATCTTCCTCCATCTGCTCTATGCTCATGCCCACGATCCGCATGGAGGCCAGTTTCGGCGAATGCCCATAAAGGATTACATTCTCCTCCATCTTCCGGATCCATTTTCTACGACCCACAATAATAGAAAATTTGTGACCAAGCGTGGAAGCGTAAGCGAGCGTGCTCTCCGCCATCCCTATGACAGGCATGCGAAATGATTCTCGCGCTTCGCGGAGCCCCCCATCATAGAAACAACCAATGACCGCAGCGTGATAGCCTTCCGCTTCAGCGATCCGAAGACGCCTAAGCATCGGTGTGAGCACTTCGTGCTCGTAGACATAGTATTCTAGATTGGATGGCCCACTCTCAAGAGAGCACACCTGAACCTCGACTTCACCAGATCGAACAGATTCAATCCACTCGCGAGTTGCTTCGTCCCATCGGTCATGCCCAACGGGATTGATATACAAGATTTTGGTCATTTAAACACACACCTAATGATTTAACGAAAGTCTACAACCGCGACCCGAAGCCCTTCGTGTGGACCAAAACAGCTGACCAAAACTTGGAAAGCATCAAGCGATGCTGCATGCGAACCTCAAACTCAAGACGCTAGGTTCAGTTTTACCTGCATCACCGCTAAAAAGCGTAGCTCGCCGTCAGTCCGATAGAAGCCGGCTGCGTCCTGTAAACAGTACGTCCGTCGTAATAGTCGGAAAAATCGTAGTAGATGACCGAGGAGTTCGTGAGGTTTCGGCCCCAAAGGGCTAGGCTCAGCCCTTTATCCGGACGCCTGATCTCAATCCTGGCATCTAGATTGGGTACCGATTGGTTGATAGCGTGTGGATCCGAGAGGGCGGACTTATACTTTTCCTTCCAACTGTAATCGACTGCCACATACCCCACCCACTCTCCAGAAAGTGAGCGCGTATAGGAGCCGCGGCCCAAAAATGACCACTTGGGCGCCATAGGTAGCGCAGATCCTTCGGGGACTGGTGCCAGTAACGGAGCGCCGCGGACATTCGTGATGGTATTGATGACCCGAGAGTCCAAATAACTTGCGCCACCACTCAGTCTGAGGCCGGTAATGGGAAGAAGGGAAACCTCGGTCTCAAACCCACGTATCCTGGACTTCGGAACGCTCCCCTCCGATAACTCGATCTGGTGAGTGACGGGTGAAATGAGGGTTACGAGAGATTGACGATCGGTGTATTCGTTATCAAAGACGGCGCTGTCGATTTGCAAATGGCCATCCGACAACTTCGCTTTTTCGCCGAGTTCGAACGCCGCAACTTTTTCGGGCGGCACATAGCCCCAGCTCGCCGGGTCCTGGGCAGGCCCCGCGTAGTAAGTACCCGATTTGTGTGCTGTGGACACCGAGCTGTAGATCAATGTGTCGCTGTTGAGTTTATAGTTTAGACCGGCTTTGAAAGAAAAATTACCGTTGGTATGGCTCTCATCAACACTTGCGACGTTAGCGCCTATACCGTGAAATAGAATGCCGCCATCGTCGGATCCATCCTCGGTGCTGATTCCGTTGAACTCCGCTCGATCGTGCGAATAGCGTGCGCCAATGGCGGCGCTCAATTGGTCGGTGATGTGCGTCTCGGTATTTCCATATATACCGGCGGATTCCCGTATTTGAATGTAGTTCGCCTGCGCGATCGAGAGCCCAGTCGTGGTGAAATCGGGGGGCGTTTCAAACTGGCCCACGAACGAACTACTTTGGTCTGAGGAGTCTTCGCCACGCACTCGAGAACGGGAATAACTTGCTCCCGTCAACCAATCCACCCTGCCCCCGAACAGACCCGAAAGAGGGACTAGGCGAATCTCTTGGTAAATTTCTTCAATACGGTCGTTCTGGGAGAGATCGTAACTGGGTCCCGGTTGTCCGTCGTTATTATCGATTGCTACGTAGTGATATTGGTCGAAACCGGAGATCGAAGTGACGTTGATTGCGTCCCCGTGGTAAGTCAGGTTTAAGGCGAACCCCGCTCCAATGTCGTCCTTGTGAGGGTTGAGTGACCCGAGTCGCACTAAGCTTGGATTATCGGACCCCGTGTTGAGCACGGACGAGGCACCCGTGTTTCCATCTGACTGCGGTGACAGCAGACTGGACGTATCGCGACTGATGTGGACGCTCAGCAGTGCCGTTAGTCGTTCAGTTGGCTTATACCTGGCCGTTCCTCTTAGAGCATATTTATCCGGAGCGCCGATGCGCCTTCCAGTATCGATATCGGTTTGCCAGCCCTCGCTCGCGCGCAAATATGTGCCCGCGAGCCTTAGACTCAGCGAGTCGGTAACGGGACCGCTGATTGCGCCGTTGAGTTCCGTTGTACCCCAGCGGCTATAGCTCGCGTCCAGATAGCCACCGAACGTTTCGGTCGGCGCGTTCGATATATAGTTGATGGCGCCGCCGGTCGCATTTCGGCCGTAGAGAGTCCCTTGAGGCCCTTTCAGAACCTCGACGCGCGCGACATCAAAAAGTAGGCCGCCGAGAATGGCAGGCGAAGTGATGCCAACATCGTCAATATATGATGCCACGCCACTGGTCGCGTTCGGAAATGGGTCATCGACCCCGATCCCCCGAATGGCGAAAAGCGGAGTGCCGTCCGAGGTCCCGTTGTAGGTTGTGAGGCCTGGCGTGCCGCGTGCCAGGTCAAGTGGCCGCTGCACTCCCGACTCTGCCAGCTGCGCTCCCGTAAATGCATCAATTGTTGCCGGCACATCTCTCACTGAGCGTTCTATATGCTCAGCTGTCACTACGATCACCTCGAGCATGTCCGTTTTCTGTGCGGTCGGTTTTCCGGCAGGGACAGATTCTTCAATTTCCGCCGTATCAGCGATCTCCGCACCTGCCGCCGGATGCGTCGCATTGAACGATGAAAGCAACACAATAGAAATTAAAAAGTTTGGCCGACGAAAAGGCACCTTGAACATCTAAGCATCCCCTATATTTTGTGCTAGTACATAGGATGCAAAGCGCTTTGTCAACTAAATATGCAAAGCGCTTTGGCACATACAGTCGCCGTAGGATTATTAGACAGCTAATCTTGAAGCGGCTTGACCTACCGGCGGCATCCCATCACTACGTACTTGCAACCCGTAGGTCATGACGCGGCGCCCAACATCTAGAGAAGTGCTGATCTTCATTTACAAAAAATCGCACCGCGAAGTTCGGACTAGAGAAGGACAAATCGCTAGGAAGGATCAGACCCGCCGTTCCGGCTGCCGTGTCGCCTTCTTGAGCGGCGGGGCGTTGGGGCCACGGCAGGACGTGGCGCCTTTTCCGGAGGTAACGAGCCGAGCTCGCTCCGCGGTGGCCTATTTGTGCTGGCACGCACGATCAATTCGCAAGACAAAATTACCTCTGCGGGGGCTGCTTGGTCTGAGAGACCTTCGATGAACAGCCTCACGGCAGCAGCTGCCAATAGTTGCGGGAAGGGCGTTATCGTCGTTAGTGTTGGATTTGACGTCGTTGCGAGTACGGTATCACCCGCCCCGACGACCCCCAATGACTCGGGCACACGTATGCCAAGATTTCGCGCTGCCCGCAGGACCGCAACTGCAGCCCAATCGGTGTACGCAACGATGAGATCAGGACGATGTTTCGATGAAAGAATTCGGAGCGCATTTTGGTAGGCAACCACCTCTTCCATGGAAGGTAAGTGGAGAATTTTTGCGCGGAGGCTCCTTCGTTTCGCCCCATCGGTAAAAGCCTTCCTTAGCTCAATTTGATATGAGTCTTTTTCGGCTGACAAAATCAGAGTTGGGAACTTGTAACCCTGTTCGAGCGCGTGCTCCAAAATTTGCTCCATCCCGAGCGAAAAACTATTATCGACGAAGGGAAGGTTTTCGTGGGTTAGGGAGCGTCCAATTGTCACGATGCGCTTGCCGTTTCTCAAGGCAATTTCAACGTTCCTGTCGGCGCTGATCGGGTCTATAACTAAGACGCCGTCCAAGCGATTTAAGAACCCTTTCTGCTCGGAGTCTGAAAGTTGAGCAAATTTCGGGGGTACCAATAGGATTGCCCATCCCTCATTTGCGGCCGCCATCGAGACATGTGCTAACAATTCTGAATAGTATGGATTTTGACGCATAGTCTCGCCCGCATCCGAGAACGGGATAGCGATGCCGACTATCATCGACCTGCCTGTAGCGAGGCCTTTTGCTGTGGAGCTCGGAAGATAGTTTAATTTTTTCGCGGCCGCGAATACGCGGCTAGCCGTCTTCTCCGAGACGCGTCGGTTGCCCGAGAAGACATGGGATACAGTGGTAATTGATACACCGGCTTTAACAGCCACTTCATAGATACTTGTCATTCAACCGGCCCGTAATTCGCAGAGTTCACAGGATCACCATGGCCCAGATACTTCGTTGTCACTGGATAGGGATAGATGGGGCGAGAAAACTTGATGGTTGTCGGATCCAGCGGAAAGTCCCATCCCCCCTGTCGCCGTATGGCTAGTTTTAGCACGTCTTCAAGATTATCGGGCTTGGGTCCTTCGAGTTCAACGTGAGAACCGATTACTTTCTGCGGCGGGCGCCCCTGCTCGACCCACGCTTCGAGGTAACTCAGCCAGTCCACGTCGAAAGCTCCCTCGCCAAGAAAACAATGACCCATTCCGGGAACCATGAACAGTCGGAAGAACTCCTGCGTCGACTCACGTCCTCCCATGGTCCTTTCCACCATGTCGTAATAATCGACCCCTTCCAACGGAATGCCAATCACATCGTTCCATCCTCCATATGACAATAATTTGCCGCCTGCGGCCTTGAATCTACGCAGGTCAGGATTGTTAGCGGCGTATAACCCGTCGGTCACGCCCATCCGTTTGTAATCTCGATCGAAGTCGAAATCCTTTGATTCCCACGTAGGACCGGGACTGGGTTGAAATCCCTCGTAACGAAATTCTTCTGCGGGAAATTCGTACCACCGGCGCGGATTCTCGGCCGAACCCATCAGATCGTCGAGCCAATGTAGCTCCGATCCCTTCGACAAGCCGCTCAGGTAGACCGATTCGCCGGTTGACGTTACCGGGCCACCATAGATTTTCCTGACGGCTTCGATCTGAGTTGATGTCAGGCATTCGCTGTTTTTGGTTGTCGTGCAGAGCAATTCTGCAGGGTCAAAGTCACACTTGCGAGGATCTCCAATCAATTCATCCTTGACGCCGTCGTTGAGATCGCATTTGGCCAACACCGCCTTGTGCAGAAGCTCAAGGTCGTGGCGCCCGAGGAGCGCCTTTCCGCCTTTGTCCGTAAACACACGATTGCCCCACAACATAGCCATATGATGTTCCGGAACAGACACAGAGGGAGAACCTGCGACAATTCCGTCAAAGTCCCACGGAAATCGCTGCGCCTCCATCAACGCCTGCCTACCGCCGGTGGAGCATCCCACAAAATAGGACTTCTTTGGCTTCTGCTCGTAATATCTCTCAACTATGGCGTTGCCAGCCAACGCGGTCACATGCGGCGCCCGATAACCGTGATCAATCTGTGCCTGAAGGTTGTTGTAAGCCCATTTGCCGTCAAAGACCGTGGACTTGTGGCCATCGTCCGAAACAATACATGCGTAGCCCTTGCGTAGTGGGTGATCGCAGGCGGGGAGATAAAATTCCGCGGCCCCACAAAAGCCGCCACAGCCGTTCTCAAAGAACTTCCCGTTCCAGCTGTCCGACGGCAGTCGAATAATAAAGCCGACGCTCGGTACGACATAGCCGCCCACTTGGCAATAACCTGGGGTGTCCCCGCTTGGAGCGACGAACTTTGTTTCCGTGATCTGCATCGGCGCGTCCTGCAATTGCGAGAAATCCGCGCTCCGAAGTGCATTGCAGCGTGCCGCCGCGTCGCTGACCGTGCCCGCGTGCGCGCGACCAAACATCAGGCTGAATATCATTATGAGAATTCCAATCGCGCAGTGCCTCATCGGCATCCTCTGGTCGAAAGAACTGGTAATCCGGCTCCATTCCCGCGGTAAGCAGCGACTCGGTTCATTCACGATTCGCGTCGCGAGAGAGGTTTTGCTCGATCTGCTTCGCCTGCATCTGCACGATTTCCACGAACCGCTCTGCAATCGTCGACAGTTTGACCTGCTTTCGTGTGAACAACACCATCTGATCGTCCAAATTTAGGTCCTCCAGATGGATCTGAATCAGTTGATCGGAGAGCATTGCCGATTGCAATAAGCTCAACCGCATGGTCGAAAGTGCGTCCGTGCGGCACACTAGGCGATCGACCAGAAACGCGTCATCGGTTCGAACGATGACATCTAACGGGTCAAGTCCTTCCTCGACTCGTAGCTGTTCGATAGGCGAACCCTCTTCGCATAGTTCGCTTAGCAATACCCAGGGTGCCTTCGCGAGTTCTCGAAAGCGCCTCGCTCCCGCCAAAGGATGACCCTTGCGCGCGATAACTACGCTGCGGGACTTGAACAGCCGATCAATGGTAATGCTGCTCGGAATTGCGCGAGTCGGCAGAGGCCCAAGAACCAGATCCAGCCCACCCTCAATGAGCTTCGGCAGCAGCTTGGCCGGTAGTCCTACCGACGTGACGATCTGTACAGTGGGATATCGCGACCGAATGAAGGAGATCGCGTCAGGTAGTAGATCGAGAGATGCACCGCCAGAACTGCCGACGTGTACTGCGTCTGGTGCTTCTCCTCCCATCTGCCGTAGGCGCTGCCGCGTCAATTTTACTTCATTGCAGACCAAGCGGGCATGAGATAACAGTTCTTGGCCGTAGATCGTCAGGGTCGATCCGCGCGTATGGCGTTCGACGAGACTGACACCCAACTCGGCTTCCAGAAGGCGCAACGATTTTGTGATTGCCGATTGCGATAAGCCGAGCGTCTTGGCCGCCTCTCGCAGGCTTCCGGCATCCGCGACCGCGACGAATTGACTAAGATGATTGAGGTTCAATGCGAATCCAGAAAATCCGTAGTTAGAGCGTCGAAGTCTCGGACTCCTGCCCGAGCCGGTCAAGCCCTATAACGTGCCGCGCGCATCGATTGGCCAGATATCGACCAGCATAGACCCTCTAACAATATGGAGGAAATCATGCAAATTCACTGCGGTATCGCAATGTGCCGGGATGAGATCAACGGCCGCGCCTAGAAAAGGAAGATCGGTGCCAGTCAGAAGGCCGTGCTCGTCGCCGAAATAACTGTATTCGGCGTTCGCCAAGTGCACGGGCGCGGGCGGTGGGCTTTCTAAGGCGAGCGCTTTGGTGCCAGCGTCGACCGTTACTTTACCGGGGTGGCTTCGGCTCACCACCGTGGAACGAAGAAACAAGGAATTGTCGAAGTGCAGCCCGCGGGCGTCGGGCGATAGGGTTACGGCGGAGTATTGGCGATCCATGAAGACATAGCTGCCAGCCTGATGGTCAGTGATCGGACCATGTACGAAATCAACGGCCATCGTGCCGGTGCCACCACCCGTGATCATGTCGAGCGTGAGGCCGACCTCTTTGAACATTCCAATGGCCTCGTGCAAGTGACGCAGTTGCCCACGATAGACACCGGCCCGTTGCTCGTAATTGCCGATATGTTGGATGAGTCCCGAATAAGCCTGCAGTCCGCGCAGCAGGATGCCCTCAACGGTCGCGGCATGACGCGCGACCGCAAGTGCGTCGCGCGGGCACGCTGCGCCGGTTCGCCCCATGCCAATATCGAGATCCACGACAATTCCGATCGTACATCCTGCGGCACGGGCGGCAGCGCCGAGCATCGAGACGTTCTCAAGGGTCCCTACAGCGCATATCAGCTCAATACCGCGCCGTGCGATGTTGGCGAGGCGCGACGCTTTGCGCTCCGATGCTATCGGTGCAGTCAGAAGGATGCTCGGAATCCCATCGACCCCCAACTTTTCCGCCTCCCGTACCGACGCAACCGAAATACCCAGGGCGCCGGCTCTGATTTGACGGCGAGCGACCTCAATACACTTGTGTGTCTTGGCGTGGGGCCGCAAATGTACGCCGTGCTGGCGAGCCGTCGCTGCGGCAGTGGCAACGTTACTTTCGAAACGATCCAAATCAAGGATGAGAGCTGGCGTATCAAGGGGCGCAATGCTCAAGTCGCGACCGATGAGCTCTGCATTGGGACCCGCCACCCGAGTCACGGCGTGCCTCGTGCGATGCCAGTCTGATACCGTAACAGCACCCGCCAAAGCAAGGTCGCCGCAACCACTGCGCCGAGCATACTGGTGATGGTGACGGATTTACCCAGCGTCGAAGGATCCTGGAACACATGCTCGCTAAGCGCCGCTGCGATCGGCGGCCCGCAACCCAGACCCAGCGCTGCACTTCCAAACGCGATCAATGCCGAAGCAGTTCCCCGCAATTCGTTGGGTGCTAGATCCTGCAAAGCCGTCAGGCTCGTGGTGGTAGCTGCCACCGAAAGAAACGTCCAACTGCCCACGAGCACGACGAGCAGCGTGGCATTGGAGGCCAACCCAAGCAGAGTCACCGGTATCGCGAGTGTTAAGGCGACCGCCGACGCGCAAATTCGTACGCGGACATCGCCCTTGACAAGGCGGTCCGTCAATACACCTACGGTAATGGGGCTGGCGAGCGCACCGACGATGGAACTGGTACCCAGAAGCAGCCCGATTTCATCCGCGCTCATCGCGAACCGGCGGCTGAGCAGCGTCGGAGCCCAGCTGAGAATGGTGTAATCCCCAACGGCGCAAAATGACGCTGATACGATGATACCTATGACTCCAGGATAGTGCCGCAGATCGGCGATGCGCATGCCGCGGGAATTCAATGTCTCGTGCCGCCGTCGCGGCTCGCGAATCGATGAAAGTAACGCGACGACCAACACTCCGAACAGTCCCATAACGCCAAATACCTGCCGCCAGGGTGATAAGCTTCCGACCGAGGGGAGATCGGCGAAACCGCCTCGCTGCGCCACGCGCAGAATAGAACCACCGATCGCGAGGCCACCCCCTGCCCCGATCATCATTGCCATTATGAAACAACCCGTCGCAAGGCCACGACGCTGTCGGGGAAACAGATCCGCGATCATTGAGACCGCCACCGGGGCAACCACCGCTTCACCGATTCCCACACAAATTCGGGCCGCGAATAGTCCGTTGAAGGAAATCATGTAAGCGCACGCGATCGTTCCGGCGCTCCAGACAGTGACACCGCCGATCAACAGATTTCTACGTGAGTGCGAATCTGCAATTCGCCCCATGGGAATGGCAGCGACGGCATAGATAAAGGCGAATGCCGCTCCCTGCAATACACCAATCTGCAAATCGGTCATTCTGAGGTCGGAACGTAGCGGATCGACCAACAGACTCAGCAACTGTCGATCGGTAAATGAGCAGATGATAGCCAATACCAGGAGCGCTAATGTGCACCACGCCCGGCGCGCTGATGGCCAAGCGGATTCGCCACGTATTAGCGTCGAGTCAAGAATCGTGAGTTACCCCAATAGCCACGCCAGTACAGCCGAGTGTATTGGAGTCGCAGCGCTACGGACACGACTATTTGGCATATTGATTACCTAAGGTGCGTCCGTCATGCCAACAGTCGCTCGCATTTTTTTTGATCGTTGGGCAGAAATAGGTCATTCACCAGCAAGTTACGCGAGGCGTGCGTACGGCAGCAGGCCATTCCTACCGATAATTCTAGCAGTAACATTGATTTGACGCCGCAATGCGCGCCACGGGATGATGTGCGCCGCATTCACCTATATGAAACCCCGCCGACGGGCAATTGGAGCGCAGGCCGATCATGCATGCACAAAGGGTCAAGCGCCGCGGCAAAACATTTGTGGCCCGCTCGATCACTGCACACCTCCAGAACAACCGCCGTAGTTTCACAGCTTGTCGCTGAAAAATGGCGTCGAGTCCATATTAGTTAGTGCTCCCTGGTTTTACCGCGGACGCACAAAATCATCGAGTGCTGCATGCCTGACCGTTTCTGAAATATAGGCCCACGTCTTCGAGCGGCGTGGCGCTGCCGAAGACTTCTGAGATTGCAAGTGAACGGTACTCCTTCGAAATATCGAGACAGATCCATGCAGAAAGACATTCGCGGAACGCATATTTACCAGACGATTGAAGCGCTCTGCAATGCGCTTCGTCGACCTGGAGGGGGACAGATCAGTGATGTCGCGGAGATCCACGTCGCGCCCGACGGCCAGCGGACCGTTTTCACGGCGACGCTAGTGGACACGCTTCAAGGACCATTGCCGACACGCATCTGCTCGATTGACCTCGCTACGGGTGATACACGGGTCATCACCTTCGGCCCCAATCTCGACCGGTTGGCAAAGTTCGCCCCCAACGGTCGCCAGATAGCGTTTCTATCCGATCGCCACGCAGCCGGTAATTTTCAGCTCTACCTGCTCGATCCCGCCTCTGGTGCGGCACGCGCTGCCGCGCCGGTAGTGGGCTGGATCGAGTACCTGCATTGGTCGCCGGACGGCACACGCATCCTACTCGGCGTGGCAGGACACGGCGCCGACGTTGCCGGCGCACACGGAGCGGTAACCAGCAGGCAGATTGCCGAGGAACTGCCATCATGGATGCCATCGGTTGAATCGGGAGAAGAGAGTTACCGCTGGCGCAGTGTCTGGGTGTACGAGATGGCCACCGGCAGTGTGCGCCAGGTTAGCCCCGCGGGCTGCAACGCTTGGGAGGCGGTATGGTGCGGCAATGGAGATATCGCTGCAGTTGTATCGCCTGGCGCAAGCGAGGGTCAATGGTACACCGCTCGCCTGCACATCCTCGCGCTGGAGTCGGGCAACAGCCGGGAGATATTCGTGCCTCGGGATCAAATCGGCTGTCCAGCGGCCAATCCATCTGGAACGCAACTCGCTGTTGTCGAAGCGATTTGTAGTGACCGTTGGATCGTTGCGGGCGAATTGCGGTTGATCGAGCCGCGCTCCGCGAAAGTCCGGCCCGTGCATACGGCTGACGTGGACATCACCTCTGCCGAATGGCGCGATGAGCGGCATCTGCTGCTGACCGGTCACCGGGGCCCGGAATCGGTCATCGGACTGTTGGACGCGGTATCAAACGTGTTTGAGGAAATCTGGGCGAGCGAAGAGATCACCTCAGGCGGGCGTTATTTCACGGTGTCTGGCTGCAACGATACTGGCGACTGCGTTTTCGCAGCAGAGAGCTTCAAACGCGCGCCTGAGATCGCTATTGTTCGGGGTGGGAAGTATGCGGCGATCAAGTCGTTCGATCTCGGGTATGCGGTGCATGCCAGTGACATCAACTCCGTAGAGTCCGTGAGTTGGTGGGCGCCGGATGGGCTCGAGATACAGGGATGGCTCCTGCGGCCGAGGGGTGCCGCTCCGTATCCCATGGTTATGAGCGTACATGGAGGTCCCGTGTGGCACGCCCGTCCACGCTGGTTGGGGCGCACGGGCCTGGATACCCTGATGTTGCTGAAACTCGGCTACGCCGTGTTTTTTCCTAACGTTCGCGGCAGCGCCGGTCGAGGCCAGGAGTTTGCTCGCCACGTGTTGGGAGACATGGGTGGCGCAGATACCCACGATTTTCTGTCCGGGCTGGATTTTCTCGTCAGCGCGCGTATCGCCGATCCGAGAAGGCTGGGTGTAACCGGTGGCAGCTACGGTGGCTTTATCACTTCGTGGCTAATTACACAGGACGCGAGGTTCGCCGCGGCGGTGCCGGCAGCGCCGATCACGAATTGGGTCACCGAGCACTTGATCTCCAACGCACCCGCCTGGCCAGCTCTGTTCCTTGGTGACAGATATACCAATCCTGATGGGAAGTACTTTCAACGCAGCCCTATCATGCACGCGCACAAGGTCAAAACTCCGACACTGACTATCTGTGGCGCGCTCGATCGGACTACCCCACCCGCGGAAGCCGTACAGTTTCACAATGCACTGCTTGAAAACGGCGTCAAATCCGTACTCGTCACTTATCCGCAGGGAGGGCACGGAGTGCCCGGGTTTCCAGCGGCGATCGACTATGCTGCGCGCATCGTGACCTGGTTCGAGGAGCACATGCCGCCGGACGGCGAGGAAAGAACGACCTCCACCGCCCCCTAAGCGTGCGACAAATGCCGCTCTGTAAAATCAGCGAGTACGTGCTGAAAGTACAGAGGCTGCTCCGCAAAGGGAAAGTGTCCGCTCTCGTTCATCACAATCAATTCTGAATTGGCGATCTTTTGTAGCATCTGACACGCGGGCTCCAGAGTCCCCGACGCCTCATCATGACGACCCGCGACAATGAGTGTTGATACTTGAATTTCATCGAGGAAGGGCTCGAAGTTCCATTTCTGTCTTACGATTTCATCTTCGACGGCCGCAACTCGCGCCGTCGAGATTTTTGTGACGGCCGCAGTGCGATCAAGGGCGGCCTTATTATAAAGATTCCCGCCAGCCATGCGCGCCGCCATTCCTCTCCTCCATGCGTCTCCATCTGAATCGATGCCAACGTCTTGTGGACACTGTTCTCAGGGTTATATAGCGACGCGGGATTCTCGAGAAAGCGATATGACGGAGCCGTGCAGATCAGCATGAGTCCGGATATCGCGTCGGGATGCCGGACTGCGAATTCCAAAGCCGTGAATCCTCCCGTCGAATGTCCGACGGGAACCCATCTCTCGATCTTGAGCTTCCTGCGGATCGCTTCCAGGTCATCTACCAATTGGCTAATTGTCAGTTTTTCGGGCCGCGACTCGGGGGCAGACCTCCCTGTGCCGCGGGGACAGATGTACAAAGTCTTGCCAATGCTGGCCAACGACTGGGTAAGATCTCCGCCCGGATGCGGTCCCGTGGCATCGAAATAGGGATGCGTACAGACAAACGGGCCAGGACCGTGACCTGCCTCTAGCACTTCGAGGCTCGTGTCAGAAATATCAATGATGTGCGATTGGAATTCTACCTTCGACCCGTCGCGCTCAGCGACGGGCCTCGATTCCGCCGGCAGGACTCGAGACTCCTTGGCAATCACCACGCCGGCTGTCGCGGCAAGAACAAGTGCGCGGCGGTTCATACAATCCCGCCTCAATATCGGTAGATCGCCGTTAGACCGATCGTCCGAGGTCGATAGGTATAGGCAGTAAATATCGGCGACGAAAGCGTGTCATGGCCGCGGCTCAGTACGGGTTCGTCGTTGGTCACATTGTCGACAAATAGCGAAATATTCCAATCGTTGATCAAGGTTCCCAATCGCAGCGACAGTCGCTTCGTCTCCTGCGGTGTGGGATATAACGCTGGGTCGTAACCATACACCCGTGGATCTTGAGGAGCCCCAGTCCCGATGAACTCATAGTCCGCCCGGCCGTAAGATTTCAGGTCGCCAATCTTGAAGTCATACTGACTGGAGAGCGTACCGCTCCATTTGGAGATACCAAGTATGGATTCGCCCTGCTCGGCAATGATGGCATTGGCTCCGCCATGCACAGTCTCTGTGTACTCTGCGTCGGTAAAACCTCCGTTTAGCTGAACCAACCAGGGATCTATGGGCCGGAACTGCGCCTGGAGGTCAAACCCTTTGCTGACCGCCGTACCAAGATTGCCCGTAAAAGTGCTACCGCATGTCGGAAGCACAATATTCTGCTGAATTTGCTCCCACTTAATCCAAAAGAGACTGGCATTCAACTGAAGCCGGCCATTCGCTACGGTACTCTTATCGCCGATTTCGTATGACCATACATGATCCGAATTATACGATGGAGGCACCTGTTGCAGTCCGAGGCCAGCTAGGTCCGATGCGCACGTCGAACTCACGATTATATTCGCGCCGCCTGGACGAAAGCCTTTAGCGGCCGAAGCATAGAGGAGATCATTTGAATCCGCTTGATACGAAATTCCGTATTTGGGAGTTATTGGATGTTCCACCTGTTTTCCGCCGGATTTGTTCTCACCCCCTGCAAAAGGTCCGGCAGTGTAGGTAGAGTTGGTGTATTCCTCATCCGCCGCGCGAACACCGACGGTAAGCTTCAGTTTCTCCGTGGCGTTGAAGTCGACTTGAGTGTAGGCAGCGTATTGTACATCTAGCGTATCCTCGGCTCCGTAAAAGACAGAAGTCCCATTGAATAGAGGAACACCAAAAAGTTGCTCGGTATTACATCCCGCCGGCGGGCAAAACGGCGCCCCGGCGGTGGCTCCCATGACCTCCTGATTGAAATAGGTGTCGATATAATTTTCCACGTTATATTGCTTCGCATGAGAATAAAAGAGACCAACGACCCAATTTAGTCTTCCATCGGATTTCGAGCGCAAGCGTAATTCCTGCGTGATATCGTTCTGAGTATCTTCCATGTCGACTGGAGCATTTTCGCCCGGAATCGTCGGCAGCGGCGCAATGCCAAGCGTGGAGCGGATCCAATTAGTATAGTCTTTGATCCCGGTTGCTCGTCTGTTAAAGAACGATGTGTTACTGAGCAGGGTTGCAAACCCCAAGTCATCATCGACAGCCAACGCCGGCAGAGTCAGCCGATCCGTCGAAGGCTGTGCCAGAACCCGGCCGTTCAGGAAGGAATTGTCCGATGGATTCGACAGCTGCTCCCAGTATAAAGAAGTATCTTGATAGCTGAGGTCTTGATAGAGCAGAGACGGAGTGATGTGCAGATTGTCTATCGGCATCCAAGTAAAGGCCAAGCGAGCTTGCGCGGAATCTTGCGAATTCGAATTTCGATCTAGGATCTGCAAGGTCGTGGGGTCAACGCGGTCTATCCAGCCGCCGTCCCTACGAAACCAAGCGCTTGCGCGGAAACCAACCTCATTGTCTATGAGAGGGCCGCCTCCGGCGAGGCCCACCTCATACGATGGCGCGCCTCCGTCAGTGAATGCTAGTTCGCTGCGCGCGTAACCCGAATATTGACTCAAGCTGGGCTGGGGAGTGATGAATCGAACTGCACCTCCCTCCGAACCGGCACCAAACAGCGTTCCCTGCGGACCACGAAGAACTTCCACTCGTTCTAGATCGAATACCTGCGGATAGGCGTTGGTCGAACTGGTGCCCAATTGTCTCGTTTGAATTGGCGTGTCATCGATGTAGATTCCGGTCGTAGCCGCGCCAACGGACGATTGAATGCCGCGAATGGCTATCTGCGTCAAGTTTTGCCCGCCGCCGTCGCCGCCCGAAGTGTGGGTAAACGTCACGCCCGGTGTAAATAGAGTAATGTCATCGATCGATTTGAGACCTCTCATATCTAACTGCTCTCCCGAAAGCGCGACCACGCTCGCTGCAACGTGACCGAGTGTCTCTTCGCGGCGAGTAGCCGTGACGACAATCTCTTCAAGCCCCGCTCCGCCTGCAGCTTCCGCCGCTACCTGTGCGGTGGATTGCGCCTGTATTCGAGAGGTTGTAGTCAAAATAACAATTACGGCAAATGTACGTCCGAGTTTCAATGCCCAGTCATTCATTATAGATTCTCCCATGTCGACAATTCGGATCTGCAATTAAGAGCGCGGATAGCCCGTCCCCGTTGGGCCCCAAGGGTCCTGTTGGTCAATGCAATGGTCCCAACAACGAAGCCAGCTCCTGTCCGCGGTAAAGCACCACTATGGAACTCGCGGGCAATCACCGCGGAAATCCGGTCCCAAGGTGTCATAGATGAACTCCGCCGGAAGACGCGCGCCGTCACAGCAATCCCTCTTAACTACCTGTTACTCGCTTGCTCGCACGGCATCGTTGTGTGCAACAATCATGAATACAGGCGACGCGGAGACAACATTTTGCCCGGCCGCAGAGCCGTTGCCTTGCCGTTTCGCACGACCGCGTGGCCCCCAACGAATACGAAATGAATTCCTGCCGGAGGCGCATAAGGATCAGCGAAACTGCTTTCATCAGCGATGGTATCCGCGTCGAACAGGACGAGGTCGGCCGGTACTCCGTCCTGGATACGACCCCGATCTGCGAGGCCGAGCCATTGAGCAGGTTGCCCGGTCATCTTGTGAATGGCTTGAGGAAGCGTCAGCACGCCACGCCGCACGACTGGACCCACCACACGGGCGAAGCATCCGAAAGTTCGGGGATGCGTGCCACCGCGACAGGGAACTCCGTCTGACCCGATCATACACAGAGGATGCTGTACCAGCCGCTCTTGCACGCTCATGTCCGTGAGCTGCATCGTAATGGGCGCGCTACCTCCATGCATCTTCAATGCAGTGATGGTCGCGACTGACGGGATCATATCCAGACGGGCTCCGAGTTCAGTCAACGAAAGACCATTCCACGGGCCGTACTCCGAGCCAAACAGGCGGATATTTGGGTAGCCAATATCGGCAATGAATGAGTCGAGTTCCGCGGCAACGCGCGCCTCTGTCGCTGCCTCGCCCAAGCGCCGGGTAACAGACTCTTGATCGCCGGCCAGCAGCCATTTCGGAAAAAGTAGCGAGAGACAGGTGAAAGCGTGCTCGTAGGGATAGCGATCGAAGGCCACATCCAGGCCATCGGCCACAGCAGCTTCCACCAATTCAAGCATCGGATCTACCGCACTCGCCGCGCTCACCCCGCTGGGCGCCAAATGCGACAACAAAAGACGGGCGCCGGCGCCGCACACTGCGTCGAGCATTTCGCGCATGCTCGGGATGAGATGGTGTTGGTCATAGCTGCGTAGATGCACAGACACGAACGCTTGATGGGCAGTGACCACCTCGCTCAGCGCCGCGATTTCTTTCTCCTTCGCGAAGCAACTAGGGGAATACATCAGCCCGAATGACAGACCAGACGCGCCATCCTCGAGACATCGGTCTAAGAGATGCTGCATCTCGCGGAGTTCATGTGTCGTCGGATCGCGCGACGCCATCTCCAACACTGCGCTTCGCAGCGCCCCGTGCCCTACCTGGCCCACGATATTGGTGGGCGATCCGCAATGCCGCACGGTGTCAGCGTACTGCGACCAGGAGGTCCAATCGCCCTGCCATTTACCGGGCGCGATGATCGATAGGAGTTCGTTCTGCAGATGGCGGTTGCGATCTGTGATTGGAAACGGCGAGAAGCCGCAATTACCGTTCACCTCCGTCGTCACGCCCTGCAAGACCTTGTCGTCAAGATATACCCCGCTCGCAGCGACGAGATCGTTATGGGCGTGTATATCGATAAAGCCCGGGGCGAGCACCAGGCCCGTCGCATCGATCCGCTCCACCGCACTGACCGTCTGATCCGATCGGAGTATCCGCATGACCCCCTGCTCGATGGCAAGATCGGCATTGAACAGCGGATTGCCCAGTCCATCGGCAATGCGGGCCGCGCTTATCAATACGTCTACCATGGGCGCATTGTTGACGTCGTCAGCCTTTCCGCTCCCTGCTCCGTCACGAGAATGCTGTCCTCGAAGCAACTCGTGCCCATGTGTGTCGGCACGATCATTGGCTCGATGAAGAACGTCTGGCCGGCTTCGAAGACCGCTTCGCTCTCTCGCACGATGAAGGGCTGCTCGACCAAATCCAGCCCGAATCCGTGGCCACACGACCAATCCCATTCGGCAAACCCATAGTCGCGCGACACTTGCTCCATCGCGACGATCACGTCGCTGATACGCTTGCCGGGCCCCGTCGCACGAAGCCCCGCCTCCTGCGCCTCGACACATGCCTCGAGAAGCCGGATCTGGTCGGCGCTCGACTTTCCAGCCACGGTACTACGCGCGTGATCGGATTGATAACCATAGAGATCGGCCGACGTATCAATGGAGACGATCTCGCCGTCCCGAATGATTTTGCCGCGTAAGGGCAGCACATTTTTCATGGAGCTGCGTACGCCTGACTGGATTCGCATTCCCATAGGCGAGGTATCGCAACCGTTCTTGATTGCGGTGAAGTAAAATGCCGCGGCCACATCGTGCTCGGTGTTGCCCGGAACCGCCGCTTTCAGCGCCTCCTCCATGCCGAGCGATACGGCAGTTGCGAGCTGCCGGATAACTTCGATTTCGGCGGGAGACTTGATCTTGCGCAACGCCGCTAGAATGGGCATGCCGTCCACGAGTTCCGTGCCGTGAATCTTCTCGCGCAGCTCTCGATCGACGTATGCAGTAACACTGCGTTGATCCGCGTAACCGACACGCTTACCGAGAAGATTTAACTCTCGAAACGCCTCGACGACGTAGTCAACCGGACTTTGCATCTTTAAGACCGTCCCAAACCCCATCGCTGGCCGGAAGTCGCGCACCCAGGTCACCTGAATGTTCGAATGCATGGGCTCCCCATGCAAAGTGCTATTGGTGATGAGAATCGGGTCGCGGTCCGCCGGCACTATGAGAAAGGTGTCACCGAAGAAGCTTTCCCAGCCCGACAGGTACCGAACGTTTGCCTTACTAGACTTGCCGCCGTAGATGAGCATCGCAGTGAATCCGTGCTCGACCATATGCCGGCGCATGCGATCAATTCTTTTCTGATATTCCGCAAGCGGAAATTCCAATTCGAGCACTTTCTCGCGCTCTTCCCAGGTGTATGGCCAACGTCCATAGACGTCGCTCAGAACCTTTGCCATTGCCATTGCCTCGTGTTGATCGTTCACCACAAGCTACAGCAGCATGGGAAAGCAGGAGACAGCCAGATGGCAACCCGATCACTTTAGGTAAATTTGACGAAGAACCCGCGAGACTAAACGCCTGCGAACGCACTGTTTAACGAGCGCGCAGGGTAAAGATGGCTTGGGGCCACGCCAAGTTACTCGGGAACGTGGTTTCTGGCACGTAGACCTTTTGGCATACCGGTATAGTCGGGTTTCGGGATTTCGACGAGACCACGCTGCAAACCCGCCGAAATTGCGGCAGCTCGAGAATCGACGTCGAGCTTCCTGAACAGCCGCTTTAAATGAAATTTCACTGTATTCGCAGAAAGATCAAGCATTTGGCCGATTGCTTTGTTCGAGCGGCCGTTGCACAACTCGCGCAGCACCTCTAACTCGCGCGCGCCGAATCCGTCATGGTCACGCGGGTGATCTCGCCGCATATCCACGAGCAGCTGTGCAATAATTTCGCGTTGCGCGCCGGAGAGCACCATTTCACGATTGCGGCGCTGAGCGACATGCAGCAGTGTTTCAAGTCTGGGACCCTGATCCAGTAACACCCGGATGGCACCCTCTTCAACGATAAATCCGAGCAGCGCTTCAAGCCGACGGATGGCCTCGCAGGCCGAACCACGCTGGTTCAGAGCCATAACGCCGATGGCGTCAAGTTGGTGCGCGGGCAGCAGCAAACCGATGTCGCGAAAGTCCTGACTTGCTCCCTCGATTAAGGCCAGCGCTTGGGCGGAGGCCCCCGACGCTAGTCGAAGATGGGCAATCGCGGAAGTCGCCGCGTAACGCGTGCGCCACGTATATGTAGCCTTTCCGCGTACTTCCGCCGCCTCGACGATACCGCCCGCCTGAGCCTCGCGGCGCGCTTCTTTCAAGTATCCTGCCATCGAAAGGTATTCGACTCTCCACGCGGCAGCAATCTTTGAGAGGCGCTCGAGTTTTCGGACACGCGCCGTCGCCGACGCACGCGTAATCATCTGCATTGCTGCCTCGAGCCCACCGGAGCGATAAGCTCGCGAAACAGCGACGGCGTAGGCTACCGCGAAGACATCAAACCATCCGTCGCCAGTTTCGATGGACTCGAGCGACGGGTCGAGGATCTGCGACGATCCCTCAAGGTCATTGCGCAGATAAAGGCAGTACGCCAGAAAGCTCCCGCTGAGCCCTTTTAGGCCGCTGTCAGCACCATAATTTTCTTCCGCCATCTTCATCGCTTCGCGACATAGCGACTCGGCGTCGCGAAGTTGCCCACGTAACAATTGGCTCTGCGCAAGGTGGAAGAAGCAGTAGTTCGTGCCGAGGATGCTGCCCGATGCCCGCATCTCCTGAATCGCACGACGGCTAGCCGTTTCAGTCCGGGCAACATTACCGGCGGCGAGCTCCGCAATCGCTGCCATGGCGAGCAGCGCACCCCGCCCAAGGTGATCAGACGGCGCTAGGTTCTCAACCTGCGCATCGATCGCCGACACCCATGTCGAATCCGTCAGATCGTCGACATATACACGAAGTAACGCGGCG
>PLAH01000172.1 GCA_003134045.1 Gammaproteobacteria bacterium
GGGCAGCGCCGCGGTCGATGGCGGCATCGTGATCAGCGTGTCGAACGGACGCGCGCGCGCCGCCCTGCCGCCTTTCAGTATCGATGTATCGCCGGCCATAGGCGGAAAGGTCCCCGCGGGCATCGCCTATCTGACCTGGGTCAGGCCCAAATTCAATACGGACGGATCGCTCTTCGACGACTTGGCTGGATACTCGATCCGCTACGGGCAGCATCCGACCGCACTCCGGCAGGAACTGTCGGTCGGCGCGGCATCCACCGCGGCGCTGATCGAGAACCTGCCGGCAGGAACCTGGTACTTCGAGATTGCGGCGCTCAATGCGTCGCACGTTTCAGGTGTTTTTTCCGCCCCGGCGAGTGATGCGATTCATTGACGACCGCCCAAATTGGTAGACTCTCGACGATGAACCCCATGCCGCCACGCCGTCGGATCATCGCATTCCCCAATGCGGGCAACATCTACACGGAGCGTCTGTACCAGGAAGTCGCCGCGCGCGGCGTGGAGGTCGTGGAGGGCGTGTGGTCGTTCCGCTGGCTGCTCCGCAACGTGCGCCGCGGCAGCATGGTCCACATTCACTGGCCCTCGTTCCTCTACTTCGAACCAAGCTCACGGCTGCGAACCAGCGTCCGGCTGGGCAAACTGGCCTTGGGGCTGGCATTGATCAAACAGCGCGGCGCGGCCGTGATCTGGACCGCGCACAACCTGTATCCGCACGAAGGCGGCCGCGGCGTGCTCTCGCATCGGCTGGGTCGCGGCATCACCCTCGCGTCAGCGGACCGCGTAATCGTTCACGGACTCTCGGCCGCTGCCGTTGTGGAACGCGAATTCGGAGTTCCGCACTCGCGGCTGCGCATCGGGCACCATCCTCATTGGATCGATTCCTACCCGAATACGGTCACCGCCGCGCAGGCCCGTGCCTTGCTGCAAATCGATCCGGACGAATACCTGTACCTGCATATCGGCCGCTGCAAACCCTACAAGGGGCTCGAAGCGCTCATCGAAGCGTTCCGCCAGGCCCCGCAACCGGCACGTCTGCTCATCGCCGGTAGTTTCTCCTCGGCGCAGTATCAGGAGGAGATTCGCGCCTTGTCCCGGCTCGCGCCCAATGTGCAGCTCGTGGCGCGCTCCATACCGGACGACGAACTTCAGGTTTATCTGAACGCGGCCAACTGTGTGGTGCTGCCCTATCGCACCATCTTGACCTCGGGAACGGCGATGTTGGCGTTGAGTTTCGGACGGCCGGTCATCGCGCCGGATTTGGGCTCGATGCGAGATCACGTGGACGCCGATTCCGGAATCCTCTACGACCCCGAAGAGCCGCATGCATTGGCGCGGGCATTGCGGGACATCCGCACGCGGGTTTTCGATCCTGACGCAATCGTGGCCCAGGCGCGCCGCTTTACGTGGTCCCACATGGCTGATCTGCTGCTCGACGCACACGCGCCGATTTAGCTGGCTGCCCAGGCGACCTGCCGCCCGACTCGGGCTCCGGCGGCGCCCGGTGAACCGTCCGCGAACACGGCGTCGAATGACTGCAGATGCGAACGCGAAGCCTTTTCTGCCAAGGCGCCGGGCGCGGCTCGCGCGCCTTACGCCGGGCGCGACCGGCGGCTGCGCCGTCCTTACAAGGTGACCGGCAAGATGGCGGATATTGCACTTTCGATCTGCGCGGAATTGTACGCCGAGACGGCAAAGTACCACGTTCCCGGCTGCAAATTGCCGATGACCTGATCGTTAGTCGTCGACTTGTCGACGTTGATCACCGATGTCATGTTCTTCTCGCTGGTGCCGTAATACACGTGATATCCCGCCAGGTCCGTCACGGGTTCGCCGTCGGAGTTGAGCGTGGGTGCGGTCCAAGACAGGGTCACCGAATCCGCCGCACCGCTCTTCACGGTGAGCGCGAAGGCGGCGAGAGCGGCGCTGTGGGTGCCGTCGCTGACGCTGATTTGGATCTGCGGCGTCACACCCACATTCGCCGCCACCGGAGTACCGGACAGCGCTCCGGTCGAGGAGTCGAAGGTCGCCCACACGGGTTTGTTGGCAATGCTGAAAATCAATTTGCTGCCCGCCGAATCCGCAGCCGTCGGCGTGAAGCTGTATGCGGAACCCACGCTCACGCTCACCGCCGGAGTGCCCGAGATCGCTAGATCCGAGGCGCTCACCGCCGGCGCAGTGACCGCGATGCTGAAGGGCGCGAGCGCGGTGGTCTTGGTGCCATCCGTCACGCCGATGACGATTTGCGCATAGGCACCGACGTTGGCCGCCGTCGGCGTCCCCGACAGGGCTCCGGACGCCGCATTGAACGTAGCCCAGGCCGGCCGGTTGGTGATGACGAAAGTCCATGCCGAGTTGCTGGCATCCGCTGCGGTGGGCGTGAAGGAGTACGTCGAACCCGCGACCACCGTAGTGGCGGGCGTGCCGGCGATCGTCGGCGCAGTATTGACGTCTTGGCCCGTGCCGGCCGCAGGAGTGCCGGTACCCGTGCCCGCGCCCGAACTACCGCCCGAAGTGGCATCCGAGCCGGCGCCCGTGGCCGTGCCGCCCAATGCGCTCCCGGCCCCGCCGTCGTTGCACCCGCTCAAGCCGGTGCTCAGCAAAACCGCCAATACCACTCCTACCGCCGTGTGTCTCAATGATGTCATGTCACCAGCTCCCAGTTGTGTGATACACCCGGACTGTGGACGGCAGACATGACTTACGAGTTAACGGCACTGGACTGCGAGTCGCTGCCGGTAACTCCGCTATCTGTCGCTCACAGACCGGAAGCTTTGCGTCCCCGCCTCACGACGGGTTTGCCCTTGCTTGCAGTTAACTAGGAGATGGACGAAGCGGCAACCTGTCGGCATGACCCGACAGCGGCGCGTACGGCGGCAACGGGAGCAAAAGCGTGCGCCCCGTCACGAAAACCTTGCATCCGGCGGCCGCTAGTACTCGGCGTGGCCTCGCCCCTATGGGTGCGACGCATGCGTCGCACGGGTGGCCATGGGCGAGACGCATGCGTCTCGCGAGTGGCCATGGGCGGGACGCATGCGTCCCGCGGGTGACCAGGGAAGGTCACCCCGGGCTTGCGCGAAGCAGGATAGCGCAGCGCAATGGCCACTCCGGGCTTGCGCGTAGCAGGGACAGCGCAGCGCAATGGCCACCCCGGGCTTGCGCGTAGCTTAGGATTGCGAAGCGCAATGCGCCGCGGAGCGGCGTTCAACTCGACCGGACGGTCGAGTTAGTCCGGCCGCACTTTGAGCTCTTCGAGGGGCGTGGAGATCGTCACGGTTCCCGGATCCCGTGCTTTGCCATGGCGCAGGTTCCGTCTTCGCGCGATCAAGGGTTTCTCCACCAGCGTGAATGTCAAATAGCTCAGCACTGTCGACAGGACGCACACGGCGGTGAACGCGACGGCTTCTCTCCATGGGGTCAGCCTCGACAGACTGATCGAGGTGTAAGAGATGATCGCGCCCACCACGAGATTGTGATTCAAGAAAACCCCATAGCTCAGATCGCCTGCGAACGCGGAGACCCGGGAGCGCTCACCCATCTTCTTCAGAAAAGCAACTGCCGGTATTCCCAGAACCAGGCCCAGCATCACCGACCTGTCCGCTGGAAGCGGCGTTACGTACGTCGCCATCAGAAGCAAGGCGGCGGTTGAGCAGAGGATGAACGGAAGTCTCCTCTCCCAATCCGTCCGTGGACTCTCCAGCCAGCTGCCGCAGATGAAAATGAACAGTGTGCCGGGCAGATACCGGTAGCCCCACAGATCCTGGTCGATCATGCCCAGATGCGCCGCGAGGAAGACGGCGAACGACATCAAGGCGGCGACGTTGCGGATCCTGAAAATGAGTATGAAGGGAAACACGGCATAAAACATCGCCTCCAAGCCGAGAGACCACGCCTGCGGCACCAGCACATCGGGAAAGTAGCGGTAGAAGTTGAGCGGCACGATCAGGAACTGCGCGACGGTTAGCCTAAGTGTCGGAACGGCATGCAAATCGAAATGATGCAGCTTGAAGAACGCCACCCCCAGCAGTGTGGCAGTGAGATACACGTAGAATTGGGGACCCAGCCTGATGAGTCTGTCGAGATAAAACGCCGGAACGAAATGCACGGACAGATAATATTTGCGTATCAGCGCGGTCATCACGAATCCGCTCAATAACAGGAAAGAGATGACGGCGATCCCGCCCGTGTTGTAGCCATGGATGTTAGGCCCGCCACCGTCGTAGAGCTTGATGTGGCTGTAGACCACGAGGTACGCCAGGATCAGCCGGTATAAACCCATTATCCCCTCTCCGCCCCGCCCCGGGGTGTCGCGCTTTAAAATTTGAAATAGATGAAATCGCCGGAATTTGCCGTGCGTAGAACGAGAATGGCGAAAAACATCGCCGTCGAGGCGAACGTTCGAAGCGCGAGCGCTCCATGCGCCTGCACCGCGGCAACCGGTGTGCCGTCGCGCCGATCAAGCGCATAATGAACGGCCAGCGGCGCAGCGTACAGGCACACCAGGCTGACGAAATAGCCCGCAGCCTGCCAATCGAGCGCCGAAGCGTTGGCGGGCGACTGGCTCAGGTCGCTCAGGAGATAATGGAAATCTGTCTCCCGGAACAACAGCCAGCCGATATTCGTGAGCCCGAACGTGAGCGCGACCTGGATGATTGCGACTCCGCGCATGTCCCACAGGCGCGCCGGCAGCAAGCTGCCCAGGTAGCGCGAGGCGACGATGAGACAGCCCCAATAGCCTCCCCACGCCACGTAATTCCAGCTCGCCCCGTGCCAGAGACCGCTCAGGAGAAATGTGAGCAGCACGTTGCGCGCTTCGAGCAGGCGGCCGCCGCGATTCCCGCCCAGCGGGATATACACATAATCGCGGAACCAGGTCGACAGGGAAATGTGCCAGCGTCGCCAGAAGTCCGTCGGCGACTTGGCCGCATACGGATGCCGGAAATTGTCGATCACGTTGATGCCGAGCATCTTCGAGGTGCCGCGGGCGATGTCCGTGTAGGCCGAGAAGTCCGCGTATATCTGTATGCAGAACGCGAAAACACCGGCCCATAATAGGGGGAAGGCCGGATGCTCGAGCGAGAACACCTTGTTCGCGACCAGCGAGACATTATCGGCGATCACCAGCTTCTTGAAGAAACCCCACACCATCAGCAACAGACCCTCGACCAGCATCTCGATGCGCAATGTGCGGTCCGCTTCCAGCTGCGGCAACAAGTGGGTGGCGCGTTCGATGGGTCCGGCCACCAGCAGGGGGAAGAATGCCTTGAACAAGGCGATGCTGACGAAGCTGCTCCGCGCGCGCACCTTGCCCCAATACACATCGATCACGTAGCTCATGCCCTGGAACGCGAAGAAGGAAATCCCGACCGGCAGCACGATTTGGAGCTCCGGACGCGACACGTTGAGCCCGAGCGAATTCAGTGCGAAGACGGCGTTTTCCACGAAGAAATTAAAATACTTGAACGCTCCGAGCAGGCTGAGACATGCGCCCACACCCAGCCAGAGAAATTCCTTGCGCAACCGCGGTATCCGCTCGATGCCGAGCGCACAGACATAGACGGCCACGGTCACGAACCACAACAAAAATAGGAACCAGGGATGTACATAGCCGTAGAACACGTAGCTCGCCGCCAGCAGGAACATGCCGCGCAGGCGCGACGGCAGAGCCCAGTGAATGCCCACCACGAGTACCAGGAACACGAGGAAGTCCAGGCTTTGAAAAATCATTGAAACGACCGCCCCAGCCTGCGCAGGAACAGCTCCGTCGATTGGGTTTTCCAGGCCGGGCTGATGTGATCGCCGTCGAGATAGTGATCCAGCGTCAACTCCGGATCGCCGTTGAAGTCGTAGAACTGCGCTCCCCCGGCAGTCACGTAAGCGGCGAGTTTTGTCACGTAATCCTTGAGTTCCGGCCGTTGCACCGGCGGGCCGCTGCGGCTCGGGCGCCGCTGCACGCGGACGAAGACGAGGCCCACGCCCGCATCCTTGGCTGTCTTCAACATGGAAGGCAGCAACGATGACGCGACGTGCGCATCGAAATCGAGTTCGGACAGATCCTCCTCCCCGAAGGCCGTGTCGGCCTCGTCGACGCTGCGCAGTTTGTCCAGATCGAACAAACTGTCGTACTTCGCACCGGCCGACGCTCCATAGCGGACTCGCCCCGGGGTTGCGAGCCCGCTCGCCAGCCACGACACCGTGCCGCTGGCTCGTTCGCGGATCTTCTGCACCGGATACAGCTCTCCCAGGCGAAACTCGAGTTGTTCCTGCCAGGTCCGGCTCGCACTCATGGAGCGGGTGAGCTCGGGCTCATCGGCGTGCGAAAGACGTTCGATCTTCCACCAATAGCGGTCGGTGGCCCGATAGGTGGGTTGCGTAAGGTAGGCGTCGCGGAAGAAAATGAACACCTTCTTGGGACGATGCTGTCCCGCCAAGGCGATGTTCTTGAGCGCCTGGTGCGTCCACGCGCTCTCCGCACCCCCCGTCCACAAAATAAAGCAGCAGTGCGCGCCTAGACGCGCAGCGAGGCTGCGCTCATCGATGCGGCTCTCGAGCATCGAGTTGCCGATGAACACGTAGTCGGGGCCGACCGCGTTGAATTCGGCGAGCAGGGATTCGTCGAAACGCAGCTTCCCCTGCGCCGTCGGTCGGATGAGTGCGGGTGGCATCAGGATCAGCAAGAGAACGGCGATGGCCTTCAGGACGCTCACCCGGCCGGCGGCGAACGCCGCGCGCTTTTCCTCCTCCTCGATGGCGATGCTTCGATCGACCACATCGACCATGGCTCAATTCACCTGTCCCCGAAGAATTTCCGCCCGCATGCGCCGGCCTACCGCCTTCCAGGTGTAGCGTTCGCTGGCCAGCGCGTAGCCGGCCTCACCCAACCGGCGGCAG
Organism: Gammaproteobacteria bacterium; assembly: GCA_003134045.1. GTDB lineage: Bacteria > Pseudomonadota > Gammaproteobacteria > Steroidobacterales > Steroidobacteraceae > Bog-1198. The sequence continues at coordinate 6,889 of PLAH01000172.1, forward strand.
CGCTCGGCATCGCCCAGCACGTCAATCAGCGCGGCGGCAAGCTGCGACGCGTCACCGGGAGTGACCAGGCGCCCCGTGACGCCCTCCTGCACCATGTCGGGCAGCGCTCCCTCCGTGGTCGCGACCACCGGTAGGCGGTGCAGCATGGCTTCCAGGAACGCGATGCCGAACGGTTCCAGCCGGGTGGGCATGCAGAAAACCGACGAACGCGCGTAAAGAGCGCTGAGTTCGCCCAAGGGCACGTGGCCGAGGACGGTACATCCCGGCACGTTCAGTTCCGGCTTGGCGCCCACGATGGTCAGGTGCGCATCGGGAAGCACGCGCACCACCTGGCGGAAGGCCTCGATGAGCACGGGTCCACCCTTGCGTTCCCAGTCGCTGCCGACGAACAGAATACGGCGATTGCCGTAGCCCTCGTTGGCGGGTGCGAAATCGGCGGGCACCTTGACGTTGGCGCCGGCGTAGACACAGACGATTTTATCCGGCGGGATCCCGTAGTGCTTCACCAGATCCGCGCTCACGTTGTGGCTGCGCGTGAACACCCGTTGCGCATTCTCGTAAATGGTCCGCTCCAGCGCCAGCCAGCGAGGGGACCTCAGCAGACGGCGGTCGAAGTAGAGGGATTCCAGGTTTGATAGATGGGTGTGATCGGTATACAGATAGTGCGGCACGCCCGGGACGCAGGTATCGTAGAGCGACTGGGTCTGAAAGGAAAACACATGCCGCGCCGGGTCGATGACACCGCGCATCGCATCACGGATCTTGCGGAACAGGTAGGTGGTGCGAAAGTATGCATCGCGAAGCGTCGAGCGCCGGTTCAGGATCTTGGCGCCGAATTCGACAGCGACGTAGCCCGCATTCGGAACCAACCAGCCGGGATGCGCCTTGACCACGTCGTTCAAAACGATGTTCTGCAAGCGGTATTCCGGAAACGCTTCGCGAAGGGTCGATTCGACGCTGTCGCGCGAGGGGTGCGCATACGTGCTGATGAATGCAATGGTGTCTTTCGGCATCTTCTTGAGCCTAGCACAGGTTTTCGGGCGATACTTCGGCGCCATTCAGGCGTTCGCGAGCGCCAAGCATCGTTACATCGAGCATGTGACCGACATCACATCGCCATCTCACGAACACCCCTACCGCCATACATTCGGCTTCTATTTGCGCTGATCCTCGGAAGGCCTCGCCGCCCGGCACCGGCTTAGAATAAGCGGGGCATTGCGAGCTTCACCACGAGCACCGAGCCTGCTTCCGTGAGATGCCCCTTGTCCCAGCTGATGGGAGCCGCTTCATGCTCGGCTGCGCTCAGCAGGCAGCCATGCTCGTCGCACAGCAGCGCGAGCGGCGATACGAACACGGCGCCGGTATCGGCGACCGCGGCGGCGACTCGCGCATCGGAGGCCGCCGCCGCGCCATCCACATATTTCGGACTGCGTGCCGGCAATGCCCCGGATTGCTGCCAGAGGCGCAGCGCCACCCGCGGTTCATAGATGGTCCATCGCGGCAGGCTGCCGAACACGATCACGCGCCGCACGCCCGCATCGCGCAACGCGCGCACGGTCGAGCGCAGTTTTTCCATGTGCAGTCGATAGGCTGCCTCGCCGTCCTTCAGATCGCTGGTCCAGTCGCCCTCCATCAAGACGGCGTCGGGATGCAATGCCTTGATGCGCTCCAGCACCGCGTCGTTGGACGATGCGCAGCTCGGAAAGCTCTGCGCGCCGAGCAGCGGCAGGCATTCGGCCTTCGTGAATTGCGCGAGCCGCAGCGGGAACCCGGCTTGCAACGCCTTGATTCCCGGATACAGCGAGGCCGCATGCGAGTCTCCCCACAGCACGAGCAGGCGCTGATCGTGCGGCTCGGGTTCTATGCAGCCGCTCGCCGGATCCTCAAAGGTCTGCTCATCGGAGAGGAAGCACGTGCCCATGCGCCACACGGCCCGATAGCGCTCCTTTTCAGTATCGTGCTGGATGTCGACCAGCCCCCTGAGGGCCGCGGGATAGCGCCCGGCAGCTCCATCGGTCGCGTAGGCGAGCGCAGCGGCCGACGCGGTCAGTCCCATGAACCCGGCCAACGCAGCGGGCCGCAGAAACGCAAAGCGCTGCGCGCGAACCCGCTTCTCGACGATCATGTAAGTGAGCCACGCCAAGACCACGCTTGCGACCACGATCGCGCTTCGTTGCGTGCGCGACAGCTCCGCTCCGGTTGCCAGCTGCGGCAGCGTGAGCAGAACCCAATGCCATAAATACAGCGGGTAGCTGATGCGGCCCACGAACACCATGACGGGATGGGCGAGGAGCGCACGGTTCAAGGGACTGCCGCGCGCCGCGATCAGGCACGCCGCACCGGCGCACGGCAGCACTGCCCACCACCCCGGGAACGAATAGGTCGGCTTGATCAAGGCGACCGAGGCCATGATGAGGGCGAGCCCGGCCGCCGCCAACGCGGGCGCACTCTGCGGCGGGCCGGCCGCCTGCCGCATCTGCCAGGCCAGCAACGAGCCGAGCCCCAGCTCCCACATGCGGCTCATCGGCAGATAAAATGCGGCTGAAGGCCAGCCCCGGATGCTGAGCACGTTCCAGCCGAATGAAGCCACGATCACCGCGGTAATGGCGAAGTACGTACCCCGTGAGGTGCCCCGGCGTACCGCGACCAGAAACCACGGCCATACCAGGTAGAACTGTTCCTCGACACCCAACGACCAAAGATGCAAGAGGGGCTTGGTGGCCGAAGCCGCGTCGAAGTATCCGGACTGGTACCAGAACAGGACATTGGCCACACTGGCTGCCCCGGCGACCGCCTGCAGTCCCACTTCCCGGAACTCGTCCGGCAGCAAGGCGAACCAGCCCACGGCGAGCGTGGTGACCAGCACCACGATCAGCGCGGGGAAAATCCGCCTCACTCGGCGCCGGTAGAAGTCGAGATAACTGAATCTGCCGGAATCGAGATCCGCGAAGATGATTCCGGAGATGAGATACCCGGAGATGACGAAGAAGATGTCGACGCCCACGAATCCGCCCGGCAGCCGGCCTGGAAATGCGTGGTAGAGCACGACTGCGAGCACTGCGACGGTTCGCAGTCCATCGATGTCCGCACGATATTCCTGTTTCACGTTGACGCCGGCTATTGCAGAGAGGCCACGCTCGAAGACGAGCGCTCCAGCATCTGGTGCAGCTTTCTCCTGAAAAGCTCGCAGATCGGCGTACACACCGCCACCAGAACCAGAACCGACGACGCAATGAACACCACATGCGCCCAGCTGGTGTGAGCCCACGGACTGATGGCGGCGAACAGGCAGAGTGCCGGAAAGTGAATGGCATAGAGCGGGAACGTCAGGCCTCCCAGCCAACGCGCCTGGGCCTTGAGGCGCCGTCCGATGACGATCCTGGCGTCGAGCAGCTGCCGCGCGGCGATCACATTGAGGCTGAATGCCAGCGCCGTCATGTAATCCTGAATCAGATTATAGTTGTCCGGATTACGCGGAAACAATTGCGGCGCGAAGACGATGAGCGCGGCGGACACGGGGAACAGAAAAAGCGCCAGAGCCGTGCCCGGTCTGATGCGATCCCGAGCCTTGTACAAATAGTACCCCAGAAACCAGATGGGCAGCAGGATGGCGATTCGGACTCCGGCGAGGCCGAGCAGCAGCAGCGACAGAGGATAGGAAATTCTACGGGGCGCAAACATGGCGAGCCCGGCGACGACGTAATAGGTTGCTTCGAAACTCAAGGACCAGAATGGCTGGTTGGTCCCGGGAGATAACCCGTATCGGCCAAACATCCAAAACTGCTGCACGAAGGCGAATGAAGATGCATAGCCGGCCCAGCTCGGCGCGGACGGCAGGACATCGGGATTTTCATACATGTGCGGGTTGGCGCGCATGCCGACCGCGTCGAAAACGAACGTCAGCAGCAACGCGACCGTCACCACGGAATACAGCCTGGAGAAGCGCGCGATCGAGTAGGCCTTTGCGTTGCGCTCGCGAGTCGACGTGACGAATGCAATGACGTAGCCGGAAAGCACGAAAAAGATCATGACGGCCACATTGCCATAGCGCCCGATGCGCGGATTCAACAGCCCTTGGGTGAACGAGTTGCCGCAAAGATGATCGAGGAACACGGCGAACGCCGCAACGAACCTCACGACATCGAGGTAGACAGAGAATGCGGCCGTCAAAGTTTCTCCCTCACACCACGAGGCGTGCACAACGCGCCGACTGTACCACCATGAAAGCGTCAGCCGCCATGTACGGCGGAGACATTCCGAGCACCGGGATTGACATATTTTGCGACGCTGCTCTCATAATCGCACATGCTGCACCGTTTGAACTTGAGGACGCGTCGAGGCAGCGCTGCCGCGACACGCGCACTGACCGCGCTCGCCGCCGCCGCCGCCTTGGCTTGGGCTGCGGGCTGCGCCGCATTGAATCCGCCGTCCGAGGCCCTGCCGCTCTTCACCCAGGGTGCACGCATCGTGTTCCAGGGCGACTCCATCACCGACGGCCACCGCGCCAGGAACGCCGCGCCCGGCCAGGATCTGGGCAGCGGCTACGCGTTCATCATCGCGGCGAAGTTGGGCGCCGAGTTGGCCGAACGCAGGCTGATTTTCGTGAACCGCGGTATCGCGGGCAATGAAATCACCGATCTCGCCGGGCGCTGGCAATCCGATGCCATCGATCTTGAGCCCGACGTCCTCAGCATTCTGGTCGGTGTGAACGGCATCGGCGATCCCGAACCGGCCGACGCCTTCGAGCAGGAATACGAACGCCTGCTCGCCGACACCGTCCGCGCCCTGCCCCACGTCCGCTTGATTCTATGCGAGCCGTTTGGCTTGCCGGCAGGACCGAAGAAGGCCCAATGGGCGCAGTACTATCCGGAACTCGAGCGGCGCGTGGCAGTGGTCGACCGCCTGGCTGAAAGGCATCACGCAACCATCGTGCATTTTCAGCGAATGTTCGAGGCTGCCACGAGCCGGGCACCGCCGGAATATTGGATCTCGGATGGGATCCATCCCACCTATGCCGGGCATCAGCTCATGGCAACGGCATGGATACGCGCAGTTCGGGAGAACTCCGCGGCACGAGCAGCACGCCCAGCCTCGAGGTGAGGATGGGGCGAAAATTGCGTTCGATGACCGCATTGCACGCGGCCGGAAGCTGGAACGAACCGGGCCGCCCTTTGTTGGGATCGAGCTGCAACAACGGAAACGTGCGGCCGTCGAACAAGGACGCGCAGCCGCTTAATGTCGCCGCGCCCACGAACAAGCGTTGGCCGTAGTTGAAGAAATCGAAGGTAAACGGAGACTTCGCCCAATAGCACAGCTCCGGCGTTTCGCATGCCGCGCGCCCCTTGCCCTGCTCGGCGATGAGGCGCGTGAAGACGGCAGTCTCCTGCTCCAGCGCGTCGAGTCCGCGGTACTCCTGCAGCGCTCCCGGCAGCAATGACATCGCGCGGGCACCGAGATAGCCGCCGAGCAGCAGCACGAGTACCGAGCCGGCTTCGTAGGACGGCCAGCGCACCGCGAGACGCGTCTCCCACAGTGTTTCGACGGCCAGCGCCGCGCACAGACTCGAGGCGATCATCAGATCGAAGAAGGCATTGATGTCGACGCCGATGCCTCCGGCGGCGGCCATCGCCACCAGCGCCGCCACGAGCAGGTAGGCCACCGCGAACTGAACCTTTTCACTCGAGAGCCTTGGCAGCATCAGGAGCAGCGACGGCGCGATGATGGGCGCGAACCACTTCATTGCCCGTCCGGTCTCCTTGATGGCCTGGTGCACCGAATAGGCACGCGCGGAGCGCAAGCTGTCGAAAAACGCCATGCCGAATCGCCACCATGTGAGCAGGCTCAGCACCGTGAGGAACAGCGCGGCCCAACCCATCCATGCCAGCAGCGCCGGCCGCGACTTGCGCGACAGCCACCACGTGACCGCGATCGGGATCGGCACGAGCAGATGCTTGGTCCACCCGCCTGTGAGCAGGATGAGCGCACCGAACGCAAGCGCGCCCCTGCTCGCGCCGCCGCGCCACAGAACGACCAGGCCCGTGGTCATGATCGCGTGCGCCAACCACTGAGGATCGTTGATGGCGGCGTAGGGACGCCCGTAGGTGACTGCCAACGCCGCAAAGACAGCGGCTCCCAACCAAGCGATCCGGGCTTCCGAGCCGGTCGCCCGCAGCCACAGAAAAAGATTTACGGCGACGGCTGTCATGCTGAGCAACGCCACCCACCGGCCGGCGAAAATATTGTCGCCGAACACCCAGCCCAGCGCGCCGACGATGAAGAAAGACAGCGGCGGGTAGTTGTTGACGATGAGGCTGCCCGGCGGCGGATACAGGTCGCCGCCGCCAACCGCCGCCTGAGCGAAGAAAGCGTTCCAGCCTTCATTTGGATCGAGCGGCACGAGCCTCGTCATCGCCGCCAGCGGCTCGAAAATGCCGAGCAGCAGAGCCGCACCGATCAAGGCCATGCCGCATGCATACGCTGCCGCAGCGTACGGCTTCATGCGCTCTGCGGCCGCGCCCTCGGCGCGAGTACGGGAAAGAACGCCCCCAAGGACTCGCGGATTCCGATGTTGAACGCGCCATCGCTCAGCCATGCCGCGCCCAGGAACACGGCGCCGCCCAGGGCACCGCCGCACACCACGCCAGCCGCGCCGGGAATCCACTGCGCCGCCCACCACGCCAGCGTACCGCCGAGGACCGCCAACGTCGCCAGCACGAGCCCGGTTCGCGTCAGCGCGCCGGCGATGGGTTTAAAGATGGGCGGAGCCGCCCAGACGCCCGCCACGACGACCACCAGGCTCGCCAGAATGCGCGCGATGCCCGCTGCAGCCAATCCCGCCGGGCCCGACAGGAACGCCACGCTGCCGATCAGCACCACGTACTGCAGCGCATCGACGAGAAACAGCCGGGGCACGGCGCCGGTGGCGGTCAGCAGGGGAACGATCGCCTGGAACAGCAGTTCGAACAGGTAGCCGACCGCCAGCAAGACCACCATGGGCGACGTGCCCGCCCACGCCGGACCCAGAATGCGTTGCTCGAGAGGGCCGGCGAGCGCCACGAGCAAGGCGGTCGCCGGCAGCAGGAAACACATCAGCGCGGTTACATGGGATCGCAGCGCCGCGGTCAGCCGGACGGGATCGGTGCGCAGCCGGGCGTACAGCGGCATCGCGACTGCGCCCACCGCTTCGTTGGCCAGCTGGTTCGGCGTCTCGGCGAGCTTGTCGGCCAGCGAGAAAAGCCCGAGCGATGCCACTCCCAAGCGCGTGGAGATGATGACCTTGAGGATCAGATCGGACGTGACACCGAGAATGGCGATGGCGAACATCCAGCGCCCGAAGGCAATGAGGTGGCGGCCGGCCGAGTGGCGCAGCCGGAAGCGGGGCGCGTGCGGCGCCACCACATAGCTCGACACGGTGAGCATGAGCACGCCGGCGATCTTTCCCAGAATGATGGCCGTTCCGCCAAGCGATGGCGCCAGTGCGATCGAGACACCCAACTCGACCACCACGTTGCCGATGCCGATCAGCGCCAGCCGCGAGAAATTCAGTTCCCGAATGAGGTCGGCGAGACGCGGGCTCGCCATGGACGACAGCAGCGGCACCAGCGCCAGCAAGCGGATGGGCACGACCGCGCGCGCGTCCTCGAACAGGCGCGCGATGAAGGGTGCGGCCAGCATCAATGCGAGGCAAACCAGGACGCCGCGCAGCACGTTGATCGTCCAGGCGAGATCGTAGTGAGCCTCGTCCCGCACCGAGGCCTGCACCATGGCCGCGGTCATGCCGGTCTCGGTCGCGCCCATGGCCGTGGTCACGGCCACCGCGGCGATCGCTACCAGGCCAAAATCCTGTGGTGTGAGCAAACGTCCCAGCACCAGCGTTCCCAGAAGGTACAGCGCCTTCGAGAGTACTTTTTGGACGCCGTTCCAGAGCAGCGCGCGGCCGGCGCGCCGTTCCTCACTTTTCATGAAAGCCGACAGCGAGCCCGCGCAGCAGGTCGACCACGTACGCGCGGCCGTTCACCTTTCGCAGGTAATCGCCGCGCAGGCTGCCGAGCGTCCAGCGTTTCGCACCGCGGCCTAGTTCGTAGGCCACGCGCACCAGGAAGGAGAGCCGGCCGCGGCGCAGCTCGCGCCCGAACCAGCCGCCTTGCGAGCGGGCATAGTTGGAATACACCGCCGCCATGTCCTGGTCGTTGCGCCAGTGCAGATGCGTGACCGTGATTTGCGGCAGGTAGTGAATGGGAAAGCCTCTCTTCAACGCCCGATAGGCCCACTCGGGGTCTTCGCAGTAGCGCACCAGCTCGCTCTCATCGAGCGGACCCACGGATTTGAACATGGCGAGTTGAGTGCCAAAGTTGCCGCCGCAGAAGTGATCTCCCTTGAGCGGCGCCGAGGTGAAAATACGCGAGGCCATCGACGTGGAGACCGACGGTGCGCCGGGCTCATCGGCGAGTACGCGGCCGGTCGCGATCTCGCCCGGCCGTGCGGTGAGCGCCGCGTTCATCTCCTCCACCCAGCGCGAATCGGCGATGCAGTCATCGTCCGTGGTCGCAAAGAACCGCGTCTTGACGCGCGCGATGCCGTCGTTGCGGCCGGCGGCGGCACCGCGCTTGTCGGAGTGTACGTATTCGACGCTGAGACCCTGAACGGCAAATTCCTCGAGCATTCCCGCCAACGCGCCCGGCACGCCTTGATGCGCGAGCACGATATGGACGGGACGCATGGTACCGTTCGCCAGGGCGCCCACCGATTGGCGCAGGCACTCTCGACCGAGCGTGGGAATGACGACAGTCAGATCGGGGGCTGTGGCGAGTGGAGTCATGGCGTCTTTCAGTGGGACAGGAGGTCTTGCGCCGCAAGGTTGTAGCCAATCGACCCCACTGGGTCAAGGACGTGGGCGCAAGAATGCGGAAAAAGACCGGTTTTTGACTTATGCTACCCCGGTATGTGAACACGCCCGTGGCAGCGGTCGCATTCTGCAGGTAGCATTTCTGGGCAGGCTAGCGCGACAGTGGCTAGCGTGTCCAACCGTAATCAAGCCTCCAGGGAGTCGCGTATGTCCGGCCGTTCCATCGATCCGTCGCCCGCATCCACGGACTTCGCCGCAGATCCGACCGGCCGGGGCAACGCGCGCGCGGGCTTGCCGTTGGCCGGACTGTCGGCAAGATTTGCGCGCGACGGTTTTGCGGCCATTGATGCGCTGACGACGCCGGAGGACATCGCTCTCATCAGATCGTATCTCGAGCCGCTGTTCGAGCGGTTCGATTCCTTGGGCGACCGCGCCGTCGACCTCGCAGGGCCGCGGGTGGCAGGCGTTGCCCCCAAATCGCCCGAGGTCAACGAAGCCGTGATTCTCGAGCCGCGATTGCGCAAGACCGCAACGTATCTGCGCTGCCGCGACATCGCGCGTCACCTGTTGCGGGTGCCGGTCGGCTATCAATTCGACCATGCCATCTTCAAGCCGCCGCACAACAAGGCGGCCACCGCGTGGCACCAGGACGAGGCCTACAACCACGAACCCATTCCGCTGAAATCCATCCATTTCTGGATTCCGCTGCAACCGGTCACCGCGGAGAACGGCTGCATGTGGTTCGTGCCCGGCTCGCATCGGGGTCCCTTCCTGGAGCATACCGTCATCAGTCCGCGCGCCAAGGGAGGAACCCTGGCCGCCAACTCGCCGAACACGGCCAACGCCGTCGCCTGCCCGTTGCCGCTCGGCGGCGCCACCATCCATCACCCGCTCACGCTGCACTACACGGGAGCCAACGAGTCCGGTGGCCACCGTCGCGCCTGGATATTGCATTTCGGCGCGTACGGCAAATTCCGGCACCGTCTGCATCCGAAGGCCATCGCTGCCACGCTGCGTTCTTGGAAAACCCGCGCTTCCGCACCGTGACCCGAACCAGCTCGCTCGCGTCGGGACGGATCGTCGTCGTCTCGCCGCACCTGGATGATGCTGTGATGTCGCTGGGCGCGACCATCGCGGGGGCTGTCGCCGCGGGGGCCACCGTCGAGATTCTCACGGTCTTCGGTTATCGCCCGGGCTCGCCCGCCCCGGCGGGGCCCTGGGATAGCAGGTCGGGTTATCGCACCGAAGGCGAGGCGGCACTGCATCGGCGCCGCGAGGATGCCGAGGCCTGCCGCATCCTGGGTGCCGAGCAACGGGTAATGAGCTTCGGCGCCGAGCCCTACGAGCGGGGTGCCGAGCCAGGGCAAATCCGCGCCGCCGTCGTTGCGGCGGTCGCGGGGGCGGACTGCGTGCTCATGCCGGGTTTTCCCTTGGTGCATCCCGATCATGACGAACTGACACAGCTCCTGCTCGGCGCCGGGCTGCCCTGCCGCGTGGGCCTGTATGCCGAGCAGCCGTACCTGTTCTATGAACGAAAAACCCTGCGGCCCGAAATGCGCGCGGCCACGCTCGATGAGTCCCTAACGGGCCGACTGCATTGGCTGCGCCTCGGCATGGGCCGTAGCGAGCGGCGCTTGAAAATGCGCGCGATTCGCTGCTACCGATCGCAGCTGCGGCCGCTGGGATTGTCGCGTATCGGGCTGTATTGGCTGCTGTGGCATGAGGCTCGTCGCGGCGGCGAAGCCGTCGCCTGGCTACCGTGACGTGAGCGGCGTCGGGCCGACCTGCAAGTCCACGCGCACCAGGTGAAATCCGTCGAGCGGGGTGCCGGGAGCCGGGAAGCGGGCATTCGCACCGGCCCGTCCATCGGAGGAATACACCATCCACAGCGTCCGGCCGTCGCGGCTGGTCCAGGCGTTGACCGGGTGCACTCCGAGGGATTCTCCAGCCCCGGCGCCCAAAGCTCCCCAGCCGCCCTCGCCCGTGGCGGGATCGATGTTGTGGTAGCTCAGGGTCGTCCAGGGACCCCAGGGATGCGGGGCGCCGTAGAACGAGGTCTGCGCCGCCAGATCGCCTTGGGCAACACCGATGTAGCGCCGCAGGCCCGCATCGTAGACGGCCTCTTCCAGCGAACTCGACATCTTGCATTGACCTGCACAGCCGGGCTGTGCCCGATTGCGATCGACGAACACCGGCTGCAGCTTGTCTAAGTCTGCGGTCCAGCGCGGCCTGGATTTTGCGTCCACGCCGGCAAAGTATTCATAGGCCGATCTGGACAATAGGCGGCGGCGGTCTACGCGGGCCAGATAGGTGCGAGCGACATCCGCTCCGTCCTGCGCGCGGGCATCGGCCGCCGGCGAGGTCCCGAAGAGATACACGTGGTCATCGGGGGTGCCGCGATTGCCGGGGCCGGCATTGACGAAACCGGAGGGACAGAATAGTGCGTCCGTGCTTAGCGTCTGCGACTCGGTGCCGCAAAACTTCCAATCGCTCGCTCGCCAGTCCTGTGTGCCGTGCGGCGAGAACAGCATTTCGACGTGATCGGGGCTGCCTGCAATCGGCGCGGCTTCGCCGGCGCGCGCGTCGCCGGGCCCATAAATGCTCGCGATTGCATAGAAATCCACGCCGATCGCAATCAAGGCCCGTGCCTTGCCGCTGAGGCGCGAGGGAAAGCGTGCGTTGAGCCCGCCGTAGACATTCGCTACGTCGGAAGCGCCGAGCGGCGGTCGTCCGGTGATGCGGGCGATGCCGAAACTGGTTCGGCCACGATGATTGTCCCCGCCGAAGCCGCCGCCGTCGCCGAAGAAAGCGTACACGCTGCCGTCCTCGCCCCAGGTCACGGGCCAAAGATCGCTGCCGTCCGCTGCCCGATACGCGTGCGCCCAGTCCCAGGTCATCCCCGTGACCAGCGGGCTCGGACAATACGGCGCGTCGCCATTTCGCGCGGCGGGAGGAGTCGACACGCGCAACTCCACGGACGCGTGCGAATTGCCGGCAACGTCCACCGAGCTTACCCAGTAGCGATAAGCGGCGCCGGCCACGACCGAGGTATCGGCGAACTCACGGCCGCCCGTGGTGGCCAACGGCTCACCATCGCGAAACACTCGATACGCCGCAGGCGTTGCGCCGCGAGCCGGCGCGCCCCACCGCAATCCGACCACGGCTGCGGTCGCGCAGTCGGCAGTCGGGGCCTCGGGCGCCTGCAGGGACCCGCGCAGCACCGCGCATCCCTCCAGCACCACGACCGACAGTATCGAGCCCAGGAGCGCGCCGCGCATGAGCGCTCGCGTAGGCCGCGCGGCGGGCGCAACCACCGCTTCTCGCATCAGGCGGATGGGCCGCTGCATAACTCGCGATACCGGTCAGCGACGACCCGCAAGTCGTACGGCGTCACTGAGAGCCGCGCCGCGTCGCCGATTTGCGGCCATCGCGAGCGCTGATCGAGGGCCTCGTCCAAGACCGCGAGCAAGGCCGGGGGATCCTTGGGCGGAAACAAAAACCCGTTCTCGCCGTGCCGGATCAAATCGGGCGCGGCGCCGACCGCGGTGACGACCACCGGCATGGCGCACGCCAATGCTTCGACCAAGGCGAGGCTGAAGCCCTCGTACTCGGTGGGGAAGATGAATACATCGGCCGCCTGCAGGTATTCGTAGACCCGCTCGCTCTCACCGGCGAATGCGATCGAACCTCCCAGATCCCGCGCACTGACGAACTCCCGAATCTCAGCCTCGCAGTCATCGAAGGATAACTTACCCGAGCCAACGATCACCAGGAACACTTCCGGATGCCGCGCCACCAGCTCCGGCCACGCTTCCACCAGCATGGGCAGGCCCTTCGCACGGGACAAGCGGCCGGAGAACACCAGCAACGTCCTGTCGGCCGGCAGGCCGTGCTGAATGCGCAGGCGGCGTTTCTCCGATGCCGACACGGGATGAAATTTTTCGGTGTCGACCGCGTTGGGTATTTCGCGGATACGCTCCGTGGGCACGCCGCGGCTCGCGAGCTGCGCGCGGATCTCAGCCGAGATCGCGATCACGTAATCGGCGCGGCGAATCACGAAGCGGCGTATCCGATCGGCGAGCACGCCGATGCCGCGCCCCGCACCGCGCATGGTCTGCAGGCTTTCGGCGGAAACGGCCTCGTGCAATTCGAAAAAAGACTCGGCGCGCAAGATGCATGTTCTTCCGGTCAGCAGGCACACCGGCACCGCCACCAGCGGAATGATCTTCACACCCGACACCACGATCACGTCGAAGTTGCGCGCGTCCCGCAGGAGAATGAGGAGCAGGCGCAGCAAGAAACCGAGCAGGGGCACGATGGCTCGCCAGCCCTTGCCCTTGAGGATTCCCGCCGGAGCGATGCGGCGCACCCGCACCGGACCTATCATTTCGAAGGGCGGCGCAGGTGGCTCGGATTGCCGGGTGATGACGGTCATCTGCAGTCCGCGGTCGGCGAGGGCCCGCACCACGCGCGCCGCGAACAGCTCCTGGCCGCCCACGATGGGCGGATAGAAGGCTTCGGTCAGCCAATAGACGCGCCGCGGTGCATTCATGAAATCAGCTTCCTCACTACTCGCCATAATTGCGCCGGCGCGAAGATCGAGCGCTTACCGTCGATCAGGGTCTGATCGCCCATGGCGGACAGCGTGTGCAGTCCTTGCGGATAAGCGCCGCACGGATCCGGATCCACCGTCGCTGCCACCTCCTCGCGAAACACCTCGGGTCCCAGCTCGAGCACGCGGTTGATGATGATGCGCGCACCATAGGTGCTCGAGCAATCCTGCGCCGGCCGGTACAGCACCCCGCCCACCCGGAATGGCGTGCCGCCGGGACGCGCCGACCTCACGTCGATCTTGACCGGATTGCCGGGATGCGCCTCCCAAGGGCCCTCCGGGTCCGCCGCGAACCACAGGTGCAGCTCACTGTTGGCACCCTTGTCGGCCACATCGCTCGCCGCCATCCACCAACGCCCCTCGTGCTCGAACAGGGATGCATCGGCGAAGCCCCGGCCGGTGACCAGGGTAGCGACCTTTTTCCACCGATCCGAAGAACGGTCGATCTCGAACATCGTGATCTCTTGGGCTTCGCTGCTCTCGGGCACACAGTAATGGCGCCCCTCGTGTTCGAACAGGTATGGATAGGACAGATGCACGGGTCGCTCGGGGCCGATCGTCACGCGAACGAAGGGGGCTGGGCGCTCGGGATTCAAAGCGACGATGAAGCCACGATTATCGACGTAGCTGTAGTACTCGCAGAGGATGGTGGGATTGCCGTCGAGAACGATGCCGAATGGATCTGCGCGAAACTCCGAACGCGGCGTGGGCGGCAGCCAGCGGACCGGCGGCGCACTGTGGTTCAAGAAGTCGGCGATGGGCTGGTCGACGATGCCGACGTTCCATTGGTCGTGGCGAAACAGCGAGCTTAAGCCCGTGGCAACGATGCGAGCCCCTATGAGTGCCTTGAGACGCGCCCGATCCGCGGCCGTCGGCCTGCGGCGCACGGGCCGCTCGGCGCGGCGCGTTGGGCCGGATATGCTGCCATTGCGGACCAGCTCACGGCACGCCTGTGCAGGCGTGCCGAGCAATCGCTCCAATAGCTGCTCACGATTCTCGAGGTGGGACAGCCGCTGCGTGCGCAGATGCACCTCGCGCAGCACCGTCACCATCTCGGGATCAGCGTGCGCACGCACCAAGAGCGCCGCGGAGGTCGCATGCCCCTCGTAGACCTCCCAGAATGCGCCCGGCTCCCCGCGGTAGTTGATCCAGTCGCCGAGCAACGGCTGCCACAATCCAAAGCGTGGCAAATCGACGAAGCCGGCCGCGTCCCCTAAGTCGGTGAAGCTCAAGATGAAGTCCAAAGCGGCGGCGCGCGCTCGCGCCACCGAGTCCGCAACCGGCGTCAAACTCATCTCGAGCCTCGCGCCGTCGACGCGCGCCAGCGCCTCGAGACACCGGCGCTGCCACTTAAGGGCCGGCGCATCGTCCTGCAGAATGCCGTAGCGAAGCAAGGGAGCGCTTCGCTAGGAGCGACCGAGGCGGTCGAACAGTGCGAGCACCTCCGTCGCGCACTTCTCCCAGCCGAAGTCCTCGGCCCGGCGTAAACCGCGGGACACCAAGCGACCGCGCAGTTCGGCGTCGAAAATGACCTTACGCACGCCTGCCGCGATGTCCTCCACCCGCAGCGGATCGACCAGCACGGCCGCGCCGTCGCACACTTCCGGCGGAGCGCAGGTGTTGGCCGTCACGATGGGACACCCGCAGGCCATCGCTTCGATCAGCGGGATGCCGAAGCCCTCGTACAGCGAGGGAAACAAGAACAGGTCCGCCAGCGTGTACACCGTCGGCAGATCCGTGTGCAATATCCAACCCGTGAACAGCACCCGATCGGCCAGCCTAAGTTCACCGATGACCCTCAGCTCTTCTGCGGTGGTAAAGCGTTGCTCGCCCGCGATCACCAGGGTGTGCGGGATTTCATCCTTCACCTGGGCAAACGCCCGCAACATGCGGGACACGTTTTTGCGCGACTCGATCTGACCCACCCAGAGAATGAACTTCTCCGGCAGCTTGTATTTCTCGCGGGCGGCGCGTAGCCGCACCGGGTCCTCGATGGGTCTGAACAGCGTGGGATCGAAACCGTTGTGGATGGGGACCACCTTGTCGGGCGCCACGCCCACATGCTCCACCACATCCTTCTTCACCGCATGCGACACGGCGACGAACGCGTCGGCGCGCCGGCAATACAGCGGCACCGCATTCTTGAAATACCACTGGTCATACAGGCGAAAATGCTCCGGGATCACGAACCATTCGGAACCGTGGAGCACGAACATCCGCTTCGCGCTGCCGAGAAACGGCACCGTGAACTTCGGATTGAAAATCAGATCGAGCCGCTTCTTGCGCGCAATCCAGGGAACGGCCACCTGGTCCCACAACACCGTCCCCGGCAGCTTGACCGCAACCTCCTCAACGTTCGGATAGCCGGCATAGGTACCTACCAGCTTTGGATTCTGGTAGATCAGCACGTATTGATGCTGCGAGCCCATCGACAGCAACAGCGGCAGGAGCTTTTTGGTGTAAACCTTGACGCCGCCCTCTTGCTGCTCGTAATGCCGCAGCATGATCCCGATTTTCATCGATTCTCCCTTGCCTGATACGCACGCCGCCGCGCTTCTAGGCCACAGCGCGCTGCGATTCACCCAAGATGGTCATGCGATACCACGCCTCGGTGTTGATGAGCAGCCACAGACGATTACCGTGATCTTCATGGCCGGCCAGGTGGGAGGCCAGCAGCGCCTCGAGCGGCTTGCGCTCGAAGATTCCGGCCCGCACGAGTTCAGAATCGCGCAGGTACCGGTCGTACAGCGAGCGATATTCATTGCGCAGGATGTACGGCAGCGCAGAGGAGAAGCCCTGCTTGGGCCGGTTCAAGATCTCAGGAGTGAGGTAGCGGGCCGCGAGTTTGCGCTGGATGTAGCGCAAGGTTCTGCCGCGCACCTTGAGCGATGAAGGCAGTTTCGCGGTGAACTCCGCCAGTCGATGATCCATGAAGGGACTTCGTGCCTCGACGCCGTGCGCCATGCTCATGCGGTCGGAGATCATCACCGGGTGATCGGGCAGGCGCACCTTGCTGTCCGCGTACAGCATGCGGTCCACCGGATCGCCCGATAGCGCGTCGTAAGGCACTTTCAAAACGCCCTCGGGATCGAAGTCGCCGAGCTCCGCCCGGGTTCGCGCGGACAGGAGGCTGTCGCGCATCGCCTTGTCGAAGTAGAAATAGGACAGGCTGGCGGCATAGCGCTCGCCCCCCGACAGGAAGGACAAACGATGCAGCCAACGCATCTGATTGCCCTTGCTCTTGTACCATCCGGAAGCCGGCACCAAGGACAGGGCCGGTCCCAGCACATGATTGCGCAGCGCCGCGGGAATTCGGCCGTAGTGCCCCGCATACAGATTGCCGTAGTAGCGGTCGTAACCGCCGAACAGTTCGTCGCCGCCATCGCCGCCGATCACCACCTTTACGGTCTGGCGGGCGAATCGCGATACGTGATACGCGCACAGGGACAAGGGGTCCGACGGCTCATCCAGATGATAGATGAGATCGGGCAGGATCTCGGTGAGGCTCGGATTGATGGTGAGCTCGTGATGTTCCGTGCCGTACATCTTGGCCACGGCCCGCGCATAGGGTGCCTCATCGAAGCGTTGATACGGCAGCCCGATGGTAAAGGTCGGGAGGTTCTGCACCCCGACCCGCTTCGACAGCATCGCCACCAACAGGCTCGAATCGAGTCCGCCACTCAAGAACGCACCGACGCGCACATCGCTCACCATGTGAAGGCGCAACGACTCGACGATGCGCGCATCGAGTTCGTCGATCAGATCCTCCTCCGATCCTTGGACCTTCGGCCCGAAACTCAAGTCCCAATAGGGCTCGATACTTGGCCGGCCGCCGCGCTCCATCGTCAGCTTGTGCCCCGGCGGCAGCTTGTGCACGTCCTTGTACATGGTGAGCGGGGGCCCGATCAGACGCAATGCCAGATACTGCTCCAGCGCCTTGACGTTCATCACTCGAAGCTTCGGATCGAGCGCCAGCAGCGATTTGATCTCCGACCCGAAGGCGAAGCGGTCCTTCTGATCGATGTAGAAGAATGGTTTCTGTCCTAGATGGTCGCGCGCCGCGAGCATCCGCTGCTCGCGCGAGTCCCACAATGCGAAGGCGAACATGCCTCGCAACCGGTCGAGCAACTTGTCGCCGTAGCGCTCGTACAGGCCGATGATGACCTCGCAGTCGCTGTGGGTGACGAATTGGTGGCCGTCGGCGATCAACTCCGCCCGCAGCTCCTGGTAATTGTAGATCTCGCCGTTGCACACCAGCCAGAGTGTCTTCTCGACGTTGTGCAGCGGCTGACGGCCGCCGTGCAGATCGATGATGGACAGTCGGCGGTGGCCCAGGATCGCGCGCCCGTCGGCAAAAATGCCTTCGCCATCGGGGCCTCGATGCGTCAAGGCGGCCAGCATCCTGCGCATGTCCGCCCCCGATGGATCAACCGTTCCGACAATGCCGGCAATGCCGCACATTATTGACCTCTCGCTCGTTGTTCGATCGCCGCTCGAAATGTCGCCTCGTAGCGTTCGCCGCAGCGATCGATGAAGAACTCCTCGACTGCCGCACGATTATACCGGCCCGCGTCCAGGCGCCGCTGTGAATTGTCATGCAGGTCGACGAGGGCCCGCGTGAAGGCCTCGATATCGTTCAGGCGCAACACGTGCCCGGTCTTGCCCGTCGTCAGAAAATCCGTCTGACCGCCATGGTCGTAGCAAACCACGGGCAGACCAAACGCCATGGCCTCGAGAAACACCAGGCCAAACCCCTCGTGCTGGCTGGTCGAGGCAAAGGCATCCGCCACAGCCAGCGCGCGATACTTGACCTCGTCGGTGACTTGGCCGAGCAGATGCACCCGATCGCCAAGTCCCAGTTCCGCCGCCGCCCGGCGGATGTTCGGCGCGTCCGGACCGTCACCCACGATCAGCAAATGAGCGTCGGCCCTCTGTGCGTTGCCCAAGGCTCGCACCAGCTGCACAGTGTCCTTGCGGGCCACCAAACGGCCCACCGTGACCAAGACGAAGGCGTCCGACGGGAGTCCGAATTCCTCGCGCGCCGCTCGACCGACGACCGGCGGTCGGTCTATACCCAAGGGGATCAATTGCACGTCCCGCCTCACCCCATAGATGCTCTCGACATGCCCGACCGTATTCCGCGACTGGCCGACCACCGCATCGGCTGCGTTGAGCAGGGAGCGGATGGGCCGCCGCAGCCAGGCATGACGATGCGGCGACATGCTCTTGCTGGGATCGTACAGATCGCCGCCATGGATCGAGAGGACGTTGGGCACGCGATAGTAGCCCGCCAGGAGCTGTCCCACCGGCCCCGTGGGCACGGCGAAATGCGTGTTGATGACATCGAACGAGCGCCGCCCGAGAGCAAGGCCTTGCAACGCCGCGGCCGGCAGATACGCCAGCATGGAGGGTAAATTCGCGACCGCCAGCTGCGTGCGAAACAGTACCGGCACACGAATCACTCGCACCCCAGCCAGCGACTCATCGGCCTTAAGCCCCCGCATGCGGGATGTCAGCACGGTGACCTCATGGCGGCGCGCGAGCTCCCGCGCCAGCGCGGCCATCACCACGCCGCCGCCGCCGCCGAGCGGCGGGTATTCGTAATTACAAAACAGGATTCTCAATCCGGAAGCCCTCGTGGCGGCCGCTGCAGCTTATCGAGCTGGTTCACACAATTGCGAAACTAAGGTGGCATGACTCCAACCTCGACGCGCCCGTACTCTATACTAGGGTCATCGCGCAAGGAGTGTTCCATGTCCACAAATATGCAACCGTCGCCCGTCGCCAACTTGAGCGCGGTGCGCGTGCCCGTCAAGCTCGCCGCCCGTCTGGAACCCTTCGATTCCTACTGGCAGGCGCCGGCCGACGTCGAGAGTGGATACAAGTCATTCAACGCCTACTATCGCGCCAATTACCTGCCGCACATCCCCGAGAACCGGGACGCCAAGATACTGGTCATCAGCTGCGGCCCCGGCTACCTGGTCGATCTGCTGGCCAAGAGCGGCTATCGCAACGTACTTGGCATCGACTCGGACGGCGGCAAGGTCGAGCACGCGACCCGGCGCGGACTCAACTGCGAGGTCGCAGAAGTGTTCCCGTTCCTGAGCGCGCACCAGTCCGGTGAATACGATTGCATCATCCCGGAACAGGAGCTCAATCACCTGACCTTGGATGAGACCATCACTTTCCTGCAGATGTGCCGGCACGCACTGCGTCCCGGCGGCAAGGTCATCGTCTATGCGATGAATGGCGCCAATCCGCTGGTCGGCTCGGAGAATCTCGCCCACAACATCGATCATTTCTACAATGTCACCGAATACAGCATCGGTCAGATTCTTGAGCTCGGCGGCTTCCAGAACATCAAGCCCTTCGGTCTCAAGCTGTACGTGTTCTGGACAAATCCGCTCAACTACGTGGGTCTCGCGGTGACCAGTGTCCTCGAGCTCGCGATGCGCGTGATCTTCAAGATGTACGGCAAGAATGTCACCATCCTGGCCAAGAAAATCGCCGCGGTGGCCGAGCGGCCGGCGACGACTTGAGCGTCGTCGCGCGGCCCCGGCGCGCGCGGCCGCTACGACTGCAGATAACCCTTCTCGCGATACCACCGCGCCGTTTCGGCAGCGCCGACACGGAAGTCGATGCCGGGTATGAAGCCCAGTACACGCGTCGCCTTGGCGCTCGACAAGACGAATGACTTGCGGAAGAAATCGAGCCGGCGGCGGTGCAGCGGCGGCTGGATGCCGAGCGGCGACAGGGTCTTCTCCATCACCACGGCTGCGCCCAAGAACGGCCACAGCGGCACGCGCGCGGACGGTGGTTTGCGGCCCAGGGCCTCGGCGACCCGCTCTACCAGGACACGCGTGGTCATGGTCTCGCGTCCGGCCATCACGAAGGTTTGACCCACGGCCGCCGGACTGGTTGCGGCGAGCAGCAGACCCTGCACCAGGTCCTGGACATGAATTGCCTGACGCTGATTCGAGCCCGCGCCGATGATGAAGAACCGCCCGCGGTCAACCGCCTTGAAGAGCTTCAGCAGTCGAAAATCGCCAGGCCCATAGGTCTCGGAGATTCGCACGATGCTGGTCTCGAGCGCCTGCGCATAAGACGCCACGACGGCTTCCGCCTCGAGCTTGCTGCGTCCATAGACGTTCAGAGGCCGCGGCGGGGTGCTCTCGTCGAGCGGCGTGCCGGTGTATTCGCCGTACACGCCGATGGTGCTGCCATACACGAAGCGCTTGACGCCGCGCCGCTTCGCGGCCTCGAGCAGCGTGCGAGTGCCGTTGACGTTCACATCGAAGAAATACTCATCCGGCACATTCGCCTCGTGCTGGGCGGCGGCGAGATGGATCACCGCATCGCAGCCCGACGCGACGCGCTCTGCATACGCCGGATCCTGCAGTGGACCCTGCTCGATGACGATACCGTCGCGGGCAAGATCCTCCGCGCGCGACCGTTCGGCCCCCGTATTCAGCTGGCCGGCGGCGATGAGCGAATGCCCCAACGCGCGGGCCGCGAGCGCGAGCCGCGATCCGATAAATCCGGTTCCGCCGGTCACCAGCAAATGCATGAATTCTCCATGGGACTCTTAAGGATTGGCCGGCTGCGCCGCGCGATGATGCCGCAACGCGCGTTCCGTATCCGCCACTTCCGCCTCGCGTCGGCTATCGCTCCAGCCGAGTTCCCGTTGCATGCCGATCGCCGCACCCTTCAGGGCGTCGGTTCCTGGATGACTGCCGGAACCGAGATCCGTCCGTCGCAACACCACATCGGCCAGCCGCTGTGCCATTTCGTCCCGCGCGGCAAATGATACTTCCGCCATCAACGTGTCCGAACGCCCCAGCCGCTCCGACATTCCGGGCGCCTGCGCGCGCTCGGCCACCTGCAGGTACTCCGTGCCGTAGTTGCGCAACCACGCATCGAGGCTGCGCTCGGGAATCTCCGCGAAGCGGCGGCTGCGCGCCTCATCCCGCAACGCTGCGAAGTCCGCGATATCGCCGCCCACCAATGGCGTGCGATCCGTGGGCGCCCCGTTGAGCGCGCCGGGCCTCTGCTGCAGCAGCAGATCGACGGCGGTGGCCGCATCGCCGCGGGCCGTCGTATAACGGATACCAATCAATGTGACCAAGCCGTCGATGCCCTGGTTTCTATGGTCGATGAAGCGTGACTCCTTGCCGAAACTCAACTCGCCGGCGGAGGTCTTCCCATCGCCGAACGGCACGAGACCGCAATTGGCATAGATCACATCGTCGCGCGATAGGCGCAGCGCGGGGTAGGACGAATTCATTTCCTCGATCCACGCGGCGAGTTCCCCCTCCTCCACCTCGGCGGTGTCCGGACGCGCCGGAAACAGCCGGTGCCACACGCCGATGAGCATGCAGTCGCGCCACGGCACCGCGAACAAATGACGGGCCGCCCGGCTGACCACCGCGTCGCTGTCCTTGCTCCAACCGGGCACCGCGAGGGCATACTTCGAGGTAGGCCGGCGATTGACGAGAAAGCACGCATCGCGCGAAAAGTGCCCGCGTCGATGACCTGGGAAACGCTCCGTGTCCTCGAGCAGATAATCCGCCCAGGGTCCGGCAGCGTTGAGAACGAGCGATGCCCGGATGTCGAATTCTTCGCCGTCCAAGGCGTCACGCGCCCGCATGCCCACCACCCGTCTGCCCGCCCACAAAAAACGCTGCGCTTGAACATAGTTCGCCGCGACCGCGCCCCGCTTCACCGCCGACTTGACGAAGGCCAGCACGAGCCGCGCCGCGTTGTACATCTGCCCATCCTCGAACACGGCCCCGCCGGTCAACGACCGGGCGTCAAGCTCGGGAAACAATTCGAGAACCCGGTTCTTGGAGAGCAATTCCATGCCGCGGATGCGGCGCGACGGGTCGCGAACACCTAAGTTTCGACCGGCGGTGAGCATATCGTAGGCCAGCATGCCCGCGGCGAGGAATGCCTTGCCCTGCCGGCCATGGCCATAAGTCGGGATGACGATGGGCAGCGGATTGACCAGATGCGGCGCGATGCGCAGCATCGCCGAGCGCTGCGCACAGGAGAAGCGCATGCGGCGCAGGTCCGCATGCTGCAGATAGCGGATGCCGCCATGGACCATCTTGAAGCATTCGGCCGATGCGCCGCCGCCGAAGTCGCTCTGCTCGATCAGCGCGACGCGCAGTCCGCGCAAGCTCGCATCCCATGCCGCCGTGGCGCCGAAGGCGCCCCCACCCACGACCAGCACGTCGAATTGCTCCGCTGCCAAAGCCTTCGGATTTCGTTTCATGGCTCGCGGTCGCCGCGCCCGCTGCAGACTATGTGTTCTCGAACACTTTGAGCGGGTAGTGCTTGTCCGTGGTGTCGCGGCCCTTGACCAGTTTTATTTTCTCGTGCTCGACCAGGTAGGACCTGCGCGCCACGTGCGGGGTGGGCTTCACGTCGGTGTAATCGATGTACTTGTCGAAGTCGATTTTTCGGCCCAAGGACACTTTGAGCTTGTTCTTGAGCACCCACATGAGTGGACCGGCTTTGGGAGCCTGGGGAATCAAGTTCGAGCGCATGGCGGTGCGTGCGGTGGTGACCATCCAGCAGTTCTGCTCGCAGGCGCGAACCTTGCCGATGGAATTACGTGCGGTCTCGCTCGCCACGATGTCGTCCCAACTCTGCCTGACCAGGTTGCCGAGCGGCAGATCGCTGCGCACATTGCAGGCCCAAACGTCCGACCATGGATCGATGAAGGCAAAGCCGGTGCCGGCCACGCAGGGAATGAGACGCGGGTGGCCGAGAATCTTCTCGATCAAGCCCAGATTCAAGTACGCGCGAAACCAGTTCTTGACCTTGCCGCTTTTCATCAATCCGCTGACGAGGCCTTCCACTTGACGCGCCACTTTCACGCGGTCATAGAAATAATTGTCGTTCTTGTAGAACTGCCACGCATTGTGCAAGGTCGACGTGGCTAGTTCGAATCCGTGCGACTTGGCGAATTCATAGGTCTTCACCAGCTGATCGACGTTCTCGTCCTGGATCACGAACGCAAAGCCGAGATCGGTGCCGCCGGCTTCCTGAAGCATGCGCAGTCCGGCGATCTTGGTGGCGGCGCCGTTCTCTTCGCCGCGGATCCGGTTGCTCGTGGCCTCGTCGCCTTCCAGGCTGAAACGCACCTTGATATTGGGATATTTCTTGATGATGGGCACCAGTTTTTCCGGGTGCAGACCATTTGAACTGATCTCCATGATGCGGGCCTTGGGATACAGCACCTCCACCAATTCGGTCAGATCGCGCCGCAGCGTAGGTTCGCCGCCCGACAGATTCAGATTGTCGAAACCGCCGGGAAGCTTCGAGAGCGTCGCCGCGGTGACTTCGAGCTTGGGTTCTGTCGGATTTTTCCAGATGTAGCACATCTGGCACCGTGAATTACACCGGAACGTGGGAATAACCGTCAAATCCATGAAGTGCCCCGTTGAAACGCGCGGAAGAACGCAATGCCCGCACAATATGCCACAGTCGCAACGCTAACCGCTGATGAGCGGCCCACAATTTTGCGCACTGGTTCATTGAACATAATTCGGACGCGAATATTACAGTAGGACACGCTGACGATTCTGTGACGCATGCACGCTACGCATCGCCACCTATCGTAAATGGCAGGGAGATTTTCCGCTCCCTTCACGGGTATGATGGGCATCGTGCCGCAGCTTCTTTCCATCAACAATTACTACTATCGGCGTGGAGGCTCGGAGACGGTCTTCTTCGAGCACAACCGCTTGTTCGAACAGGCGGGCTGGAACGTCACGCCGTTTTCGATGCATCATCGCCTGAACGAGACCAGCGAATGGGACCGCCATTTCGTCAGTGATTCGAGCGCGGAGGGGTCTGAATCGGCGCTTTCCAAGGCGGCGCGGGCCGCCAGGGCGATTTACAGCCTCGAAGCGGCACGCCGCATGCGCGCCATGATCGCGGCCAGCCGCCCGGACGTGGCGCACGCCCATAATATATACCACCAGCTCTCCCCTTCGGTGCTGGTCGAACTGCAGCGCGCCGGCATCCCCACCGTCCTGACTCTTCACGACCTGAAGCTTGCGTGTCCTGCCTATAAGATGTATACGCGTAACGAAGTCTGCGAGAGATGCCGCGGCGGCGCGTTGCGCAATGTAGTGAAGAACCGCTGCATCAAGAACTCGACCGCCATGAGCGCACTGGTGTGGCTCGAATCGACGCTGCACAAATGGCTCGATATCTATAATAAAACTGTCACGCAGTTCGTGGTGCCAAGTCGTTTTTTCCTGGCGAAATTCGCAGAATGGGGTATCGATACGAGCCGTTTCGTCCATGTACCCAATTCCGTGGACGTGGACGCATTGATCCCCCGCGGCGAACCGGGCGACGCCTTCCTGTACCTGGGACGCCTGGTACCGGAAAAAGGCGTCGACACCTTGGTGCGTGCCGCAGCGCAAGCGCGGGTGCCACTGCGCATCGTGGGGACCGGCCCGGAAGAGCCCATGCTGCGGCAACTGGCCGACAGTGTCGGCGCCGATGTCACCTTCTGCGGCTACCTGAGCGGGTCCGCATTGCACGATGCGGTGTGTTCCGCGCGCGCGGTCGTGATTCCTTCACAATGGTATGAAAACGCGCCGCTCAGCGTCATGGAGGCGAGTGCGCTTGCGAAACCCATCATCGGTGCAGATATCGGCGGCATCCCCGAACTCATCCGTCCCGACGAAACTGGAATCGTGTTCCGCAGCGGACATATCGATTCGCTCGTCGAAGCACTGGTGCGAGTCGAACGAATGCCGGCCGACGCCCTGAAGCGCATGGGACTCGCTGGCCGGGAGTGGATGCGTGCCGAATTCAGCCCCTCGGCCTATCGAGATAGAATGCTGTCCATCTATCGGAGACATGGGGTAGCAGCCGGCGTCCCAGTTGAGAACCAATTGGCAGTGGCGAATTGAACGCGGTCGAATCAACAATAACGCTCGTTCAACGAAACGCTCGTTCGACGAAGCAATAAATAGTGAGATTATAGTGAACAACAACGAGGGAACCCGTCTGAAGGTGGCCGTGTTGGGGTTGCGTGGAATGCCCGACGTGCCGGGGGGCGTGGAAATGCACGTCTCGGAACTGTACCCCAGAATCGCTGCGTTGGGAGCCGACGTCACGGTCTTCGGCCGCAGTCCTTATCGCCCCACTCATTCGCCGTCGCGCTGGAAGGGTGTCGCGGTGCGATGGCTATGGTCGCCGCGTCTGCAAGGCGTCGAGGCCGTGGTGCACACGTTCTTGGGTGTGCTGTACGCGGCGGTAAGCCGTCCGGACGTGCTGCACATTCACGCCGTGGGGCCGTGGCTGGTCGCACCCATCGCCAAGTTGTTTGGCCTCAAAGTCGTCATCACCCATCACGGGCAGGACTATCTGCGCGAGAAATGGAAAGAACCGGCGCGTGCCGTTCTGCGCCTCGGCGAACGCCTCGGGGTGAACTGCGCCGATGAGACCATCGTCATTTCGCGCGGCATCCAAGAAGTGGTGCGCAATCGTTATGGCCGACCATCCACCTTGATTCCGAACGGCGTCGGCAACCTGACGATCCTTAGCGGGAAATATCCTCTTGAAAAACATGGGCTTGAGCCCTATCGTTACGTTATTCAAGTAAGTCGGCTGGTGCCGGAGAAACGTCAGCTCGACCTCATTGCCGCGTTCACGGCCGCGAACCTGCCCGGCTGGAAATTGCTGCTGGTGGGCGGAGCCCAAGGATCGCAATCGTACGCGAACCGAGTGCGTCAGCAGAGTGCCGCCAACCCCGACATCGTGCATACCGGCTTCCTGCCGCCGGCCGAAGTGCATGAATTGCTCGCGCACGCCGGCATTTTTGTGCTGCCGTCCTCGCACGAAGGGCTGCCCATCTCGTTGCTCGAGGCGATGAAGCTCGGAACACCGGCTTTGGCCAGCGCCATTCCGGCCAATCTCGAGACTGAACTCGATCAGAGCTGTTACTTTGGAGTGGGCGACGTTCAAGGTCTCGCCCTACGCCTGCGTGACTTGGCGCAGCTGACGACGGAAGAGCGGGAAATCATGGCGCAGCGTCTGCGTAATTCCTGCGTGCGCTATGACTGGGACCTGATCGCGGATCTCACGCTCAAGGTTCTGGAGCGTGCAGCGGGAAGAGTGCGCACGTACGACAGCGTCCAGGAAGAACGGCGGGTGCCCCCGCGGCTGGGTGAATCCTACCGGCGATGATGCTGACCGAACCGCAAATGTCCATCACCGGGATAACAAATGTCCATCACCGGGATAATAAGAGCGTTATTTCGTGAGCCACGGGCCGCGGACCTCTGGTCGGCGGGACGTATGTGGAAGGGTCAGGAACGGCGCACGCGGCGCGGCCGGCGGGCCACGGATCAGCCCTCGGCGCAGCCGTAGTAGTCGCGATACCAGTCGACGAAATTGCGCACGCCCACTTCCACGGGGGTCGTGGGCTGGTAGCCGATGTCGTCGATGAGCTCGCGGACATCCGCAAAGGTGTCGGCAACGTCGCCCGGTTGCAGGGGCAGGAGAATTTTCTGCGCCTTGCGCCCGAGGCATTGTTCCAGCACTTCGATGTAGCGCAGCAATTCCACCGGACGATTGCTGCCGATGTTGTAGATTCGGTACGGCGCCGCACTGTACGCCGGGTCCGGGTGCGCGCTGTCCCAACGCGGGTCGGGCTTCGCAACGCGGTCGAGCACGCGTACCACGCCCTCGACGATATCATCGACATAAGTAAAGTCGCGTTTGTGGTGTCCGTGATTGAAAACCTGGATGGGCTCGCCCGCGAGAATGGCGCGCGAGAAAAGAAACAAGGCCATATCGGGCCGTCCCCAAGGCCCGTACACCGTAAAAAAGCGCAGCCCGGTGGTAGGTAAGCCGAACACGCTCGAGTAGCTGTGCGCCATCAACTCGTTCGAACGTTTGGTCGCCGCGTACAGAGAGACGGGGTGAGACGCCGGTTCGTGGACCGAATAGGGCAAGCGCGCGCTCGCGCCGTAGACCGAACTCGAGGACGCATAGACCAGGTGGCCTACGGCGTTGTGGCGGCACCCTTCGAGCACGTTCAAGGTGCCCGTGATGTTGCTCTGGATGTAGCTATGCGGCGCCTGCAAGGAATAGCGCACGCCGGCTTGCGCTCCCAAGTGCGCCACCCGCTCGAATTGCTCCCGGGCAAACAGGTCGAGAATCGCCGCTTGATCGGCCAGATCGGCCCGCACGAAGCGGAAACGGGCATGCCGCTCGAGCCGCTCGAGCCGCGCTCTTTTCAGCGACACGTCGTAATAATCGTTGAGATTGTCGAGACCTACGACGTCGTCGCCACGCTCGAGCAGGCGTTGCGCAGTGAAGGAGCCGATGAATCCGGCGACACCCGTGACCAGGACTTTCATGAGGACCGCGAGTATACCGTGCCGCGGCAAGCGGCCGCGGCGGATTGCGTTTAACGTGTAAAAACCGGGACTTAAGTCGCATAAATACTACATGGCGGGCCGCCGGCGGGTAATTGCCAGTGCGGGGTGTTAAATTGCTGCCCGGGCGCTTGGCGCAGTATGTTTATTTCTGAAACCCCATAGAGACACCGCGTGGATTCTTTCCCAAAGCTTTCGGTGATCGTGCCGTTCTACAACGAAGAGGACAGCATCAAGCCCATGCACGCGGCCATTGTCGCCGCCGTGGATCCGCTGCGCATCCCCTACGAAATGGTGTTCGTGGATGATGGCAGCAAGGATGCGACCGCTGCCATGGCCGACGAGATCGCGCGCGGCGATCCGCGGGTGCGCTTCGTCAAGTTTCGCCGAAATTACGGGCAGACCGCCGCCATGGCGGCCGGCATCGAGTACGCCCGCGGCGAAATCCTGGTGACCATGGACGGCGATCTGCAGAACGATCCCGCCGACATCGAGCATTTCCTGACCAAGATGGCCGAAGGCAACGACATCGTCGTCGGCTGGCGGCATAAGCGCCAGGACAAGCTGATTTCGCGCAAGATCCCGTCGGTGATCGCCAATCGACTCATCAGCCGCGTGACCGGGGTGTCCATCACCGATAACGGTTGTTCGCTGAAGGCGTTCCGCGCATCGGTCATCAAGAAGATCCCGCTGTACTCCGAAATGCACCGCTTCATCCCGGCCATGGCCTCGATCGCGGGTCCGCGAATCGCCGAGATCAAGGTGCGCCATCACGCCCGGCAGTTCGGCGCGTCCAAATATGGCTTGTCGCGCGTCTACAAGGTTCTGCTTGACTTAATGGTTATCAAGACGGTGAGTTCGTTCACGTCGCGCCCGCTGCTTTGGTTTAGTCTTTTGTGCTTGCCTCTGATGCTCGTGGGACTGGCGGCGCTGGCGGGTGGCCTGTTGGCAGCGATTCCTGAAAACGGTCGTCTGTCGCTGCCCTTGACCGGAGCCGGCATCGTGTTCCTCACGGGTGCGGTGACGCTGATCGCGAGCGGCACCTTGGGGGAATTGATCTACAAGCTCGGAGACGTGCGGCCGGAGCACTTCGCGCGCCTGACCGGGAGAGTGTTGTCGTCAAACGAGACCCGCAAATGACCATGAACAGAAACGCTGTGCAGGTATCCGTGATCGTGCCGGTCGGCGAGCGCCAAGCGCCGCTCGACGCATTGTACGCGGAATATAAATCCGGGCTCGCGGCGCTCGGCGTCACGTACGAAATGATCTTCGTGCTGGATGGCCCTCAACCGGCCTATGAGAAAGCCCTCGCCGCCCTTGCCGCCCGCAGCGAGCCCGTGACGGTGGTGTCCTTGTCGCGTTATTTCGGCGAAGCGACCGCGATCATGGTGGGCTTCGAGAACGCCGTGGGCAGCGTGATCTACACGCTTCCCGCCTACTTCCAGATCGACGGCACCCAGGTGGCGAATCTCTATGCGGCCCTGGAGAGTGCCGACATTGCCGTGGGCTGCCGTGAGCCGCGGGCGACCCGCTGGTACGAGACCATCCGCCGCGGTGCCTTTCACGGTCTGCTGCAATTCGTCACCCGCTTGTCCTTCCGCGATTTGGGCTGCAACGCGCGGGCGATGCGGCGCAAGGTGCTCGAGGAGGTTCATCTCTACGGCGATCAGCAGCGCTTTCTGCCGGTGCTCGCGGAACGCCAAGGGTTTCGCGTCGCGGAAGTCGCCGTCACGCAATCGAAGAGCGATCGCCACGACAAGATGTATCCGGCGCGTAATTACCTGCGCAGTTTCCTCGATATCTTCACGGTATTCTTTCTGGTTCGTTTCACCAAGAAACCGCTGCGGTTCTTCGGCATGATCGGTGTCATGACCTTGGCCCTCGGCGTCCTGGAACTGGGATACCTGGTCTTCGAGAGGCTCTTCTTCGGTATTCCGCTGGCCGACCGCCCCGCATTGCTCCTGGCATCCCTGCTGATCGTGCTGGGCGTGCAGATTTTCGCCCTCGGACTGCTCGGCGAACTCATCATTTTCACCCACGCGGGGACCAGCAAGGATTACCAGGTCGATCGGGTGGTGCACTACTCGGGTGCGGTTCCCGCCGGGGCGGCAGCGGCCGCCGGTAAGGCTCCGTCCTCGACCGGTCCGGTCAAGGTAGTCGCTTAACGTGCATCACTTCTAGCCGGCACGAGCGAGACGCGGCTCATGCAAAAGTTCGCCTTCGTGATTATTTGCGTCGCGATGCTGTTTGAATTTACGCTCACGACCTTTCATCTGCCGCCGCTCCTGCGTTTCGTGCCGGAAGCCATTTCGGGCCTAGTGCTGGTGTACGTGCTGATAGCAGGCACGCAGGACGGATTCCGCTGGGTGGCGACGAAATATTGGGTGATCCTCGGCGCCCTCGCGCTGGTGGTCATTTGCGGCATCATCAGCAATGATCCAAGCCCTGGAGCTCTGATCACGGGCATGCGGTTTTACTTCCGCGCTGCGCCACTGTTCCTGCTGGGTGCGGTCCTACCGATGACGGACGAACAGTTGCTCCGACAGCTCAAACTGCTCCTGGTACTCGCGTTCTGTCAATTGCCCGTGGCCGTCTACCAGCGCTGGATCATCATCAGTGCGGACCGCTTTTCCGGCGACGATGTCCGCGGCACGTTGATGGATTCCGGCATTCTGTCCATGCTGCTCATCTGCGGGGCGCTGATATTGACGGGCTTGGTGCTGAAGCGCCGCATCGGCGTATGGCGCTATGGACTGCTGTTCATCTTGCTGCTCATACCCACCACCATCAACGAAACCAAGGTGACGGTCGTTTTCCTCCCCCTGGGTCTCTTCGTGGTCATGCTGGTGGGCGCCGATCCGGGCAAGCGGCTGCGCTACACCGGCCTAGGGTTCGCCGCACTGGTGGTTTTCGCAGCGATTTTCGTGCCAATCTACGACAAGATGGAATCGTTGAACGGCTCATCCGTCAGCATCGTCGACTTCTTCACGACTGAGAAGAACCTCGACAAGTATCTCGTGTCCGAGGGCAGCGGCCGGGGCGTCGGGGTCGGCGGCAAGAAACACGCCCACCGGGGCGAGGCCATCGTGGTCCCCGTGACATATCTCGCGAAGGATCCCGTGCTCCTGGCCTTCGGACTGGGCCTCGGCAATGCCTCGCCCTCGCAAAGCGGCCCAGCCTACGAGGGCCGCTACTATTCATTGTTCCAGAATATTCTGGAAATATCGTTTGCCGCCTTTCTGCTCGAACTCGGCGTCTTCGGCGTCCTCGCGAGCATCGCGCTGAACTGGATGATCTTCACCGACAGCTTTGCGGTCGCTCTGCGCGACACAGGCC
>PLAH01000157.1 GCA_003134045.1 Gammaproteobacteria bacterium
CAGCACCGCATCGCCGTCCCGCACTACCAGGCGCTGCGCCAAGCGCGCATCGCGATAAAAACTCCGTGCCTCCCGCAACAATCCCTGCGCGACCACATCCAGAAAGACGAGCTCAGTGTCTTCTTCCAGAACCCTGCGCATCTCAAGGTGAATCCGCTCGTGCACCATCGCCCGTCCGCTATCGAACTGCGGCGGCCGCCCGCTGGGATCGGGAGCGACCAGCAGCACCGCGGGATCTGTCGACACACTTAAAATCTTCCACCGCCTCCCGCCGAAGATGATGCACTGACCCTCGTAGACCGGACTATCAATGGGCAAGGTCCCCAGCCCCCGCCCGTCCTGAACGATTTCCCACTCTTCGCCAGAGGTGAACGCTGCGTAAAAGTCATACGAGCCAACGATCCGTTCACCCAAGGGTCCCAATAGCAAAGCCCCCGACGAATCCTGCACCACGAGCTCCCGCCGCGCGAGCTCGCGCAATAGCGCTTTGAGGTGCGCGGGCGTCAATCCCGCAAACGGACCTCCCACGATCAAGGTCTGCGAAACCTCCGCCGCACTCACACCTCCCCGTTCCGCTATCATCGACAGGACTTGCTGCACTAACGTCGATAAATGCATACCACCCGTGCGGGGTGGCTCACACCACTTCTCGATCAATAAACGCACGCTCGCTGCGGTCTGTAGCAACCCCTCGCGCAAGCGGTCCGACAACGGCGAATCGGCGGTGATCTTATGCTCCGTCGCATACGCGCGTAGGATGGCCACCTCGCCCGGCCGGCGTCCCGATCGGCCCAGCCGCTGCCGTAGGGCCGCTACCGAGGGCGGCGGACCGATCTGGGCCACGCTTTTGACCGCACCAATATCGATTCCGAGTTCCAAAGTCGTCGTGCAAACCGCGGTCGCAGGCCGGTCGCCGGCTTTTAAGGCGGCCTCGGTGTCTTCGCGGATCTCGCGCGAGAGACTGCCATGATGCGGCCAAAATTCGTTGGGAATTCCTTCCGCCTCGCACCGCCGGCGCAGCAGGTCCGAGTACTGCTCAACCTTGCTGCGGCTATTGGGGAACAACAGATTGTTGGAGCCGTGCAGGACTTTGAATAGGTGATCGGCCATCGAGGCGTGCGCGGCCTCATCCTCCGCGCCCTCGCTCTGCAACCCTTGGAGGACATAGCCGCGTACCTGCACTTTGAGCTCTTGCCCGGCGGCCGTCGATTCGATGATCTGTGCCGGCGGACCCTCGGGCCGTAGAAACGTTGCTGCAAGGTCCATATCGCCCAAGGTGGCCGACAACCCCACGCGCGGTACGCGCCGCTCGATCGCGGCTTCGATGCGTCGCATCAAGCATTGCAGTTGTTTGCCTCGATCGCTGCCGATGAAGGCATGCAATTCATCAACCACCACGTACGCGAGCTCCCCAAACAGACGCCGAATCTCGTGGCCCCGCCGCACGAACATCGCTTCCAGGGATTCGGGGGTAATGAGCAAGACCCCTTGCGGCCGTTTCATGAATCGACGCTTGCGCGTCGCCGACACATCGCCATGCCAGGGGACTACCGGCACGTCCAGCTCCTCGCACAAGGGCTCCAGCCGGCCCCATTGATCGTTGATCAGCGCCTTCAAGGGGCTGATATAGAGGACGACCCCCATCTCCTCGCCGTTGCGCGCGAGCTGGGACAGAATGGGCAGGAACGCCGCTTCGGTTTTACCCGATGCTGTCGCGGCCGAAATGATGACATCCTGCCGAGCGTCGAGCAGAACCGGGATCGCCAATTCTTGCGCATCCCGAAGCGCCGTCCAGCCCTTCGACCACACCCAGCGCTGGATGCGCGCATCCAGCAATCCTAGGTGAGAAACGCTCGGTTCAGAGCTTGAAACTGGCGAGGTCATCGTCGTCCATCGCGCGCTCCGCCGCCGCCCCCGAGTCAGCCTCGATGTGCACTGCGCCCAAGAGCGGGCGCCAGTCGGTGCCGGGATGCTGTTCTAATATGGCCAGCAATCCTAAAAATGCAGTGATCATGGTTCTCGGAGTCCGAAAATAGGCGTCCCCTAAACGTTTCGCCGTATGGGCCATGTAGGCCTGAATACCCTCATCCGGCAACGAATACTTGGCCGGATCGCCGAACGCAAAGACATGCCGCAACTTCTGTAGCAGCACGTAAAAGTCCTCGGGCGTCAGGCTGGTTAGGCGCAGCACCGGTCCCGAATAGTCCGTCAAACCGGATTGCGACGCGAACGCGTTCTCTGCCAAGCGCGACTGTAATGCGGGGTAACTATAGAGCCCTCGCCGACTATCCAACAAAAATTCTGGCGTTCCGCCAAGTAAGAAACCGATGCCCTCCGTGGTCCCCTGCAGCACGTCGTTCAAAATTCGCAAGATCTGCTCGTAATTGTTGTCGCGCGCCTGACGATTGGCAAGCTTGTACAGGTTTACCAGTTCATCGAGACAGACTAATAGGCCCCCGAATCCGGCCACGCGCACGAAACGCCCGAACAATTTCAAATAGTCGTAGATCTGGTCATCATCGATGATATTGCGCACCCTGAGTGCGGCCCGCGCCTCTGTCCTCGTCGTGTATTCGCCGCGCAGCCAGCGCACCGCATCGGCTTTGAGTACCTCATTGCCTTCCTCGAATGCCCGGGCATACGCACCGATCACTTGCACAAAGTCATAGCCGCCCACCATGTCGGTCAATGGGCTCAGGCGCGCCTGAATAACTTTCTCGAGCGATGTCCCTTGCGCCTTGCTGTCGGTGTTCGCCTGCGTCACAAACTTGTCGACCACACCGGCCAAAGCGCCGCCGTCGGGTTTCGCCCGCGTGGATAGATTCTTCATGAGCTCTGCGAACAACGAGCGCGCCTGGCCGCCCGCACCCTGCAAGCGGCGATCCGGGTTTAAATCTGCATGCACCGTCACCAACTTCTGTTGCATGGCAATCGCCCGCACCAAGTTTAGAAAGAATGTCTTCCCCGCCCCGTATTCACCGATCACGATCCGAAAGACGGTTCCTCCCACGACGATGCGCTCGACGTCTCGCAACATCACCTCCACTTCCTTGGCGCGACCGACCTGGATCAAATGCTGCCCGGCGCGGGGCACCACACCGGCCCGCAAGGCCTGCACGATCAAGTCGCGATCTCGGGGTCGAATCATGTCCATGCGCTCGCGTTCTCCATCAAATCTTGGTCGATCTCAATCGGGTCATCACCTTCTGCAATGCGGTTATCGAGGGTATCGAGGGTCGCCTCATTAACCCGCTCCAACGCGCCATCCAGCATCAATTCCATATCCGCCGCCACCTCACCCAATTCTGCGCGCGACCAGGATGGCCGCGTGAGCAACACGCGTAAAAACGCCGAGTGCTCCGGATCCAGGCCCAGCAAGCGTGACTCTCTCCCATGGCTTTCGGCTTCTGTATCGTCCAGGGCAGGGGAGGGCAACGGAACGGTAGCCACCGACGCCATCGATTCTTGATCCTCGAACACCTTCGACAGCATCGCCGTCACGCGCTCACTTTCCACCTGCAGTGCTGCAACCCGTGCGGGGTCGAGTTGAAATCCGCCGAGTGCCTGTGCGCGTTTGGGTACATGGAGGCTCGGCACAGTCGCCGACAGGCCCTTGACAGGCTCCGGAGCAGAGCGTTCCACCAGCCGGCTTGCAGTAACGCCCCGTGCCTGCCGATCAGACGCAGCCGACGCCACGTGCAATTCGCGATACAAAGCCGACGCTTCGATACCCAATAGGCCGTACACCTTTTCCAAGTGCTTCACGGCCGCCGGTGCAAGCGTCCCATCCGCGAGTGCGAGCGCTGACAAGAGCTTGCCCAAACCCACCTTGGCCTCCGCCGGCAGCGGTTCGATCTTCGATCGGAGCGACGCCAGGGAGGGCGGATAGACGATTCCCAATCGTAGCCGCGCCCGCAGCCGTCGCTGCGCAGAATCCCCCACGTGCGCCCACGCGTCGACTTGGCGATTCAGGAACTGCACCTCGCGCCCGGAAATCTTGCCGTCCGCATTCGCCAACGTGATCGCCAGATCCAGCATGACGGCGCTTGCCTCATAGCCGGCGGCGTTGTGATGACCCGCTACGCCATCGTCCCCCTCCAACCGGAATAACACCACGGAGTCATCCGCCTTCGGCGTTTTCGCACCCGCGAGTACGTTGGGCTCGACCCCCACCTGCGCTGACTGCAACACCTGGAAGAGATTCTTTAACGTCTCGCGCGTGAGCGTGGACGTGCCGCCAAATACCGTCAGGAGTTCGCCGAGTTTGATGACCACCATGCCGGCGCCGATTCGCTTATCGAGACCGGCGACGGCGTCTTGCACCGAAACGGGCCACAAGGCCTTGGGCAGCAACAAGGTCGCTTCGAGAGAAGCCACTCGATCCGCATGCCGCCCGATGAAACGCGAGTAGGCTTCGAGGCCGGCGGCAGCCGTGTCCACCACGCTTTGTAATTTCTTGAGCGGCGCCACCACCGTGGTCACATCCGGCAACGCGCCTAAATCTGCTGTAAAACCCTGCCCCAGCAAGCCGCTGGACGCGGCCCGATAGGCAATCTTCAACTTGGTTCGGTTCACCCCGAGCTTCAGACCTTCATTAAAGTGCTGCGCGTACTGCGCCTTGAACTGGCTATCGAACTGGCGAGCACACCGGGAGGCGGACCGCGGCAAATGCACATTGGCTTCAGATCGTGCCCACGCCAGCGCCCATCCGACGGGCACGGGTGCCCCATCCACGGCACACTGTCCTAAGCCCACTTTCAACCGCAATGACATGCCACGATTGGACGTGTCGGGTGGCGGCGCCTTCAGATAGCACCCCCGAGCCACGGCTCCCGCCGCCAAAAAATCTATCAGGTCGCTCGAGTAGCGCAGAAAGGAATTGTTATCGTAGATTGCACGCAGGCGCTCGATCTCATCGACAATGGCCGGGATCTCTGCCTGCGCTGCCTCGTCTGCCGCCGCCTCCACCAACGCGCGGCGCTCGAGGCCATAGAAAAACAAAAACACGTAGCCGATGTCCGCGGCCGGATCTCGCCGGCCGCCGCTAAGCCATGTCAAATAGGCACGGCGTGCTATCGGAGAGATCTCGTGGTATCGCGGCCAATAGCCGAAATGACGCTCATCAGGGGTCGCTGGCCCCGCGTCCATCTCGAGCGTAGGGTCCAGTTGCGCGGGCTCCACGCCGCCATCGGCTGCCATCAAGCTGGATCCCACGTACAACATGCCGCCCGGGATGGTCGCGCCGTGTACCACCACCGACTCACCCGGCGGGATCCATATAGTCGGCGTGCGTGGCTTTGACGAGGCCCCCGTTCGCCGCCGCGACACGCCCGACGCCGTTTCCCGGGTCCGGTCTGGGGTCCTCGTCTCCGACTTTCTTGCAACGGTTAACTCCGACTCTGCCATCTCATCGCGCCTCGCCTGCTGAGCCGCGATGATTCGCTTGCCCTTGATCACCTTTGCTCGCACCCATAGAAAACCCACTATGCCGGCGACCACCCATATCGTCGTGCCGACGGGGAAGGAGTCGTCCGCAACCAAGGCGTCAGCCTTGACCGGCTGCGGCACCGCTGCCGTGGGCTCACTGCGCAATTCAGCGGCTTGTCCATGGTTAATTTCCGCTGCCAGCTGTGCGCTGCGCCGTTGGTACCACGCGACCAAGCAGTCCCGATCGCCGCAACTCTCGCGACTTCGCCACTCCTCGTTGGTTTCCCTTTTGAAGGCCACCGCATCGTGCGTAACCGCTTTGGCGGATCGGTACAACGACGCCACCTCGTCATCCATGACGGACAACGGTCCATCACTGCAAACCAAGAGATCGTTCGGGCTTTTCGCTCGGGCGCAGTTGGCGCTCGCCGCCCACGTCCCCGGCCACACGCACGCTAGTGCGAGGGTGCAGGTCCAGGCCAACCGATGAGTTCTCGCCACGGTGTTACAATCCTTGTCACAGATCGATACACGCCTTCCCCGGCGCGGTGCACGGCTGCTCACGCAGCCTTATAGGTATCACTCTATATTTATTTCGTTGCCAACCCTATGACTCAACTCACAACCTCGGACACAGAGGACACAGGCCAAGCAAACGTCGTCATTCCAGACTACTCTATCCGCGCCTCAGTCAAGCCCGACACCCGATTGTCGTGCAAAACCGCTGGGGTGACTGCCGCACATCCGCGGCCAGCTAATGCTTTGCGACGCGGCACGGCGCACAAGTCGTCCGTATCGGCGCAGGTCGAGAGGCCGGCATTGAGCGATGTAGCGATAGGGCCTGCAGTTCGCCGAACTGATCGAATTTTGCTAGACTCACCAATAAGTCAATTTCCGCCAGATTGCAATCATCATGAAGCCATCAGAAGCACTTGCTGCCCATAGGGATGAACTTCGTAGAATCGTTGAGCGCCACGGGGTAATTCATCTGCGGGTTTTTGGCTCCGTTGTACGTGGCGAAGACACTGATAAAAGCGATCTCGATTTGTTAGTGGATGCCACACCGAGTACCACGTTGTTGACGCTAGCCTCTGTCCAGATAGAAGCGGAGAGGTTGCTCGGTGTGCCCGTCGACATACGAACGCCACAGGATATCTCTAGGCGATTCAGGAAAGACGTACTGAACGAAGCCGTCGCGGTATGAGCCAATGAGTAGGAAGAGTGACTTCCGCGTTGTCGACTACCTGCAGCATATTCTCGACGCCATCACACGCATCGACAGTTATATACTGGACAGAAGCCCCGACGAGTTCGCCGACTCGTTCATGATCCAAGGCGCCGTCATCCGCAATTTGGAAGTGATCGGCGAGGCCGCCATCAACATTCGGTCCATTGACCCGGCGACCGCAGCAAGCTACCCAGAGTGGGACCAGATTTGCGGGATGCGCAATCGACTCACGCACGGCTATTTCGACATCAACATCGACCTTATCTGGCGAACGGCGCAGAAGGACCTTCCGCCTTTTTGCCGGCACATACAATCGATTCTGGGGCGATGATCGATTGGACAGTACGCCCCCCCTAGCACCGAAGCCTGAACTTCGGATAACGGGCACTATGTTGAAATAGGTTCCGTCTATTGGCTGGCATTTCGCGATTGAGCTGCGGAGCTGTTTCGAATGGCGGTGTTATCCAAGACGAACGGCGTTTGCGCCGAGTCCGAGGGGTGCGTGGCCGCCCAATGCTGTTCAAAGCGCTTCTTCGCCCGCATGTACTGGTTGCCACACTCAACCTGGTCATTCCAGCTGGCCGGATGCTCACACGATGATGGCGCCGAATAAAACGCCGCCCACTCCCGATTTTTTTGCTTCTTCAATTCAACGAGGGTTGTCTGATCCGTTGGACGCTCTGTCGCCGGTGAGTATTCCGGACCAATCTG
>PLAH01000183.1 GCA_003134045.1 Gammaproteobacteria bacterium
ACATCGCCCGAGCCGGCGGTGGCGAGGCTGGCGGGCGCATTGGTATTGATGATGGCGCGGCCGTCGGGAGCGGCGATCACGGTGTCGGCGCCCTTGAGCACGATGCACGCGCCGCTGCTGCGCGCCGCGGCGCGCGCCCGGCTGAGTTTGTCGCCGCTCGAGTGGAACAGCCGCGCGAACTCGCCTTCGTGCGGGGTGAGAACGCACGGTCCCTTGATCGCCTCGGCGAGCGCCGCCGGGCGGTCGGCGAAGACGCTGATGGCATCGGCATCCAGCAGCACCGCGCGCCCGGTGGCGAGCATGTCGAGTGCGCGGGCGCGAGTGGCTGCGTTGACTCCGGCGCCGGGACCGATCAACAAGGCCGTGTAGCGGGCATCCTGCAACAGACGCGCGAAATCCTGCGGGCGCGCCATGGGTTGCACCATGATGCTGGTGAGCGCCGCCGCGTAGATCGGCAGAGCGATTTCCGGGACGGCGACCGTGGTGAGCCCGGCCCCGGCGCGCGCCGCCGCACGCGCCGCCATGCGCGCCGCGCCGGTGGTCGGATAGCCGCCGGAAACGAGGGCGTGGCCGCGGCTGTATTTATTGCCGGCCGCGTTCAGCCGCGGCAGGTCGCTTCTCCACAGCTCGGGGACGTTTTCCCAGGTGTCCACCGCAATGGCATCGAGCACTGTCGCCGGCGTTCCGATGTCGGCGAGCACGAGGTCGCCGCACAGGCTGCGGCCCGGCAGCAGGAGGTGGCCGGGCTTTTTACGCGTGAATGTCACGGTGCACGAAGCGGCGGCGGCACCTAAGGACTCGCCGGTGTCGCCCATGACGCCGCTCGGCACGTCGATGGCGATCATCGGTACGCTAACCGCGGCCAGCGTGCGCGCGACGTCCTCGTTCAGGGCGCGGCTCAAGCCGGAGCCGAACACGGCGTCCACGACCAACTGGGCGTCGCCCACCGCCGCGCAGCTCAGCGCCTCGATGGCGCCGTGCCAGCGCGACGCGTGGAATTGCGCGTCGCCCTTCAGGCGCTCGCGGGAACCGAGCAGCGCGACCCGGACGGGCCACCCGGCGGCGTGCAGTTCGTTCGCGACCACGAAACCGTCGCCGCCGTTGTTGCCTGGCCCGCACAGGACCAGGACGCGACAGACGCGCCAGCGTTGCACGATTTCGCGTACCACGGCGCCGCCCGCGGCATGCATCAAGTCCGTGCCCGCGATCCCCGCGTCGACGGTGCGCCGGTCGGCCTCGTCCATTTGAGCAACCCGGAGCAGGGCGCACGATGCCGACGCCGTGCTCATATCGCGGTCCCGAGCAGCGCGCCGACGCCTGCGGTCACGCCCATCGCGAGCGCGCTCCACAGCCCGACGCGCAGTGCGCCGGCCAGCACATCGGCGCCCCCCGCCTTGGCGGAGATGCCGCCCAGAAACAGCAGGCACAGCAGCGATGCGGCCACGGTGCAGGCGATGAGGTAGCGGGACGCCGTCGCCGCGGCGACGAGCAGTGGAATCGCCGAACCGGCCGCAAAACTGCCGGCCGAGGCCAGCGCGGCTTGCAGCGGACGTGCCGCCGAGTCGGCCGACAGGCCGAGCTCATCGCGGGCATGCGCCGCCAGTGCGTCGTGCGCCATCAGCTGCTCGGCGACCTGGCTGGCAAGCATCGGGTCGAGGCCGCGGCGCACGTAGATGTCGGTCAGTTCGTGGCGCTCGCCCGCGAAATCCGCCTGCAGCTCGGCGCGCTCCTGGGCCAGCGCCGCCGCCTCGGTGTCCGCTTGCGAGTGCACGGAGACGTATTCGCCGATCGCCATCGACATGGCGCCGGCCACGAGGCCGGAGGTACCGCTCAACAAGATGCTCGCATGACTGGCATGCGCCGCCGCGACACCGAGAATCAAGCTCGATGTCGATACGATCCCGTCGTTGGCGCCCAGAACGCTGGCGCGCAGCCAGCCGCGCTTGGCCAGTTGATGGCGCTCATGACTGCGGCGGCGCATGGTGAAGGCTAGGCTCTCCCGGTCTTCGGGCCGAGGAAATACCAGAGAATGAAGCCGAGCACCGGCAGGACGATGACGAGGACGGTCCACAGCACCTTCTTGCCCGTGTCGGCGCCGCTTTGGAAGATGTTGACGATCGCCCACACGTCGGCGATGAGGACGATCAGACCCCCTAGACCTTGATACTGCATGATTGATCCCCCTTTTTTTCGGATTGAAACCCGCTTACAAGCTACACGTTTTCGCGCCGGCCGGCTCGACATCGAGCGGTCCCCGGAAATCCGCTATCCTAGCCGATCGACCCACGCGGTACGCGAACGCCCTCATGCCGAACCTCTATCGAGACACCACGGAGCACGCCGTGGCCACGCCGGCGCTCGATGTCGACGTCCGTGCCGACGTCGTGGTGGTGGGCGGTGGGTTCACGGGATTGTCGACCGCTCTGCATTTGGCGGAGGCGGGTGCGCGCGTCGTGTTATTGGAGGCCGAAGAGCCGGGCTGGGGCGCTTCGGGGCGCAATGGCGGTCAGGTGAACGCGGGCCTGAAGCACGACCCCGACGTGATCGAGCGTGACTTTGGAACCGACCTCGGGCGGCGTATGATCGCGCTTTCCGGCGGCGCGCCGGAGTTCGTCTTTGCGCTCATTCGGCGCCATGACATTGCGTGCGAAGCACGCCAGAACGGTACGTTGCGGGCGGCCATCCGAGCCAAGCACGCTGCCCTCATCAACATGTCGATCGAGCAGCTCAGCCGACGCGGTGCGCCGGTCGAACTGTTGGAAGGCGCGGCACTCGAGCGCGCCACCGGAACCGGGCGGTACGTGGCGGCGATGTGGGATCGGCGCGGCGGCGATTTGAATCCCTTGAGCTTCGCCCGGGGTCTCGCCCAGGCCGCCGTTCGGGCGGGCGCCGCGGTGCACGGCGGCACGCGCGCGCTCGGCCTAGTGCGCCAGGGCGATGCCTGGAACGTTCGCACGGCTGCGGGGACGGTCACGGCCGCGCACGTGGTCCTCGCGACCAACGGCTATACCGATGACCTGTGGCCGGCGTTGCGGCGCTCCATCGTGCCGGTGTTCGGGGCGATCGCCGCGACCGCGGTGCTGCCGCCCGACATTGCCCGGACCATCATGCCGAGTCGAGCGGTGCTCTACGAGAGCAGTGCCATCACGGTGTATTATCGGGTGGATGCGTCCGGCCGTTTGTTGATGGGTGGCCGTGGGCCGATGCGGGAGATCGATTCGAGTTCGGCGATTCCCCACTTGCTGGCCTACGCCCGTCGCTTATGGCCGGCGTTGGGCGACACGGCATGGACCCACGCCTGGGGCGGCCGTCTCGCGATGACTCAGGATCAATACCCGCATATTCACGAGCCGGCGCACGGTGTGATCGCATGTCTGGGTTATAACGGACGCGGCGTCGCCATGGCGACCATCCTGGGCGCGCAGATTGCCACGCGTATCCTCGATCCGGCGTCGGAGTTCGACATGCCGGTTACCACGATGAAAACGATCGCGATGCATTCCCTCTGGCCTTTGGCGGTGAGGGCGGTGATTGCACGCGGCCGAATGAGCGACTTTCTCGGGTTGTAGCGATGTTGCCGAGGTATCGATGACGAGAGCGGCCGAACCGACTGGGACGATCGAGGCAGCCCTTACGCACGCTGCTCGGCTCCTGCGGAGCGATCCAGCCCTGGCGGCAGTTCAGGCCTTGGAAATCCTGAGCGTTGCACCCGACCATCCGACCGCCACATTGGTGCTGGCGAGGGCCCGACGCGCGTTGGGCGACACCGGCGGTGCACTCGACGCCCTGCGACGTCTCGCCGCTTTGCAGCCGCAGTCGGCAACTGCCCATTGCGAGCTGGGATTGTCGTTGGGTGAGAGCGGGCGGCACGCCGCCGCCGTGGCGGAACTGCGGCACGCCGTTGCATTGAAACCGGGCATGCCCGACGCCTGGCGTGCCATCGGCGATCACTTGACTATTCTCGGTGATCCGGCCGGCGCCGATGCGGCCTATGCGGAGCATCTGAAAACCTCAACCAACGATCCGCGGCTGGTAGCTGCCGGCGCTGCGTTGTGCGAGAACTGCATTCCCGCGGCCGAATTGCTGCTGCGTGAACATTTGAAGCGGTATCCCACCGATGTGGCGGCCATTCGGATGTTTGCGGAGGTCGCAGCGCGCCTCGGCCGTTATCAGGACGCGGAGAACCTGTTGGCGCGGTGCTTGGAACTGGCGCCGAGCTTCCAGGGAGCGCGCCACAACTATGCGATCGTATTGCACCGACAGAACAAGCCTGCCGCCGCCTTGCAGCAGATAGAGACTCTGTTGCGCCACGACTCGCGCCATCCGGGCTATCGAAATTTACAGGCGGTCGTCCTGGCGAGAATCGGGGATTATCGCGAATCCATCGAGATCTATGCAGACGTGCTCAGCGCTCACCCGCAGCAGCCGGCGATCTGGATGAGCTACGGCCATGCGCTGGCTACCGCCGGCCGGGAAAACGACAGCGTCGCTGCCTACCGCCGCTGTATCGCGCTCGCGCCGCATTTCGGCGAGGCGTATTGGAGTCTTGCCAACCTGAAGACATTTCGATTCTCCGAGGCGGAGGTGCGGACCATGCTCGACCAGCTCGAGACGGCGAAACTCACCGATGAGGATCGCTTCCATTTCGACTTTGCGCTCGGAAAAGCGCTCGAGGACGCCGGGCGCTTCGAGCGCTCTTTCGGGCACTACGCAAAAGGCAATGAACTACGGCGGGCCGCCTTGGATTACGATGCCGCGGCCACCAGCGCACACGTCAGACGCTCGAAGGCGGTGTTGACGAAAGCGTTCTTCGCGCAGCGCGACGGTATGGGGGCGCCGGCGCCGGACCCTATTTTTATTGTCGGATTGCCGCGCGCGGGCTCTACACTGATCGAGCAGATCTTGGCCAGCCATTCAGCCGTCGAAGGGACCATGGAGTTGCCCGATATCATTGCCCTGGCGCGGCGCCTCAGCGGCAAGAAGACCAGTGGCGACGCATCCGAGTACCCGGAGGTCTTGGCCGACTTGGGAGCGGACGACCTGCGGGCACTCGGCGAGGAATACATCCAAAGAACGCGAATCCAGCGCAAAACCGACA
Organism: Gammaproteobacteria bacterium; assembly: GCA_003134045.1. Taxonomy (GTDB): domain Bacteria; phylum Pseudomonadota; class Gammaproteobacteria; order Steroidobacterales; family Steroidobacteraceae; genus Bog-1198. Next base: position 5,099 of record PLAH01000183.1, read on the forward strand.
AGCCGTACTTCATCGACAAGATGCCGAACAATTTTCTGCACATCGGACTCATTCGCCTGGCGTTGCCGAACGCCAAGCTCATCGATGCCCGCCGCCACCCCATGGCGTGCTGCTTTTCCGGGTTCAAGCAGCATTTTGCCAAGGGGCAGGTATATACCTATAGCTTGCAGGACATCGGCTGGTACTATCGGGACTACGTCGACCTCATGGATCACGTCGACCACGTTCTACCGGGCGTGGTCCATCGAGTCCATTACGAACGCATGATCGAGGACACGCCGGGGGAAGTGGCTCGCCTTCTGGACTATTGCGGGCTGCCATTCGAGGAGAGCTGCCTGCGCTTCTACGACAACGGTCGCGCGGTCAGAACCGCAAGCGCCCAGCAGGTGAGGCAGCCGATCTTCCGGCAGGGACTTGCACATTGGCGGAATTTCGAGCCGTGGTTGGGTCCCCTGAAGGCCGCCCTCGGACCGGCGCTTACCGCCGATGAGACCGGGCCGCACGGTTGAAATTGTGCGGACGTTTAATAAAAGATATAAGTGGTGGCGGGGGGGCGGCGCAAAAAAAACGAGGGGATGGATCGATGACGCGAAGTCGCAAGCGAAAATTGCAGCGCATGTGCTCGAAGTGGGCGGCCATGCCTCTGGCCTCGGCGCTGATCGCCGGCGCCACGCACGCCGCCAGCGACGCGGCGGACTCCGGGACGCTCGAGGAAGTGGTGGTCACGGCGCAGAAGCGCTCCGAGGACCTGCAGAAGGTGCCCATCAGCATGCAGGTTCTGGGTGGCGATAAGCTCGACCAGCTGCAAGTCACCAGCTTCGACGATTATGCCAAGTTTCTGCCGAGCGTGAGCTTCCAGACGCTCGGCCCCGGCCAGGCGCAGCTGTACTTTCGCGGCATCGCCAGCGGCGGCGACGGCCTGCACGCCGGCTCGGCGTCGGCGACCGGCATGTACTTGGATGAGACGCCCGTCACCACCATCGGCAATTCCATCGATCTACATGTCTACGATATCGAGCGCGTCGAGGCGCTGGCCGGCCCCCAGGGCACGCTGTATGGAGCCAGTTCGCTGTCCGGTACCCTGCGCATCATCACCAACAAACCTGACCCGACGAAATTCTCCGCCGGCTACGACGTGAAGGGCGACAAGTTCAGTGCGGGAGCCGGCGGCGGCGAATTCGACGGGTTCGTCAACATTCCGCTGGCAGAGAACGCCGCCGTACGCCTCGTGGGCTACTACGAGCGCGATGGTGGCTACATCAGCAACGTGCCGGCGACGCGAACCTACACTCGCACATCGACGGATCCGACGACTTATCCGGACGCACCGCTGACCGTCAACAACGCGTCGGTCGTGAAGAACAATTTCAACGACACCGAAACTTACGGCGGCCGCGCCGCGCTCAAAGTCGATTTGAACGACAGCTGGAGCATCACGCCGATGGTGCTGTACCAGCATCAGGAAACCAACGGTACGTTCGGTTACGACCCCTTGATCGGCGACCTGAAAGTCACGGATTTCGTCCCCGAATCCACCGACGATCATTGGTATCAGACGGCGCTGACGGTCGAGGGCAAGATCAGCAACTTCGACTTGGTCTATTCCGGCGGCTATTTCGAACGCAATACCCGGATCGCATCGGACTATTCGGAATATTCCGTGGCCTACGACTACTACGGCAATTCGCGCTTTCGCGACAATGCCGGCAACCTCATCGATCCCACGCAGGCACAGCTCCAAACCGACCGCTACACCAAGCTGAGCCAGGAAATTCGTCTGAGCTCGCCTGCGACCGACCGATTTCGCTACACGCTGGGCGCGTTCTACCAGCGTCAGACCGATACCATTCGCGACGAGTACTTGATCAATAATCTGGGCAACACGCCGGCCTACGACTTTTCCGTCACCGGCCAGGCCAACACGCTGTACCTGACCCAGCAGGAGCGCGTGGACCGCGACTATGCCGTGTTCGGCGACACCACTTTCGACATCACCAGTCAACTCAAGCTGAGTGCGGGCATCCGTGGCTTCGTGGCACGCAATACGCTGTATGGGTTTTTCGGCTTCAACAACAATTACGTGGACCTCGACAACGGCGATAATTTTTCGCACGGCAGCGGCGAAAGCTCGTGCTTCAATGCACCGGCTGTGGGCAGCAATCTACCCTGCGTGAACACTGATAAGGGTATTCGCGAGTCGGGTCAGACTCACCGGGTCAACTTGACCTACCAGGTAGACTCGGAGCGCATGGTGTACGCCACGTATTCGACCGGCTTCCGCCCTGGCGGCAACAATCGACGGGTGGGTTTGGCGCCGTACAGCTCCGACACCTTGAGCAACTATGAATTGGGCTGGAAGACGGGGTGGTTCGACCATCGGCTGCGCTTCAACGGCGCCGTTTTCTATGAGAAGTGGAAGGGAGTGCAGCTGGGCGTCGCGGGGCCGAACGGTATTACCGACATCTTCAATGTGGGCAATGCGACGGTGAAGGGCATCGAATCCGACATCAACTGGCTGGCGCTAGAGGATCTCGACATCAGCGCATCGGGCACGTATGTGAACGCCAGGACGACCACGGATTTCTGCGGCGAGCAGACCGACAAATCCCAAGCAGACTATGGTCAGCTTCTACAAAGCTGTCCGGGCGCGGCATCGGCGCCGGCGGGCAGCCGATTGCCCGTAACGCCCGCATTCAAGGCGAATTTGACCGCGCGGTACAAGTTCAACGTGGGCGACTACAAGAGCTTCGTGCAGGCGTCGGTCATACATCAGAGCGCCGCGAATTCGGCGCTGCAGTCCGATGTGGAGGCCATCCTCGGTCAGACGCCGGGATACACCAGCGCGGATTTTTCCGTGGGAACCGCCATGGGGAACTGGACCTCGGAGCTGTATATCGAGAACGCGTTCGACGAACGGGGCCAATTGAACCGATACGGTGAGTGCGGCGCCGACTATTGCTATCAGAACGCGCGGGTCATTCCCATCAAGCCGCGGATCTTCGGTATCAAATTCGGACAGAAGTTCTAGAGCTTACCGGGCAAATTCCGCGGCGTCGCCGAGGCACTGCGCGAGAGCATCGTGCAGTGCCGTCAGTTGTCGGTGTAGGAGCGGCGCAGCCGGTGCAGGTCGACGATCACGTCGTAGTGCTCCCCGGCCGGCAGCTTGTAGCCTTCCGCAAAGTCGTAGCGCGACTCGAGATTGGCGAGATCGGGATGCAAGTCGTGCATGGCCCGCTTGAACATCTCTTTGGGCACCCATTCCGAATTCGACGACAGAGACCCGAATTCGTCGTGATAGATGGATGCGGTCGACAGGTCGGCGGGCGAGGAGGCGATGGCGAAAACGCGCGGCCGAGCCGGCCCATCGAGGCGCACCTGCTTCGCGCCCTGCAGGATCAATTGCCACTCGTTCCCCTGAGGCACCGCGATCAGCGCATACACGTGATGCTGGGCGGTGAAAAACGCGGCTATCACCGCCACGCTCGCCAGCACCCTGCGGCTTGCCATGCCCCACCGTTCCGTCAGCGCCCGCACCGAGGCCACCAGGAAGCACAGCAGCACGGCGGTCATCGCGAGAATGGTGCGATAGGTGGCGTAGCGCTCGGATGCGGCCAGGCTCACGCCGAGGGCGAAGACCGGCAGGCCGAGCAGGCCCGCTGCCCAGATCAATCCGCGGGTACGGCCATGCCGCCGCCATTCCACGACGATGCCCGCCAGCAACAGGCAACCCACGAGACCGGCGCACGCCAGATACCAGCCGCGGCCGCGATGGTTGTTGTCGTTGAGCACCAGCAGGCTCAAGGCGTTCGGCAAGGTCTCCTGAATGAACCAGACGATCTTCTCGCCCCAGTGATGTTCGAATGCGATGCGCCCCGATTTGACGAACACGCCGGCGGCGTACAGCGCGGTCATGGTGCAGTACGCGAGAATCAGCGAGAGAACGACGAAGCCGAGATGGATGCCGAGCCAGCGTGCGGTTTGTGCAAGCCCTCGGCGCCGTTGCGCGATCAATCCGGCGGCCAGCGGCACCACGTAGAAAAGCGCGCTCGGCTGATAGATGAGGGCGCTGACGACCACCAGGCCAAGCGCCAGGCTCCACTGTCCGACTTTGCGGACGGGGCCGGCACTGAGACCCATACCCAAGGCGCCGTCGGCGGTGAAAAATCCTGCGATCGCGAGCAATGCGGTCGCCGCATACGGCCATCCCACGGCCCACCCGGCGATGACCTGTGCGGATGGCACCAATGCCAGCAGGACGGCAAAGCACAGACTGGAGTTGTAACACCAGCCGAAGGAACGCAGGGCTCGAAACATCACCAAGGAGATCGCCCCCAGCAACAGCGAGGCGAGGAAGCGCATCCATTGCAGGTCTTGGACGGTGTCGGTCTGACCATACGTGGACTGCAACAGCCACCCGTAGATGGGCCGCGCGTGGGACGCGCAGAATTTCACCACCGTCGCGGGTTCCTCGTGCGCCTCGCGCAGATTCGAATAGTCGTCGCGCAAGCCGTAATCGTGAAACGTCGCCGGCCAATACGCCGTCAGCGGCACCAGAAACAGCACGGCCGTCATGACCCAGGCGCGCAGGCTGAGCACGCGGCGCTGCGCGGCCACCGTGGCCGTGTGGCCAATGGGAAGTGCCACCGCGGGTTCGGTGAGGGCTTCTCTGAGGACGGGCTTCGGAACACTCATACTGTCGAAAAACCTTGGTTGCTGCACTGCACAAAGAGATCGCCGCAGGCTTGATCGCAAGTGCAATCAAGGGGGATGAGCGGCATCGATTCTAGGGGCTGAGGGGCAAAAAATCCGTGCGGGAAGCGGATAAAGTACGTTAAATATCTGTTAGCTGTGCTGCCTTTCGCATGCCGCCGACGCGCCTCTCACGCGGCAACGCAGAGGTTCTTGCCCGCGTGTTTTGCCCGGTGGAGCGCGGCGCCGACGCTTGCAGCGCCGCGACAAGGCCGCGCCAGGCAGTACAATCGCATGATGAGACGTTATGTAAGTCCGGACGAAGCCACCATCGAGCGGGAATTCGATCTCGTGCCGTCGGAATGGCAGTTTGCGGCCAATTACAACGCGGCACCGACCCAACCGGTGCCGGCGATACGGGTGGTCGACGGGCAGCCCGATCCGGCACTCCTCAATTGGGGTTTCGGCGAGCACGAAACCTTCACGGTGGCGATGGAAATGCTGAAACTCGGGGAGGGCGACCGGAGCCTGCTGGCGCGCGGGCAGCGTTGCATCATCCCGGCCTTAGGATTCTACGAGTGGCGTGCCGACAAGGCGGGCGCGAAGCGGCCCTACTTCGTTCATGTGGAGAACCAGGCCGTGTTCGGCTTCGCCGGCCTCTGGGAGCGTGAATCCTGCACCATCATCACCGTGCCGGCCAATGCCCTGATGACCGAAATCGACGGCGCGGCACGCATGCCGGCGATTCTGGCGCGGGAGATGCGCGATGTCTGGCTGTACGGCAGCCCGGCCAACGCAGCGGCGGCCTTGAGCGCGTACCCATCCGCCCAGATGATCGCGTACGCGGTCACGGCGCGCGTCGATTCGCTCAGTAACAACGATGAAACATTGATCGAACCCCTCGAAACAGACGTCGATTGAGTGATGCAGGTCCCATCGGGGCGGGATGGGTTCGCGTTAGGCTTTCCTCGAAGGAAGCCTTTCGCCCATGGGATTCAAATTCGCATTGTTCTTGGTTGCCCTGCTGACGGCGGGTGCCGTGGGTGCGCATACCCGAATCTACACGTACGTGGACGCGGACGGCGTCAAGCACTTCACGGACGTGCCCGACGACAATCGGTACAAGCTGCTGATTCTCGATCGGCATGAATTGACCCAGAGCGGCGATCACTATAGCGCGACGCTCCTCGCCCGGGCGGCGCAGTACGACTCCATCATCGAAAGGGCCGCGGTATCGGCCGCCGTGGAACCCAATCTATTGCGCGCCGTCATCGTGGTCGAATCCGGTTTCAACTCGCGCGCCGTGTCGAAGCGCGGCGCCGTCGGCCTGATGCAGTTGATGCCCGCAACCGCCAAGGGCCTGGGCGTTGCGGACAGCTTCAAGCCGGACGAAAACGTGCGCGGCGGGGCAACGTATTTGGATGCGCTGCTTACTCGCTACCACGACAACATGGCGCTGGCTCTGGCATCTTACAACGCCGGTCCCGAGGCCGTCGACAAGTATCACGGCATTCCACCTTACCGCGAGACGCAGGCCTATGTGGCGCGTGTCATTCACGAGTTCAACCGCCGCGTGCTGGCGCGCGAAGCGGAGGCGAAACGTGCAGCCGCGCAAGCCCGCCGGGCAGCGGCGTCCGCGCAGCCTCCGCAGGAAAAGCCTGGCCGCTAACGTTTTTCTTGCGCAGGTGAGAAACTAGACTCAGCAGAGATTCATGCTGGCAGGAACGGAGACGGCTTGAAGAAGCGTGAGTTGATTTTAGGTTCGGTGGTGTTTCTAGCGTTAGTCGCGCTACTGGTTTATGCACAACATAAGCATCCATTCGATTGGCATATGTTTGTGGAGCAACTGAAGCTGGCCGACTGGCGCAAGATCGGCATCGCCTTCGGCTGCATCTATGTTTGCTATGTTTTTCGCGCGGTGCGCTGGGCGCTGCTGATTCGCCACATCAAAAAGGTGCCGCTGTTTTCGCTGTACGGAACGCAGGTCATCGGCTTCACCGCAGTCGCACTCATCGGCCGCATCGCCGATCCTGTGCGCCCTTATCTGGTCTCGAAGAAGACCGGCTTGCCGCTCAGCAACCAGATAGCCGTCTACATCGTCGAGCGACTCTTTGACGCCGGTACGATGGCTCTGATCTTCTGTTCCACTATTCTGCTTACCGCATGGTTCGGCGGGCCAAGCACTCTGCCCCACCCTGAAGTGATGAAGAAAGTCAGCTATGGGGTGCTAGCCACCACCATCGCGGGCGCCCTCTTTCTGGTCGCCATTCGTCTGACTGGCGAAGTGGTGGCAACCCTTCTCGAAGACGCCTTTGGCCTTGTCTCCAAAGGCCTGGGATGCGCCGTCGGCGATAAGATTCGCGCCTTTCGCGCCGGCCTGGATACGTTGCGTTCTTTCTCTGATTTCGGCATTGCCTCCTCGCTCTCGCTGGGTATGTGGATGCTGATTACCCTGGCCTATTTTGAGATCATCACGGCCTTTGTCGCCAGCCCGGAACTGAAGGATCTGACGCTGGCCAAGTGCGTCTTGATCATGGCCTCGGGCATGGCGGTCAGCGGATTTCAACTGCCGGTGCTGGGCTGGTTCACGCAGATTGGCGTGGTGGAAGAGGCGATGAGAAACTTCTTCGGCGTTGCGCCCGAGGCAGCCACCGCCTGCGCCGCCACACTGCTCGCGGTCGGCTTTCTGGGCATCGCGCCGGTGGGGCTGATCTGGGCGCAGTTCGAGCACGTGAGCCTGAGCAAGGTAGCCAAGGAAAGCGGAGAGGCCAAAGACGCGCTGGCTGTGGATGAGGCGGCAGGCCAGAATGCGGCATCATAACGCTTGCCGTTCTTAACGAATGGCGTTATTATTTTACTGTGATCAGGAGCTTCGCGGACGCCGACACCGAGTTGTTGTGGGATACCGGCAAGAGCCGCCGGATCCCCGCGAGCCTTCGAACTTCGGCGCTGAAGAAGCTCATGATCTTGCGCCGCGCAACGCAACTACACGACTTGGCTGTCACACCCGGCAACCGTCTGGAAGCATTGAGCGGCAACAGGAAGGCCAACACAGCATCCGCATCAACGATCAGTTCCGGATTTGCTTCAGATGGGTTGATCGGGACGCATACGACGTGGAGATCGTCGATTACCACTAGGAGACGCGATGAAGAAGATTCCCTTTGCCTACTCAATTCATCCCGGCGAGATTCTCAAGACGGAGTTCATGG
>PLAH01000031.1 GCA_003134045.1 Gammaproteobacteria bacterium
CGTGCTTGCTGGAGTGCTTACGAGGGATCACGCAAGTATTCAAGACTTTCTCTGAGAGTGATGATAGTGGTCAGGCAAGACTAGCACCAACGGCGCGCTCCCCGCATAACCGAGGACTTTCATTGGGGCTGCGGCCGTTGGGGAATTGAACCCTGGAAACGAGGCGCAATTGGGGGCAGTTGTGGGGGGTAACTTTTTTTGGAAGAAAGTATGTTTTCCGGTAAAATAGACCAAAATACTAACGGTGTGGGGGCCTCCCCGGCCACCATCAAATCAGACTTCCGTGCAGACGAAGATTTAGTGTGGAATATATAATAGCCACCAGCGGTCGGCCGTGTAATCCTAAATGTAACGTGTTCTTGCTCGGCATGACGCCCTCCTCCGTCATTTGTACCAAACTTTGTAATTCCAGCAACCCCTAAGCGCAGGCGCCACTAGAAAGCTCAGCCATGGCGAAGCTCGTCAGTGCTCAAAAGGGATAATGGCGCGGCGTCGTCTGCAGCGTGATCCAGCGCAATTCGGTGAAGGCATCGACGCCGGCTTTGCCGCCAAAACGGCCGTAGCCGGAAGACTTCACGCCGCCGAAGGGCATCTGGGCCTCGTCGTGCACGGTGGGTCCGTTGATATGGCAAATTCCCGATTCGATGCGTCGTGCGATTTCGATGCCGCGCGCGAGGTCGCGCGTGAATACCGCCGCCGACAGTCCGTACTCCGAGTCGTTGGCGAGGCGCACCGCTTCATCCGCGCTGTCGACGCGCGTGATGGAGACTTGGGGTCCGAAGGACTCCTCGCGGAATAGGGTCATCGATGGCGTCACGTGATCCACCACGATGCCTGGCATGATGGTACCGGTCGAGTCGCCGCCGCAGAGCACCTTGGCGCCTTGGCTGACGGCGTCGGCGACGAGATGCTTCACTCGCTCCACGGTGGGGAGTCCCACGACCGAGCCGAGCACGAACTCTCCTTCCTGGGGATTTCCCGTGGGCAGCGCGGCCACTCGCTTCGCGAGCTTGGCGGCGAACTCATCCGCCACCGCGCGTTCGACGATCACGCGCTCGGTGGACATGCAGATCTGGCCTGAGTTGGCGAAGGCGCCGAACACGGTCGCGTCGACCGCGGCATCGATATCCGCATCGGCGAGCACCAGGAGCGGTGCTTTACCGCCGAGTTCGAGCAGGATGGGTTTGAGGTACTTCGCGGCGAGCAGGGCGAGAATCTTGCCGACGCGGCTCGATCCGGTGAAGTTGACGCGCTTAACGGCGGGATGGCCGATGATGGCCTCGGTCACGGCCTGCGCGTCCTTGAGGTCGGTACTGATGACGTTGACGACGCCGTCGCCCAAGCCCGCGGCCTGCAGCACGGAGCCGATCAAGGCGTGCGTGGCCGGGCAAACCTCGGAGGATTTGAGCACGACGGTATTGCCGCACGCGAGCGGCATGGCGAGGGCGCGCACGCCCAGGATGATGGGCGCGTTCCAGGGGGCGATGCCGAGCACCACGCCCACGGGCTGACGGTAGGCCATGGCGAGGTTGCCGGGTACGTCGGAGGGGATCACTTCTCCACCGATCTGCGAGGTCATGGCGGCGGCTTCGCGCAGCATGCTTGCTGCAAGGTGCACGTTGAAATGACCCCAGCCGGCCGTGGCGCCCGTCTCGTCGCGCACGAGGGTGGCGAAATCGGCCGCTCGCGCCTCGAGCAGGTCGGCGGCTTTGCTCAGCTTGGCGCGCCGCGCTCCCGGACCGAGCGCCGACCAGGCGGGGAACGCGGCGGCGGCGGCATCGACGGCGGCAATCGCATCGGCGGCGCCGGCCGCGGCGCAGCGCGTCACGACAGCGCCGGAAACCGGATTGCGCCGTTCGAACAGGGCGCCGGAGCGAGCCGCGACCGCGTGGCCGCCGATCAGCAATTGCACGTCGTTCATCACCGTTACCTCATTGAAAAGTGGCCGATATGCTAGCAGTTTTGCCGGGTCAGGCGCTTCGCTCCTGGTCGATTCCATGCTCGTTCTGGGTGGAGTTTGCCGGGCCGAGGGAAGCGCTTGATACCGTCCCGACATCCGCCGACCCTGTGGAGAGTATCTCGTGAACGCAAACATCAACTCGGTGAGCAGCATTGCCGCTCAACCGGCGGCATCGGCCGGCGTATCCCAATTCTTCGCGCTGGCGGTGGAGATGTACACCGGGACCAAGTCCGTTTGCATCATGATCTGATGGACGAGTGATGAATAATCGGATCAATGCCGTCATGGCATTCGCCCTCGTGGTGGCGGCGTGCGGGCAACCCGCGGCGCCGCCCGCGGCGTTGGTGCCCGCCGCCGCACCCGTGCGCGCCGCCGTGGACGCTGCGCGTATGGCGGCCGCGGACAGCGAACCCGGCAATTGGATGAGCACGGGCCGCACCTATAACGAGCAGCATTTCAGCCCGTTGCAGAAAATCGACGCCGGCAACGTCAGGCAATTGGGCCTCGCATGGTCCTATGACTTGGATACGGCGCATCGCGGGCAGGAATCCACGCCGCTGGTCATCGATGGAATCATGTATGTGACCAGCGCGTGGAGCAAAGTGTTCGCGCTCAACGCCAAAACCGGCGCGCCCATCTGGACCTACGATCCGAAGGTTCCGGGCAGAGTGGGTGTGAACGCCTGCTGTGATGCCGTCAATCGCGGCGCCGCGGCCTGGAAGGGCCGAATCTATGTCGGCACACTCGATGGCCGGTTGATTGCGCTGGATGCGGCCACCGGCAAGCTGGTGTGGGAAGTCATGACGGTGCCCGAGGGCAAACGCTATGTCATCAGCGGAGCGCCGCGGGTGGTGAAGGGCATGGTGTTGATCGGCAATGGCGGCGCCGAGAACGGCATGCGCGGTTATATCACCGCCTATGACGCCGATACCGGCCAACAGATCTGGCGCTTCTACACCGTTCCCGGCGATCCGTCCCAGCCGTTCGAAAGTCCTGCGCTCGAGTCGGCGGCAAAGACCTGGGTGGGCGAATGGTGGAAATTGGGCGGCGGCGGCCCGGTGTGGGATGCGATCGTTTACGATCCCACGCTCAATCTCCTCTATATCGGCGTCGGCAACGGCGCGCCGTGGAACCGCTCGCAAATCGGCGGAGATGCTCTCTACTTGACTTCCATCGTGGCCCTGAAAGCCGACACCGGCGAATACGTATGGCACTACCAGACGACGCCGCACGATGAATGGGATTTCGATTCGTGCTCACCGCTGATCCTGGCCGATCTGCAGATCGGCGGCACCCGGCGCGCCGTCATCATGCAGGCGCCGAAGAACGGCTTCTTCTACGTGCTCGATCGGGCGACGGGAGAGTTGCTGGCGGCCGATCCTTTCACCACGACCACGTGGGCGAAGAGCGTGGACATGAAAACCGGCCGTCCCGTGATCGAACAAGGCGCGGACTACGGGGAGTCGGGCAAGCCCTTCGTGTCCATGCCGGGACCCGGCGGCGGCCATAGCTGGCAACCGATGTCCTTCAGTCCGGTAACCCGCCTGGTGTACTTTCCGGTGGCGGATTTGGCGTTTCCGTACGTGCCGGAGAAGAATCCCACGCATCACGAGTTGGCGTGGAATACCGGCGTCGATTTCAATGCCGGCAGCCTGCCGCAAGATCCCAAGATCAAAGCGCAGATCATCGGCAGCCTGAAGGGACATCTGGTGGCGTGGGATCCGGTCGCGCGCAAAGAAGCCTGGCGGGTCGAGTTGGGACACCCCTGGAACGGCGGCGTGGTCTCGACCGCCGGCAACTTGGTCTTTGAGGGAACCGCCATGGGCGAGTTCGTCGCGTACCGTGCGGACACCGGCGAGCGGCTGTGGTCGTCGGAGACTCAGGCTGGGGTGCTCGCGGCACCGATCAGTTACGAAGTCGATGGCGAGCAATACGTCGCGGTGGAAGTGGGCTGGGGCGGCGCCTTTGGACTGGCCGCGGGCGAGCTGGCGTTGAAGTCGCACGTTGCCGCCAACTTACCCCGCGTGCTGGTATACAAGCTGGGCGGCTCCGCCCGCCTGCCTGCGCTTGCCGCCGCCGCCCCACGCGTGCTCGATCCGCCGCCGGACAGCGCGTCGGCGGCGACCGTGGCGGCGGGCAAGAAGCTGTATCACACGTACTGCTCCACCTGTCATGGCGACAGCGCCACCGGATCGGGCGTACTGCCGGACCTGCGCTACTCGTCCGTCATCAAGGATAGCCAGGCATTGGACTCGATCGTGCGTCAAGGGGCGCTGCAGGCGAACGGGATGGTGGCGTTCAAGGATGAGGTGTCGCCGCAGGACCTCGAGCAGATTCGTGCGTACGTGATTCATCGCGCGAACGAGGACAAGCGCATTGCGGAGAATGCCGCGGCCGGTACACACTGATGCGTCGCTAGCCCGGGCGCCCGCGCAAACGATTGGCAATATGCTGCCTGTTCGCTCAAAATGCAGCGACATATGACCGCCATCAACACGACGAAGACATCGGCCAAGGATCGCGATCTGATCCTGACGAGGCTGATCGACGCATCTCCCGATAAAGTCTTCCAAGCGTGGACCGATCCCGAGCTCCTCAAGCAGTGGTTCGCGCCGTTGCCGTGGACGACGCCCATCGTGGAGGCCGATGTGCGGGCAGGCGGGAAGAGCTTGATCGTCATGCGCAGTCCCGACGCCACCGACTATCCGTACGAAGGTGTCTATCTCGAAGTCGTCAAGAACCAACGCCTGGTGTTCACCAATGCCTATACGAAAGCGTGGGAGCCGGCGGCGAAACCCTTCACCACGGTGATCCTGACGTTCGAGCCGCACGCCGGCATGACGAAGTACACGGCCTTGGTTCGGCATTGGAACGTCGCCGATCGAGAGGCGCACGAGAAGATGGGGTTTCATCAGGGCTGGCCGATCTGCACCGAGCAACTCGCGGCCTTGGTGGAGCGGCGCGGGGACGCGAGTCCAGGCTAGACCCGTCCCCGGGTTCGCCGTCTCCTACGAGTTCCAGTCCGCTCGTTTCGGCGCCTTGCTCTTCGGGTCGTATTCGAGAAGTTCGCCATTCGCGAGTGACACGCCGGTCAACGCCAGAATGAATGCCCAGTGACTGACGAGAAGGGTGGTGGCGCTGTCGTCGCGCGCCGCCATGAGCGCGCGGAAGGCCGTCGCCCGATTGACCGTTTCGGCGGCGGTTTCCCCGCCCGCGTGCCACCATTGCGACGGCAGGTGGGCGAAATCATGATGCGGAAAGCGTGCTTCGAGCACCTGCGGCGGACTGCCGATATCGCACACGAAGATGGCCCGTTCGCGCACCTCGTGCATGACGTTCACGGGCACCTCGTGCGCCGCGACCAGGGGCTGCGCGGTCTGCAGTGCGCGGGTGAACGGCGAGACGATGATGCGCGTCAACGCGACGTGAGCCATGTGCTTCGCCGCCGCCGCGGCCTGTTCGATGCCGAGCGGGGTCAATTCCGGGTCCTCGATGCCCGGGTCGACGCCGTGCTTGCTGAAATGCAGGTTGAAATAGCTTTGTCCGTGGCGCAGCAGAAACATGCCGCGCTAAACCTGCGTCAGAGATCGGATGTGGAACGCTTTTTGGGCGGCGATGCGGCGGATTTCTGGCATGGGAATGACTTTACCGCGCAACAGCGATCTGTCGATAGTGCCGCCGCCGGCGCACCGCCACTCGCGTCATGCCGATGCCTGCAGCGGCAAGCCATGCCTCGCAGATCGCTGCAAGCAGTGGATGCTAGGCGATTCCCGCCTTATCCCGGCGAAATTCACGCGGCGTGACGTTGAATTTGGCGCGGAACACGCGACCGAAATGCGTGGGGCTGTTGAATCCATAGTCGAAGGCGATGGCGGTCACCGTGCGGCCGCGCTGCACGCCCGACCGCAGGGCTCGGGAACAGGCTTCGAGCCGGCGGCGCAGGATGTAGCGCGCCACGGTCTCGTCCTGGTCCGAAAACAGATGGTGCAGATAGCGGGCGGTCATCTTGCAGGCCTCTGCAATGCGAGTCGGCGTCAGGTCCGGATCGTTCAGATGCGCCTCGATATAATTGACGATCCGGATACGGTGCGCCGTGCCGAGCGAGGAGCGATCGCCCAACGCCTGCGGCAGATCGGCATAGGCCGCGCCGATGAGATCCAAGATGGCGACCGCGATCCGGGCGCCCGCCTGTTCGGCGAGATCTTGATGATATTCGCTCCAATATTTGCGCAGCAGTTGCGACAGCAGCCCGCTGGCGCCGCGGCTGCCCGGCATGGGAATGGCGGCGAGCGACTCGGGACAACCCACTTGACGCCGCAGCATGGCGTTCGGGATACCGAGCACCAGCATCCGATTCGCGCCGCTGAATACCATGTCATAGCGGCGAGTGCTGTCGCAGAGCGTGAAATCGCCGGCATGCAGATGCGATTCCCGTCCATCCTGGCGGCTGATGCTCTCGCCTTCCAGCTGCAAGTGGAGAAAGAACATCGCGTCCTTGGTGCGCGCCACGTGGGAGCGCGAATGACGCACGATCTGGGCATCCGAGTACACCTCGGCGAGGCTCATCTCACCTATGGATCCGCGAACGATCGAGCCGTTGAATACTCGGATGTCGTCGGGCTCCGATACCAGGGGCGAAAAACTTTCGCTTGCCCGGTCGTTCCAGAATGCAAGTTTGCGGCGTGGGTCAAGACCAGCCGTAGAGAACGACTCGATATGCGCCATGCGATCACTCCCGCTTTGCGGATCTACTTTATTGTGCCCATAAGCCTACACTTGTTGCGGCGATAGTTATACGGAACAATCGATTCCCGAAACCAGTTCTTTTGTCGCATATCGGATATATCGCAAGACTATTGGGATGAAATTGCGTCATCCCATTCAACTACTCATAGCGCATCGCCCACCATTTGTAGCGCCGCGGCAACATGCGGGCGCCGGAAATTCACTTCGGGATGTCCCTACCTGCCCGCGGGGACTTAAGGCCGTGGCCGGGCATGCCCGTCGACGTAGCCTGAGGGTCTCGCTGATGGCCATCGGGTAGCCGATGGGCGCCGCAAACATCAAGCGGGGCGAAGCGGTTTACAATGCCTCCATCATTGCAACGGCGGCCAAGGCGTGGGACCGGTCGTTCGGCGCCGCTCGCATCCGGAGATCAACCTGTGAAATTGAGCAACGAAGAGAAGTCCATGCTGGATGGCAAGGACGGCAAGGCGCGGCAAAAGGCGATGGAGCTTTTGGTGCGCTATGGTGAAGCGCTGGGCGCGGAGCGCCTGGTTGCCACCGACAACATCGCCGGGGTGCCCGGATCGTCGAATCCCTTTTTGGCCAAGTACTACCACCAGCATGGCGGCGGCAACCACGACGCCATTTTTTCGCTTTTCGATCTGGACAGCGACGAGATCGTCGAGGTGCCGAAGGCGTCGGCTCATACCTGCCATCTGCAAGGCGGCTACGATCCGGACAACTGGCAGCTGCTCGGCGCATCGCCCGAGGGCTTCAAGATCAGTCAGGAAAGCGAGGCATACATCGCCGGCCGCGGCGTGCAGATCTTGAAGACCTGCACGCCCTACCTCGCGGGCAACGTGCCGAAGAAGGGAGATCACTGCGCCTGGATGGAATCCTCCGCGGTGGTGTATTGCAACTCCGTGATCGGCGCGCGAACCAATACGGAAGGGCGCGAGAGCACCAGCGCGGCAATGCTCACCGGCAAGATCCCGGACTGGGGTTTTCATCTCGATGAGAATCGGCTGGGTTCCCATCTGATCGAAGTCGACTTCGAGATCGAGTCCGTGATGGACTGGGGCATGCTGGGTTATTTCTGCGGCGAAGTGGTCGGCGAGAAGATCCCTGTGCTCAACGGCAAGTTCAAGGCCGACCTGATTCGCCACAAGCATTTCGGCGCGGCGGCCGCATCCTCGGGCGGCGTCGAGATGTACCACATCGCCGGCGTGACGCCGGAGGCGCCCAGCGTCGAGGCGGCGTTCGGCGGGCGCAAGCCGTTGGAGGTCATCAAGTACGGCCTGGCGGAAAAGCGCCGCACCTACGACAACTTGAATTCCAGAGCAAAAGACACCGACGTGGATTACGTGATGTTGGGATGCCCGCATTATTCGCTGGAGCAGATTCAAGGTGCGGTCGAATTGCTGGAGGGCAAGAAGGTGAATGCCAATACGCAATTATGGGTGTTCACGTCGCGCGCGGTGAAGGCGGTGGCGGACGCGCAGGGTCTGTCGAAGCGGCTGCGCGATTCGGGGGCGGTGTTGGTGACCGACACGTGTTCGTCGATCGCGCAAGCGGTGCCTCCCGGCACCAAAGTCGCTGCGCTGGATTCGGCCAAGCAGACCCACTACCTGCCGGCCATCATGAATATTCAGGCCTGGTTCGGCACGACCCAGGATTGCATCAACGCGGCCGTGACCGGCCGCTGGAATGGAGTACGCCCATGAGCGTGGATACGGCCGTATTGAAAGGTCGAAAGGTCGTCGGCGGCGTGGTCGAAGGCGAGGCGCTGGTCACCCGGCAGACGATTTCCGGATGGGGCGGCATCAATCCGACGCTCGGCACCATCACCGAGACTCGTCACGAACTGCGCGGCGTCAGTTTCAAGGACAAGATCTTGGTCTTCCCGGGTGCCAAGGGCTCCTCGGGATGGTCGGCGATGTTCCACATGACGCGGCTGAGCGGCACTGCACCGAAAGCCCTGCTGTTCACGGAGATGACCACCAAGGTCGCGCTGGGCGCGGTGGTCATGCGCGTGCCTTCGATGACGGACTTCGACCGCAATCCGCTGGACCTCATCGAGACGGGCGATTGGGTCAAGGTCGATGCCGATCGCGGGATCGTGGAGGTGCGAATGATCGCGCCGCGCAGCGCCGCGTTGCGCACCGGGTCGTAACGTTGCGGATCGCTTGGCCGGGGCGGGCTCGCTGCCCGCCTTCGGCGAGAAGGGAGTCCGGGCGGCTAGCGAATGGGCGGTGAACATCCCGCGAATAGGCGGTGAACATAAAATATGAATTCTGAGAGATCCACCGGTCTCGGTGCCCGGGCACGTTGACTGGGATCCGAAGAGCACGCACCATGCGTGCTGATCGGGCGTCAGGGGGTTCCGGCTATGTCGACTGCGGTGCGAACGGTGGACGTCTCGGCGATCATCAGCAATCGCCGCCTCAGCGGCTTCAACTATGGTTTGATCATCGTTTCCTGGCTCATCACCGTGTTCGACGGCTTCGACATGATGATGGTGAGCTTTACCGCGCCATTCATGCGCGATGAATTCGGATTGTCGAAGACGATGTTGGGCTACGTGTTCTCCGCGGGTCTCTTCGGCATGATGCTCGGCGGATTTTTCTTCTCGTTCCTGGCGGATCGCATCGGCCGCCGGCCGACCATCGTGCTTGCGGCGTTCACGTTCGGGATCTTGACCACGGCGACGGCATTCGCCGCGTCGTACCACGCATTGCTGGTACTGCGCTTCGTCGACGGATTCGCCATCGGCGGCATGCTGCCCCTGGCATGGGCGCTCAACATCGAATTCGTTCCTACGCGCATGCGCTCCACCATCGTGACCATCATCATGATGGGCTACAGCTTCGGAACGGCGGTGGCGGGTCCGATGACGAATTGGATCGCGCCCCACTACGGCTGGCAGGGGGTGTATCTGGCGGGCGGCGTCGGAACGCTGATCTGTGCTGCTGCTTTGTGGATCCGGCTGCCGGAGTCCATTCGTTTCCTGGTGACCAAGGGGCTGAAGCCGGCGCTCGTCGCCAAGACTTTGCAGCGTATGGATCCGGGAAGTGAAGTCAGCGCCGCCGATCGCTTCATTCTGAGCGACGAGCCGAAAGCCCAGGGGGAATTTCGCGTGAGCGATCTGTTCGTCGGCAATTTGGCGTTGATCACGCCGCTGTTGTGGCTGGGGTATACCGCCAGTTCTCTGGCCATCTACTTCTCCGCGTCATGGGGACCCATCGTGCTCGAGTCGCTGCAGTTCCCGCGCTCGACGTCCGCTCTGGTGGCTTCGTTGGGTGGGGCGATGGGCGCGGTCGCGGGACTGTTGCTGATGCGGTTCACCGACCGCTTCGGGTCGCGGGCGGTGGCCTTCTATCCGGCGATTGCGATACCGGTCCTGCTGTTGCAGGGATTCGGGCTCGTACCGATCGGTTTCTTTCTGGCCGCCAACGTGGCCGGCATGCTGCTGATCTCCGGCGGCCATTTCGGAATCCTGTCGATCGCCGGCATTTTCTATCCCAGCGCGATCCGCGCCAGCGGCGGAGGGTGGGCGACTTCGGTTGCCAAGGTCGGCGGCATTCTCGGCCCCATCGTCGGCGCAGTCGTCCTGTCGAGCGGCTTGCCGGTGATCCGCAGCTATGCGCTGCTCGCGGTGTGTCCTGCCATCCTGTTCACGTGCGCTTTCGGAATTCACTTCGCAGTGCGCGGACGAGAGCGGTCGGACGAGGTTGACGCCGGGAGCCCGATCGTCAACGATCCCGCTTAGATACTTGATACGGCTCGACGTAAGACCTCCGTGTGCGTACCCTCGTTGGGCGTAGCGGCAGGCCAAAAGGGGATAGGCGATGAAGACCAGTGACTTGATTGCGATCGACGTGCATACGCATGCCGAAGTGTCGTGCCGGCAACCCACCGACGAAGTGTGGCAGGCCTACGAAGACGCGGCCTCCAAATACTTCAAAGCCAGTAAACGTCCGACCATCCCGGAGACGGTGGCCTACTATCGCGAGCGCAAGATCGGACTGGTGATGTTCACCGTCGACTGCGAGCATGAACTGGGATCACGGCGCATTCCCAACGAGGAGATCATCGACGCGGCACGCGAGAATAGCGACATCATGGTGGCCTTCGCGAGCATCGATCCTCACAAAGGCAAAATGGGGGTTCGCGAGGCCAAGCGCCTCATCAATGAGGGCGGCATCAAGGGGTTCAAATTTCATCCCACCGCACAGGGCTTTTTCCCCAACGATCGGATGGCCTACGGATTTTACGAGGTGATCGCCGAGCATAAATTGACGGCATTGTTTCACAGCGGCCATTCGGGAATCGGTACGGGCATGCCGGGCGGCGGCGGTTTGCGCCTCAAATACTCCAATCCCATGCACGTCGATGACGTCGCCGCGGACTTTCCCGACATGAAGATCATCATCGCGCACCCCTCCTGGCCATGGCAGGACGAAGCGCTGTCGGTGTGCCTGCACAAGCCCAACGTGTACATCGATCTGTCGGGCTGGTCGCCGAAATACTTTCCGCCGCAGTTGGTGCAGTACGCGAATACCCAACTGAAACGCAAGATGCTGTTCGGGTCGGACTTTCCGCTGATTGCGCCCGATCGCTGGATCAAGGATTTTCGGGAGGCCGGTTTCAAGCCCGAGCTTCATGAACTCATTTTGAAGGAGAACGCGATCGCGGCTTTGGGCCTTGCGTGATGGTTCCCGCGCCAAGGTGAGGCCAGCTATGGCCTTTTTCCTTCAAGTCGGCAAAGCTAGCTGCCTGGAAACCTAAGGAAGAACTACCGCTAGTGACGAAGTCCGACCATGCAGCCGAGAGCGATACACCCGTTGATGCGGGCTATATAGGCGAAATCGACGATATTCTGGGCTTTCACATTCGATTGGCGCATGGCACTGCCTACCGGCACTTCATGCAGTCGTTCAAATTCCTGGATATGACCCAGAAGCAGGTCTCGGTGTTATGGCTGGTGTCGGATCATCCCGGCATAGCGCAGGCAGACCTCGCCAAACGCTTGCAGTTGGACCGCGCCACCGTCATGGCCATCGTCAACCGGCTGACGAAGCGTAAATTCGTGGTTCGCGGCGAGTCGCAGACCGACCGCCGGAAGCAGACGCTCAAGCTGTTGCCTGCCGGCGGCAACGCGCTGCAGGAAGCCAAGCGGGCGATCCGGGCGCACGAGAAGTGGCTCAAGGGGCGTTTTACCGGCCGAGAGCTCAAGACCCTGATCGGCCTGCTGCGCAAGATCCACGGCTAGCAGGCGCGCCGGCGCTCAATCCCGGAAGACGACGGTCTTGGAGCCATTCACCAGCACGCGATCTTCGAGGTGGTAGAGGACGGCGCGCGCGAGCACGCGCCGCTCGATGTCGCGGCCCTTGCGGGCCAGCGTGTCGGGGGTGTCGGTATGACTCACGGGTTCCGTGTCCTGGACGATGATCGGACCCTCATCGAGATCGGCCGTCACGTAGTGCGCCGTCGCACCGATCATCTTCACTCCGCGTTCGAACGCCTGGGTGTAGGGCTTGGCGCCTTTGAACCCGGGAAGGAACGAGTGGTGAATGTTGATGCATCGACCCGACAGATAGGCGGACAAGTCGTCCGACAGGATCTGCATGTACCGTGCGAGCACGATCAGCTCGGCCCGGGTCTCCTCGACGACGCGCTTGATCTGCGCTTCCTGCTGGGGCTTGGTGGCGGCAGTGACGGGCAGATGGTGGTACGGAATGTCGCCCACCAGATTCAGTTTCAGCGCTTCCTGCGGATGGTTCGACACGATGCCGACGACGTCCATCGGCATCTCGCCGATACGCAACCGATAGAGCAGGTCGCCCAGGCAATGGTCGAACTTGGATACGAGCAGGAGCACGCGTTGGCGGTGGCTTCGCGACCGCAGCTTCCATTGCATCGCATATTTCTTGCCGATGGGCGCGAAGCGCTCCTGCAATTGCGATTCGCCGATACCGTCGCGTGCGACATCGAGTTCGACGCGCATGAAAAAGCGGCCGGCCGCCAGATCGTCGAATTGCTGGGCTTCCAGAATGTTCCCGCCCGCCTCGAAAAGGCAGGCGGCGACGGCCGCGACGATCCCCGGCTGGTTGGCGCAGGATAAGGTCAAATAATAGGCATCTCTCAAGCGCGTGTTCCCCGTAGCCGTTGTTCTTCGACAAATTTAGCAGTCGCGGCGAGCGATGCAAACGTGAAGAAGTGCACACCCTGGATGCCCAGCGCCGGCTCGTTCGATTGCGCCTGAGCGACTTCGGACAGCAACTCCTCGGGTGTATCGCCCGCGAGCAAGCCGCGCGCCACCGGGCGTTCCTTCAATGCTCGCAGCGAGGCGCCGACGCCGCATATCATGGCATATTTGATGAGTGAGGTGCGGCTGGCAGGCCCCGCGACGCCCACCCGCAACGGCGCCGTCACGCCTTCCGCCCGAATTTGCCGAGCCGTCGCGACGATGGGCGATGCCTCGAAGCAGAACTGGCTGACGAGCGTGACATCCAGCTGCGCTTTGGCGGCGAGCGCGAGCTTGGCGGCTCGCGCGGCGACGAGAGCCGCCGGGGAGATGCGCGGATGGCCTTCCGGGTACCAGCTCAGCGCGACTTTCCGAATGCCATGTTTTCCGAGCAGGCCGGTCTCGAGCAGCTGCAAGCTGGAACTGAAATCGCCCGCAGGCTGATCGCGGTCGCCGGCGAGGATCAGCGCGCGATCCACGCCGGCTTCGTTCACCAGCTGCCCCAGAAGCGCGTCCAATTCGGCGAGATTCCTGATGTTGCGGGCGACGACGTGCGGCACCGGCGTCAGGCCGGCGCGCTTCAGTTGGGCCGCCGCCGCCACCTGCCGATCGGCCGAGTCGGTCGGCAGGGAGGCGATGAACACCTCCGCCCCGGGCTGCATCATCGTGGTCGCTGCCTCGATCGATTTGCGGTCGCCGGAGGTCACCTCCGCAGAGTAGTTCTGCAGCAAATCCTGGAGGCTGAACGCCTGCTTTTCCGCAACGCCGATTGCCATGTTTCGCCGCTCCCCTCGTGCAGCGCATGCGGTGCTATCCCGTTGCGCAGATGACTTCAGCCAGAGTCGAGATTGTATGTTACGCATACAGTATTTATATGCAAGGTCTGCAATTATGCTAGCCTCCGAAAAAAGCGGCAGCGGCGCGTCCGTGCGCCTCGGCTATTGACTTAATGTTCCATTAAAGAGGGGAGTTCGCGACGTGAAACCACGCAATTTGGAAGAAGTTTTGAAGGCGGCGGGCAATACGGTCGACATGCTGCGCAATTCTCAGTTGGGCGCGTATGTCTACCCCGTCGTGGCGCCGGAATTTTCGAACTGGCGCGACGAGCAACGTGCTTGGGCGGAGACCGCCGTGCTGTTCGATCAATCGCACCACATGGTGGATCTGTTCATCGAAGGCCCCGACGCGACCAAGCTGCTGTCGCACTTGGCGATCAACAGCTTCGCGGGCTTCGATATCAACAAGGCGAAGCAGTTCGTTCCCTGCAATTACGACGGCCAGGTCATCGGCGACGGAATCCTTTTCCACACCGAGCCCGACAAGTACATCTACGTCGGACGCGCGCCGTCGGCCAATTGGATCATGTTCCATGCCGAGAAGGGCGGCTACAACGTCACCGTCGTGAAGGACGACCGCTCGCCGTCGCGTCCCATGGGCAAGCCGGTCGTTCGAAAGTTCTATCGCTTCCAGATACAGGGTCCGAACGCGAAAGGCATCATCGAGAAGCTGAACGGCGGTCCGTTCCCGGACATCAAGTTCTTCAATATGGGTTTCATCAAGATCGCCGGCAAGAAGGTCAGCGCTTTGCGCCACGGCATGGCGGGCGCTCCCGGCCTGGAGATTTGGGGTCCCTACGCCGAGGGCGATGAGGTGCGGGCGGCGATCATCGAAGCCGGCAAGGACTTCGGTCTGCGCCAGGTGGGTTCGCGCGCCTATGCCACCAATACGCTCGAATCCGGCTGGATTCCTTCGCCGCTGCCGGCGGTGTACACCGGCGAGAAGATGCAGGCGTACCGCGAGTGGCTGCCCGCCGACGGCTACGAGGCCACCGGCACGTTGGGCGGCAGCTTCGTCTCGAAGAAAATCGAAGACTATTACCTCACTCCGTATGAACTGGGATACGGACCGTTCGTCAAGTTCGATCACGACTTCATCGGACGCGAGGCCCTCGAGAAAATGGACAAGTCCACGCAGCGCAGGAAAGTCACGCTGGCATGGAACGGCGAGGATGTCGGCAAGGTGTTCGCGTCGCTGTTCAACCCGGGCGCGCCGCACTACAAGTACATCGACCTGCCGCTGTCGAACTACGCCTCGTCGAACTACGACCGAGTGATGGCGGGCGACAAGTTCGCGGGCTTCTCGATGTTCACCGGCGCGAGCTACAACGCGCGCTCGATGCTGTCGCTCGCGACGGTCGATGCGGACGTGAAGATCGGCAACGAAGTGAAAGTCGTGTGGGGCGAAGAGGGCGGCGGCACCAAGAAGACGACGGTCGAGCCGCACCAGCAGATCGAAATCCGCGCCATCGTCAGTCCGATTCCGTACTCCAAGGTGGCGCGCGAGGCGTATGCGGAAGGATGGCGAACCGGCAAGGCCTGAGGCGCGGGTCTCGAGCCGATCGCGGGGCCGCGCGCGGGCGCGGCCCCTGGATTAGTCCGGAACTTTCCCGACCTCGAACCATCCCGCGTCGATGGTAAACGAATGGTCCGGGCTCATCGAAAAATACCGGCGAGCGTCGGACGGTAGCGCGTCCATCACGGTCTTCAATGCGGCGATCCGGGGCGGCGCGGTGCCGATCCGCGCGACCCAGCTGTCGAACTGCATTGGCAGCTTCCAGCGATCGGCCATTGCGACGGCGGGGCGCGTGGCGCCAAATGTCGCGGCCTCGAGCATGGCCTGCCATTCGGACCCCCGGTAATCGCGGACATGGGATTCGTCGCGCAATATTTCGAGCGTCTGCAGGACGGTGTCCATGAGCGGGGTTTCCGGCGCCAGCACGTCGATGACCACGAAAGTGCCGCCGGACTTCAATACGCGCGCGACTTCGCGCAGCGCTCGAGGCACGTCGAGCCAGTGGTGCGCGGAGTAGCGCGTGACGACCATGTCGAAACCGGCGGCGGCGAAAGGCAAATGCTCCGCAGGGCCGGCGCAAGTTTCGATCTGCGCGTGCCCGCGCACCTTGGCCTCCGTCGCGACGACCTGCAGCATCTGTGGGGCGAGGTCGTAGGCGACGACCTCGCGGATGCCGGCGCGAGCCAGGGCAAAACTGGCGTGGCCTGCGCCGCAGCCGAGATCGAGTGCGCGCAGCATCCCGGGTGTCTCCGCCAAGCGGGTCAGGCGGGCCAGATCTGCGCCCGACGCATGTACCGAACTGGTGAGGTAGGCGGCCGCCGTTGAACCGAATTGTCTGGCCGCCAAGTCGTGCTGTTCCATGGGACACCGTCGTCGATGAGAAATCGGTAGATCCATCGTAACCGCGCCGGGTCGCGGCTATACTGAGATATTCTCAGCAATAGCCGGTGCGCGGATACTCGATGAAGGCTTCTCCCTCAC
The DNA here is from genome assembly GCA_003134045.1 of Gammaproteobacteria bacterium. Taxonomy (GTDB): domain Bacteria; phylum Pseudomonadota; class Gammaproteobacteria; order Steroidobacterales; family Steroidobacteraceae; genus Bog-1198. Next base: position 16,266 of record PLAH01000031.1, read on the forward strand.
CCTTGCGGGCAGTGCAGGCGTTCGGCGCGATCGCCCGCGCCGGGTCCGTGGTCGGCGCCGCTGCGGAGCTCGCGGTCAGCCCTTCGGCGCTGTCGCATCTCACGCGTCAACTGGAGCGTCGGCTCGGCGTGCCGTTGCTCGCGCGCGCCGGCCGCGGCCTCAAACTCACGGCAGAGGGCGAGCAACTCGCCGCGGCGGTGGTGCCGGCGCTGGCCAGCATTGCGGATGCGTTGCGCGGCTTCGCGCGGCGGGGAACCGAGCTGCGGATCAGCACGCTCTCGACGTTTGCGATGCGCTGGCTCATTCCGCGGCTCAGCCGCTTTCAAGCGCAGCACCCGGACATCGAAATCTTCGTCTCGACCTCCACGCGCGCAGTCGATTTATCTCAGGAGACATTCGACTGTGCCATTCGTTTCGGGCGTGGCGAATGGCCGGGTATTGCCTGCGATGCCCTGTATCGGGAAGAACTCGTTCCCGCGTGCAATCCGCAATGGCTCAAAACCAGCGGCGTGCGCAAGATCCAAGACCTGAGGCGCGCAAAGCTGCTGCACGCGCGCGCGCGGCGTCAGGATTGGAATCGGTGGCTCGACGCGCGCGGCGTCTCCGGCATCGACACGAACGTGGGCCCGGTCTTCGAGACCCGGGATCTGGCGATTCAGGCGGCGATTGCCCAGATGGGTATCGCCATCGTCGACCCGCGGTTCATCGAGGCGGAGCTGGCCGCCGGGCAATTGACGCTCCCTTTCGGACAGCCGCTGGCGCTTCAGACCGGCTATTGGCTGGTGTGGCGCCCGGGCCGTGAGGGCGGTCGACCTTTAGCGGCGTTTCGGCGCTGGCTGGTGGGCGAGGTCCGCCCGTAAGAACTTCTGCGCGTCTCCGTTCCGTAAACCTGGGCGAGGCTCCGTAAACCTACGCGAGTCTTCCGTGGGTCGGTCGACCTCAGGTAAGCCGCAGGTCGACTAAGGCAGAGTTTTCTGAACGTCGGCGGCGATCTCGTAGGAGCGCAGACGCGCGGCATGCTCGAAAATCTGCGACGTCAGCATGAGTTCATCCGGCTTCGTACGCTCGATGAAAGCGGCCAGCGATTTGCGAACCGTGTCGGGCGAGCCGATGGCCGAGGATGCCAGCACGTCGGCGAGCATGGCCGTGGCGGCGGGCGGAAGCTGCTTCTCATACCCGTCCATGGGCGGCGGCAGCTGTGTCGGCCGGCCGCTGCGCAAATTGACGAAGGCCTGTTTCATCGAGGTTGCCAGGAACTGCGCCTGCGCATCGGTGTCGGCGGCAAAAATGTTGAAGCCGAGCATTACGTACGGACGATCGAGCTGGGCGGACGGCCGAAAACGGCTGCGATAGATCTCGATGGCCTGCATCATCATGGCGGGCGCGAAATGGGACGCGAAGGCAAACGGCAGGCCCAATGCCGCCGCCACTTGCGCGCCGAACAGGCTCGAACCCAGGATCCACAACGGCACCTTCAGTCCGACGCCGGGAACGGCCATGACGCGCTGCTCACCGTCGGCGGGCGCGAAGTACCGGAGCAGCTCCATCACGTCCTGGGGAAATTCCTCCGGGTCTGACGCAAGGTTGCGGCGCAGAGCTCGGGCCGTCGCCTGGTCGGAGCCGGGCGCCCGCCCCAGCCCCAGATCGATGCGACCGGGGAACAGTGATTCCAGCGTGCCGAACTGCTCGGCAATGACGAGGGGCGAATGGTTGGGCAGCATGATGCCGCCGGCGCCGACTCGGATGGTGGAGGTGCCGGAGGCGACATGACAGATGACCACCGAGGTGGCGGCGCTGGCGATCCCGGGCATGCTGTGATGTTCGGCCAGCCAGTAGCGGCGGTAACCCCAGCGCTCTGCGTGCTGGGCCAGATCCAGGCTGTTATGCAACGAGCGACCTGCATCGCCCCCCATGGTGATCGGCGAGAGGTCGAGAACGGAGAAAGGGATCATAGGCTTAACCTGGCTTCTTTGGCTCTATTGTTGGGAGCCATTGCCCTTTCTCAAGTCACCGATGAGGCGCAAAGTGAGCGTGAAAATGCTGATTGATCTATCTTATGATATGTATTAAGACATATTGTAAGATATATATATCTTAAGATAGTGTCGAGAGAGATCGATATGAGGGCAGGCAGGAGTGATTTAGGTCCCAGTTGACATTGACACTAGCCGACTCGCGCTCCAAAATACGCGGCTC
>PLAH01000131.1 GCA_003134045.1 Gammaproteobacteria bacterium
ATCGGCGGGCGTGCCGGGCACCACCGTGGAGATGACAGCTCACTCATCGTTGAGCAAGAAGCCGAGTGAGTAAGACAGGTCGGTATTTTTCTTGAGGGCGCTTTCGCCCTTCTCGACGGCCGTGGGCTCCGCGGTGAATGTCAGGTGCCAACCGCTGGCGGCGAGCCCCTCGAGCGGCGCGTCGGACCGAACTCGATTGAGGCGCAGGGTCCAGAAATCACGCCAGTCATAGGGCATGATGGCATTGAGCGCTTTGACTATGTCATTGAAGTCATAGGGAACCACTTTCGGAGAGGTGCTGGGCGGGCCGTAGAAAAGCCGGCAAAAGTCATCAAGACTTTTGGCGCCGTGAGTGGTCGTACGGATCAAGGAGTCCGCCTCCAGCCAAAGCATGGCGGATTCGGCGTAGAAATCCGTTGAGCGGGTTCTCGCACGCCAACCTGCAGCCTCGATGTAGCCCAGTTGTGCCGCGGCCGCGGTGTCGGCGAGCGGACGCCACTCGCGGCCCTTGCTCGTCTGCAGCCACGCAGCGGCATCGGCCCATTCATCGCGCGCATCTTCGAGGGAGGCGAAACCGCTGCGCGCATTCAGCACCATGCCGAGATACTCGGTGAGGCCCTCGTACACCCACAGCAACTCGCCGCGCATGGCGCGTCATAGTTGCCGGTGGCAAGACCGATGGGGCGCCTATACTTGCCGTTCCAGGAATGCACATACTCGTGGGACAGCAGTTCCAACACGGAGGCGCTGCGGCGCAGATCCTCGTCGATGAGCGAGCGCTCGTTGGAACGATTGTCGCTCGACTGATGGTGTTCAATGCCCTCCAATCCGATTTGATCGCTCAAGGTCCACAGGAAGTGATACTCGTTGTAGTGCGTCGCGCCGAACAGCGCCGTGGCCTCTTGGACCAGCTTGCACAGTTGGGCGGTGGAGGCCACCGAAATACTGAGCGCCGCCTCGCTATCGGCCGCCAGGTGCAAGTACACCGCCGGCGCGCCTCCCAGTGAAACGGTCCGGAAATGGCGTCCGGACAGCACCGGCGAATCGATCAAGGTGGTGAGCGACACCTCGGCAAACTGAGTGGTATCGCCGGCGGTATTCAACGGCGGCAGCGCCGTTCCGAAACTCCAACCGGCGGGCAGCCGCAGGCGCGCCTTGTACTGCAGGTTATCGGACAACGCCCCGGCCGGGTACAGCACCAATTGATTCCATAGAATGATGGCGAGCGACTCGGTGCTGGTGCGCTCCGTGTTGTTGTCGGTTGCACCCCGTATCGCATCCACTTCGAACGCCACGTCGAGTACGCTCGATCTGGCCGGGACGTTGAGATGGAAAGCGTACATGTTGTCGGCGTCGCGCTGCCAAGCGATGGGCTGCCCGTTGCTCGAAAACTTGAGTCCCGATAAGCCAGCGATGGGGCCATCGGGAGAATGCTCGCCGGGGAGCCACTTCGGATACAACAAGGTGAGTTTGCCGGGCTTGACCGGCAGGACCAGGTGGACGCGCTCGATGCCGCGCGGCGCTTCACGCGCATCGACGTCGACGCTGGCCGGCGGCGCCGCCCAGGCAGTGATGAACATAGAGGACGCGAGGATGGCGCCGAGCAGCCGGCATGTCAGGCTTGACATCGTCTGATTTCTCCCATTAGTTTGTCTTTACCGAAAACGCGTGCACCCCCGGCATTCAATGCGCCCAGAACGCTCCCGCCGCACCCGGAAACACCACCGGACTTTCGAAGCCATCCGCGGAAACGCTGGCGACGCCGAATGCGAAATCATCGATTGCAATGTTCGCGAGCGTCAGTGCCTCGCCCCTCCCGGCATCGCGCGAATGCGTCCACGCCGGCTCGGTCGTGTCGCGCCAATAAACGCGATATCCCACCACCGTGGAATTGCGCGACGCAGTCCACGACAGCTGGGTGTCAGACGTGACCCCACCGTTGATCTTGACGTTCGCGGGCGGCGGCGGCGCCGAGGCCATCGACGCGGCGGCGAGCGTATTGGTGGCAGTCACCTTGGCGAGATAAGCGAAATCGATATTCGCCAGGGTGTCGCCGTACTCCACGCCGCCCTCCATGCGTAAATCCTGGTGCTGGTGCAGATAGTTCTCGGCATTCTCGGTGAAGCGCACCGCCGGCATCCCCAGTGCGTTGAATGCCGAGTGATCGCCGCCGCGGTCGAAGCGGTCGAGGCGATACACGAGTGCCACGGTCCAATTGGGCATATAGCTTTCCGCGACGGCTTTGGCGTAGCGCGCCACGTTGCGCGATGCCGAATCGTCCTCGCCGCCCTCGAAACGCCGCCGCTGGGCGTCCTCGGCGGTTTCGGTGTCGCGGGTGCCTTCGGAGAACAAACGCAGCCGCGTGTTGTTCACGAGGCCGTTCTGCCCGCGGGTAGCGCCCACGATATCGTTATTGAGATCCGCCTCGACCCGCCAGCCCTTCGCCTTGGCATAGTCGGCGAGCACCTTGCCGCCGTACAGGTCCTGCTCCTCGCCCGACAGCACGCCATAGACAATGGTTGCCGGGAACTTGTAACGGCTCAGAATTCTTGCGGCCTCGATCACCACGGCGACTCCCGAGGCATCATCGTCTGCGCCCGGCGCATCGGCGGTCGCATTCATGAGGTCGCTGACGCGTGAATCGATATGTCCGGTCAACACGATGACCCGCTCGGGATCGCTGCTGCCCTTTTGAATCGCGACCACGTCGACGATCTCAGCCGGCTTGGGCACACCCTCGCCGGTAACGGTCTGCGATGGCATCACGACGGTCAGACACCCGCCGCAATCGCGGCCGATCTGTTCGAATCGAGATTGTGTCCAGCGGCGCGCGGCGCCGATGCCGCGTTTTGGCGACGCGGTATCCGACAGGGTGTGGCGCGTGCCGAAGCCGACCAAGGCTGAACCGTAGCCTGCAACTGTGCTGGATCGGACGAGCCGGAGATTTCCCGCAAGATCGGCTGCTCGGCCGCCGCCGCGGCGCAGGCCGCCGCACCCAGCATCGCGACCGCGCAACACTTCGTAGCGTACGAGGAGATTCCCATTGCTACGTCGTTGTAGGCGCTCAAGGCCGGGAACTGACTGCGTATGCGCTCAACCGGGAAAGTTGTCACTTCGGGCCTTTGTGCTAGTGGTACCTCGCGCTGTTATGCCCGATTGTCTCGACAGTCACCATCCTCCCCGAGGACGAGGTGCTAGATTGGACTGCACTTGCTGTCCGAGCTGAAGGAAGTCGCGTCGGCGCGATCGCGCTTGCCGACTTGGATGGAGGTCAGCGCCCTGGTGACCTATGGCTGAGTTCTTCCAGCTCTCCGCCACCGAACGCTTGGCGCACTCAACGGTGGAATTCCATGGAAGTCAGTGGACAATCTTAGGGAATGTCAGGGGTCAAAACCCATAGAGATCAACGGCTTGTGGACTTCCATGGACTTGCATGGAACTCAATTTGACATAATAATTGGAGCGGGAAACGAGACTCGAACTCGCGACCTCAACCTTGGCAAGTATATGCCATCGTTGGCGTAAGTTGCTGAAAAGTCTGACTATCTGCAAAATACGCGCGGGTGGTTCTGCAACGCAGGAGCGCGATCCGCACCGGTTTACGATGGTCCGCGCCGACGCCGCGAATTTCGGCGGCAGGAAAGAGCGCGCACGGTGCGGCAGTGACCATCATCGCCACCGAGCTGACGAATGCCAGCGCGGCCGACCAAGACGGCGATGGCTGCGACCTCGCGGCCGGGATGTTCGGGCCCGCGGTCAGTGCGTGGATCCGGAAGATGGCGGCCGACTACCTCACCGAGCAACGGGCACAACATCACGCGCGACATGGAGGATGACATCGACAGTCTGCTGCTCAATTGGCCCATAACTATTCCGTTGTAGTTATATACAACAAGGTATTGTTGTTATAACCTACAACATGAAAGCCACGAACATAATCAACACAAGGGCGCCGCTCTCAGAGAACGCCTTTGCCGAAATAGTCGTGTGGGAAGTCCCGAAACGCGTCCCCGGATCTTCCCACGATTTCAAGTATTCGCTTGCGTATGTCGTCAATAATGTGTGCGTGCTGCGACTCGACAACGAAGCCGGCAAAGGGGATCACCTGCACTACGGCAACACCGAGTCTGCGTATCATTTCGTTTCGACCAACGCCCTTCTGAATGACTTCTACAGCTATGTTACGAGGTGGAATGATGAAAACGGTAACGCTTGACGTGCGTTCTTTCGAGGACGTGATAGAGGACTCAAAAGCCGCGCTGCGCGCTCGGAAGCCGCAGGGGGCTCGAATCAGTTTCGCAACGCCGGAGCTGCTGTGGAAAATCTTGACAGTGAAGCGCTGGGAGCTGCTGCGAGCCCTGTGCGGTAAAGAGCCGATGACGCTGCGCGAAGCTGCAAAGCTAGTGGATCGAGACGTGAAGGTGGTTCACGGGGACGTCACTGCGCTGATTAAAGCGGGCGTGCTCCGCCGCGAAGAGGCGGGCGTCGTGTTCCCGTATGACGCGATAAAGGTGGAGTTTTTGGTGCGCGCTGCATGACGTAAGCCCCAGAACACTCGAAATAACCGCAGGCGAGAAGGCGTTGCGCGACTCGGATTATTGGATTATTTGACGGCGGAAGCACCGCTCACGCTTCAAGAAATGCTCGGCTAACGTGGGGGGGGCAACCAACCAGGAAATAATTGACTATGCCCAAAATGAAATTCACTCTAAATAGTCCCGCCAGGGAGCGGTCCATAAAAACCGGGATCGCAGCAGATCCCGACACAAGCGAAGCGAGCCCAGGGGAGATAAGGAAGATGAAACCCTTTCGCCCGGGTCGCCCAAAACTTGCCGCGCCGAAGGAACACGTTTCGTTGCGACACGATCAGCAGGCGCTCAAGCACTATCGCGCCACGGGTGCGGGCTGGCAGAGCCGCGTAAACGCCGATCTTCTCGCAGTCATCACCAAAGCGTCCGCGAAGTCCAAACTATGATTTGAGCGCGCTAAGGAGCACTGGACTTACATCCGGCCCGACTATCTCACCAAAGCGTTCGCCGCTTTATCCACAGGGAAAAAAGCGATGCAAGTGATTGATAGTAAGAGAGAAAACGTGGAGCGGGAAACGAGATTCACACTCAGATCCCAAGCCATTGTAATTGCTAGGTTTCCTGTCCGCCTAGCCTCCAGAATGTCCTAGATTGTGACCTATTTTCGGCGCCATGCCAACGATGTCCCCGAGAGTCGAGCCGCCATACTAACTTGCTAACGCGTTGGCAAAATTTGCCAGATAGCAGTATGCTCTGTACATGGCCACCATGAACATTTCGCTCACGCCCCAACTCGAAAAACTCGTCCACGACCGTGTGAAGTCGGGACGATATACCTCTGCAAGCGAAGTCATCCGCGACGCGCTTCGCTTGCTGGATTCCCGCGACCGAGGCACTGCCCAGCTAAACGCCGATGTGGAGGCGGGCCTGCGCCAACTGGACGCCGGACAATCGCGGCCCTTTGATGCCGATGCAGTCGAGCGCATCACACAGGCCGGACGCGCTAAACTGGCGGCGGTCAAAGCCGGCAAGCCTTGAGATATGCGGTCAACTCGGAACTCGCCGAGGCAGACCTTGCGGACATTTGGGTAGAGATCGCCACCGACGACATCGACACTGCCGATCGGTTTATCCAAGGACTTCGAACCCTGGCACAGAAACTCGCTGAACAACCCTTTATGGGTCGCGTGCGACCCGAATTAGGCCAGGACGTACGAGTGTTTCCGCATGAGCAATATCTCCTCATCTATCGACCAGCGACCCACGGAGTTGGTATCGCTCGAGTCGTGCATGGTGCTCGCGATCTGACAAGCATCGAGGTGCCAAGGCCTGAAGCGTAGTGAATCTCCAAAGGACGGAGCGCGTCCCTCCGCACTTCCGTGGGGAAATGCCAACTGCGCCACTGGTTCCAATTCATCAGGGCCAGCGCATACTTGTTTCGCAGGCACTTGATGGGCGTGACGCGCCTTTGCCGGAGGGAGAAGGATGCCAAGCCCGTATCGAAAATCCAGATGGAAGCCCAGCGGCTCCGGGTTTCCAAGCGCGGTTGCCGGCGACCGGTCAGCCACCTCTGTGGGCGTGCAACGACCGCGCAGCCGCGTTCAGAAATTCGCCGAGCACTTGAAACGGAACCCAACTCCGGCAGAACGCGAGTTTATAAGGATCCTCAACACGGTGGATGCTGGCAAGCTTCGCGACACCTTCACGTGTCAACGACGTGTTGGACGCAAGTGGATTCTGGACGTGTTCTTCTTCAAGCAGTGTCTGGGTATTGAGATCGATGGCGGCTATCACAGCGATCCGAAGCAACGGCGCATGGACGCATTGAAGGAGCATGCGTGCGAAGAAGCCGGCATAACCTTAATTCGGATCACTAATGGCGAGGTCTTCGGTGACCGGGACGTGTTACTGAAAAAAGTGCGAGAGGGCGTGCTGCGGGCGATGCTGCGGGAAAACCCCAAGGGCAGTAACCCCTCGAATAGGTAGTGCACACAGAAAACAAGGGATGCGAGTGCGACAGCCCATTGGCGAGCGTCGCTGAGCAACCGCGGGGGATAAGTGCATTATCTTGGCGGAATTGCCAAGCTATGCATACCAAAACTACCGCAAATCATTGACGCCAAAACGAAAGTTTTGGAGCGGGAAACGAGACTCGAATTCACGCTCCATCTCTTTGAAAAATTAAAATATTTTCGCGATCCAGTCCGATTGCTGTACCGCTTTCGGCGCTTCGGCAACTTTGCGCCTTACGATACACCACCCGCACATCAGAAGTCGAATGTAATCCCGTTGATGTACCTGGGTATGTACCCCAGAGAAGCGCCCTGGCAATACAGTCTTTATCTTCGGCTCCGCGATCGTCTATCTTGACGGCTATGTCCGAGGAAACAACGACTTTGGGTGTTGACGATAGCCTGCTCGAGTCCGCTGCGCGCTGCCTCGACATGAACAGCGTGCGTGCTTTGAGTGAACTGCAGCTGGACGACGCGGCGCGAGCACGACTGGATACCCTGGCGCAAAAGGCGAATGAAGGGCAACTTGCGCCGGAAGAAGCGCGTGAATACGAGCGCTTCATCAATGTAAGCGACATCATCTCCACGCTGCGTTTGAAAGCAGAGAGGCAAGTCGGCGCTCAAGCGCGTATGTGGCTGCGAGGTTACGATGGTTCATGAGTACGGTCTCCTAGCGACGCGACGACTCACGCAGCTGGTCGAAATCTGACAAAAGTCGCTTGACCTCGCGATAACAACCGTCGAATTCCGGCAGACTCATCACTTGCATGCGCAGCCGATCATTCCATCGTTGCTTGAGCGCTTTCTCTACCTGCTCTAGGCGCGGGACCAGCACATCATCTGCGCGGCCTTCGCGGCTCGCCAGCTTTCGGTTGAGTCCGTCAATCAAATCCTCACGATGCGGGATATGTCCTTCATTGGATATGTACCAGAGATCGTAAAGATCTCGCGGCTCCCGTCGCGCGCCGTCGGTGATGGCAAGAGTTTTTTCTACGATGATTTCCGGGAACGAATAGACTTGTAGCGACGTGGCGTTCGGCAAATCAGAGAATTCGTCGTACGTGCCGAGCACCGGCTTTCGCTCCAAAGCAAAGACCACCGTCTCACCTCGAGTGACATCCACTTTGACTTTATTGCCGACGGGGAGCGGTCCCTTATAATCGAAATAGAACGTATCGTTGCGGACGTGTCGAGTGGGTTCGTCATCCGATCGGCGAAATCCAATCTCACTGGCCTCGTATAGCGTGTCGAACACTTCATCGAATGCGCTGAATAGGCTTTCGAGAGGGAGATCGCTTGTTAACGTGAAGTCCAGATCCTCAGAGAATCGGTATTCACCGAAATGCACTCGGCGGAGCGCCGTACCACCTTTGAACGCGAGGGCCTCGGAGAGTACGGGGTGCGAGGCTATCGAGCACAAGAGCCACGCCAAGCGGTAGTCGCGCTCGATGGTGGTTTCCGGGATGCGCAGCGCCAGTTTCTTGCCGACTCGTTCGCAGGCCTCGACGTACAGTCGATTTGCCAATTTGGAAATGTTCTGCTGCCTGATCATCTAGTTGCTAACGGCCTTCTGGATCTCCTCGGCGGATACATTCAAACGTAAGCCCCATTTTGGATTGTGTATTCCGGCCATCGGCAATTGCGGGTCTAATTTGACTGCGCCCGGGAGCAGCCCCGCCTTGAGTTTGGTGACCAGAGCTTCGTCTGCAAGCCCGAGGGTTTCCAGGACAAACCCCATTCGTCGAATGATGGCGGCAATTTTCATCCGATGCGCGTAGCCAACTAGCTTGTCAAAGTTGACTCGCGACTTCGCCATGAAAACCGCTTTCGCCACTTCGACCATCCCGCCGCAGTAATCAGGACGAGCGAATCCGTCAATGAGGGCTCGCTCGAGATCGCTGGCAAATACCGGATGGTTGCTTCCCAGATCGTGAGGGGCAAAGCCAAAGAACTGAGCGTTTCGGGTGGTGACGAAATGAACCATAGCCCCTCCCAGATTTCTCGTCGGAAGGCGATGGGTTGTACTGACGTACACATCGAACGACGGCTGCGTTACCAGACCATGCAGATCCAGAGCAGAGACATGCGACAGATAATAGGGCTTCCCTTCCATGTTGGCGGCGACTATCGCGTATCGATTAGCGAGATGAAAATCGACACTCCCCATTTCAAAAGGAACAAGATTGTAAAGACCCCTTCGGATGGGTGTGATTAGTCCGCGCTTCGACGCAGCGTGCAATATCCCCGCTGCGTGAACGCGGTCCACCTCCATCAATCGGGCAGCGGTATTCAAATCAAAGACCAATCGGTCTTGATCATGCAGTTTCGTGAATAGCAATGAGGTTTTCGGCCCCAAAGTCTTAGTGGCCTTCATGGTATCTCTCACATCGGTAATCGATCAATAATCAATTTATGTTGAATATAATATACGACACCCAGAGATAATGCAAATTATTCAATGATAATCGACCAATAATCAATTATCGTTGAAAACAATAATATTCGAGGAGGCTGCCTGAGGTAGTCGCCCCACGGACGAATGCCCTCCTCCAAAGGATAGAGTACTGTCAGAAATATCACTATATTTCTACCACTTCGAAGCTATCGCCATGCAGACCATCGCCAAACAAGTCCTTGACCACGCTGCCGGACTGCCGGAAGGCACACCTTTGGTCGCCAAAGAACTGTTGCACTTGGGCAGCCGCGCAACCGTAGACCAAGTACTGTCCCGCCTGATGCGGCGTGGCATCCTGCTGCGCGCCGGCCGTGGCATCTATGTGCTCCCCGTCGAAAGCCGCTTCGGGACCCGCGCGCCTTCAGCCGTCAAGATGGTCGAGGGTCTGGCGAACCGGCGTGGGGAAACCATCGTGTCGCACGGCGCAGCTGCCGCCAATGCGCTGGGCCTGACCACACAGGTGCCGATGCGAGCCGTTTATCTCACTTCCGGCCCCAGTCGCCGTTTGAAGTTGGGCGCACAGATGATCGAGTTCCGGCACGCGCCAATTTGGCAACTGATCTTTCCCGGGCGGCCAGCCGGCGAGGTGGTGCGTGCACTGGCTTGGCTGGGTCCAGAAAAAGCCGGTGAAGCAGTCCAGAAACTACGCGCCAAACTGTCCGCATCCGAACTGAAGGAAGTCGCGTCGGCGCGATCGCGCTTGCCGACGTGGATGGCTCAAGAGGTCAGCGCCCTGGTGAGTCATGGTTAAGTGTCCACCGCCGAACGCCTGGGACGCACTCAACGCCGCAGCTAACACATCGGGCCTGCTGCCCCATCTACTGGAAAAAGACATCTTGGTGGTCTGGTCGCTGAAAAGATGCGCTTATGTCCGCTACCGCTCTCGTGCGCGGCATGAGCGTCTTCACCCGCAACGTGGGCGACTTGGAGTCCACCGGGTTTCTCCAACTGAATTTCCGCGGAAAACAGGGACGCGCCAGCCTCCATTTGATTAACCTAAGCCGATAGGTTATTCTATCACATGAGTCGGGTATTCATCTCTGAGGCGACAGGGGCCGGGATCTACGTCTTCTCGGACGACCATTGTCCGGCGCACGTCCATGCTCGACACCGCGGTGAGGGCTGGATCGCACGCGTGAGATTCTCTTACCTCAGTAGTACGCTGGAACTGATCAGCATTGCCCCGGTCAAGAACATTCCTCTACAACGCGTAGTGAACCACCTCTTGAGCGATGTTCAGGAGCGACTACCGGATTGTCGGCGCAGCTGGTGGTTGACGCGAAGAACAACTTGTTTGGTTAATCAGTGGGCCGTGGTGGACGAACATGGAAGAGTCGAGCTTCTCTCGAAACCCACCCAGAGTGCGAAGCAGATCGCCGAGGCTCAGTACGATCCCGCGAACGAGCAGCTTCGCGTGGTCTTTCGGGATGGCACAACGGAAGAGGTGAGATTACGACGATGAACACACAACCGATCAGCGATGCCGAGTACGCCACGGCGCTTGTCACCGGCCGAGCCGAATCAGAGACCGAAATTCGGGCACAAGCCGCTCGCTACGTCCCTGAGCGGGATGCCATCGAAATCGTCACGAACCGTAATGCTGGCTTCTTGATTCCACGGCAGTGGATCGGTGCACTACAGGACGTGCCAATCGAGGAGCTGGGTAATCTCGAAGTGTGGCCAGACGGCTCGGCGATCGAACTCGAAGACCGAGACATTCACATCAGCGTCCACGGTCTCCTGACGGCGATCTTGCCTGCAATGCTGCCCTCGCGAACCGTCGCCGCCATCTTTGCGAGCCGCGGCGGCCAAGCGACCTCGCGCGCGAAGCGGCTCAGCTCGAAAGTCAACGGTCGCAAAGGCGGTCGACCAAGAAAGAGAGCAACGGCTGACGTCACATGACTTCAGCGCGCTCGCAAAGTCGCGTGACCGACAACTATCAGTTGCTGCGCGCCGCAATCGACGCCCCAGACGGGTTCGGCCGATTCGAACATCGCAAGATGGTCGAAGATGTTGCGCGCAAGTACTCTCACAGCATCGTGTACCGGCCTCGAGAAGGAAGGTACATGCGTCACCTACGCGCTCGGGTTAACCGAAGACGCCATCTATCGGTTCGTCGCCACTCGCTTTCAGCGAAAGATATTTGCAGGTCGCGACCTCATTGAGTGGTTAGTTCAACATCACCTGCGAGAGATTGAACCTCCGTACTCGCACTGCCTCGCGCTATATTTCTCGGATAACAAATGGGAGCACGTCGGTGTCGTATCTTCGGCCGGACGAGTCGTCTCCCAATGGGGGACTTTCCCAGTCTACGACCACCCTCTTTTGGAAATTCCAGCCCGTTACGGCGATGCAGTTCGCTACTTCCATTCACCTGGGAAGGCCGAAGCTCTTCGACTGTTTCTTGAGTACGCCAAAACATGGGGTCTGTCCGACAGCGACATTGATGTCGCAATACGTGCGGCCGGCGACAAATGATTATCGGGAAATTCCTACAGTTTTTCGACAGCTGGTCTTTTGAGTCCGGTTGGACGGAATTTCCATACTGAGTGCTCGGGACGGGTTTCCTTGCATTGTGGAACGAGGTGTTATTCCTCATCAAGCCGTCAAAGTGTTTAGTTGCAAAGTCGGTACCGGCGGTGCCGGATTATGGAATCTGAGAGAGCCATACACATTCTCTCCTGACTTTTTATGTAGATATTATCACCGGGAGTATTTTCGCGACGGCGACGGCCATTTGGTTGTTGCGTTCCGTCGAATATCAGCGGGACATGCCCGCGCAATCGACTAATGGGCAAGGAAGCGTTATGGGAACATCGTTATCAGAAGCAACCGGGCTACTGCTGACCGGCAAGAAGCTTGCCTGGAACAAGCATAAAGATCACAAGGCAGGATCAATCGCGCTCGACAAACCCGAACAGCGTCGCTTGCTTGAGTTCCTGCTGGCGGCCGATTCCAACAAAGTTGCCAGCGGCGACGAAACCCTATTCGCAGGACTCCTCGCAACGTGGGAAAACATAGACCATGACCCGGCGAAAACTAAAGCCGCAGGCGGCGGCAAAGCCAGCACACAATCGTGGCGGCTAGACCGCATCGAGGCTTTCGGCTTTGGCGGGTTGACAATCTTTGGTGGCAAACCGTTCGACCTCTACATTGGCGGCAGCAACTGGTGTCTCGAGGGCCAAAACGGCTCCGGTAAAACCTCCCTCGTGAGCGCGATCCTATGGGCGCTGACAGGCAAGCGCATCCGCGAACATGAAGGGCCGGTAGACGAGCGCGGTGCACGCGAGGATGTCCTAAATGACGATGGGACAAGAATCGGGAACTGGCCGCCGCTGGCAGCCTACCCAATGAGCATCTCGGACCTCGGAAAGCAAGCCGAAGTGTGGGTGCGGCTTACCTTCAAGGCAGCGGACGGTGATATGGCAATGGCCTATCGCCGAATGATTAGCCCCCCGCTTGGCGACGCGCAGCTCGAAGAGCAGATTGATCCCCAGTTAGAGACGGCGCTCCGCCTTGCTGAAATCGGCGTCTTGATGCCGGCGCGGCTTACTAAGATCGGCTTCGGCAAAAACAGCCTAACACTCTATGAGGCGGTTAAGCAGCTTACGGGGCTCGACCAGCTGTCCGATGTTGCCGAAGGCTGCGCCGCCTTCGGAGCCGGTAACCGCAAGTTCATGAAGTACGCCAAAGACCAAGGCATCGAGAATTACGAACGCAGGTTCGCAGAAAGTATTGCCAGCGCGAAACAATTGGCAGAGGAATTCGAGTTAAAGCTACCCGAGGTAATCGGTCTCGGGGAAAAAAATATGGATGTAACGCTCAAGGAGGCCGCAAAAATGGCATCCGAGGGCGCGGGGAAGCATCTTGAGACCCTGAAAAGCGAAATCTCCGCGACGATCGACACTTCCACAGCCGAGGGACGCAACGCTGTCAAAACGGCAGTGTCGAGTGCGCGCGGACTAGTCACACAGGGACCGAAAGCTGTTCCCCTATTTCAGACCTGGAAGGCCCTGACGGACGCCGCTTCGGACGCTGGTTTCGCTAGCCTACCGGTCGCGTTGGAAACGGCCAAGGCGAATATAACCACAGGTTTGGAATGGCACAACCGCCAGACAGCTGACGGCAAGCTGCGACTCAAGGCACTGGCTGCACAGAGCTTCACTCCCGTGAAGGGCGCCGACGCCGATTGCCCTCTGTGTACGGCGCCGCTCGATGACGAAGCAAAGAGGGCGCTGTCGGTCGAGTTGGAAGAGCTGAAGACGAATGCCGCCGCCGCCGAGAGAAAAATCGCCGACGTGTGTCGCGGGATCCGAGAGTCGGTAACGCGAACGTTGCCTAACTCTATAAGCGATTCACGGACCTCGATCGACAAGATGGACCCCGCGGAATCGTACGTCACCGCTGTGCAAGAGAAGTTCGTCACCGACAAGCCATTCTCGAGCATCCTGACCGGGCTCGCCTCCTCGGTGAAGGCGCGAGTCGAGAGCCAAAAGAGCGATCTCCCTCACTTCACCTACGGGGAATTCAAGCCGACAGACGACGAGCCGGAGCCGGTGACGAAGCTGCGGCATGAAATTCATGTACTAGAACGCCTGATCGCGCTAGTGAAGTGGTGGAAGACTGCCCGACCGGCTTTCGGCAACGCATGGAGCGCGATAATTGGCAAGAAGCAAGAGGACGGAACTTTACCGGCCGACAGCGTGGAAGGTAAACTGGTTGTGCTTGAGCAAGCGTTGGAGCACGCCCGGCCGCTCGATGATTTATCCAAGCACCTAGGCAACGCTGCAGCGACGGTAGCGACCTGGGACCAGATTGTCGCCGCGCAAAAGACGCGAGAAGCGATCAAAGAGGCGCTGGAACCCCTCAAGGCCTTGCGACTACTAGTCGCAGCGGAAACCGCCAGCTCTATTGCCACGCTGTCGGGCACCATCAATTCAATCTGTGAGCGAATTTGTTTGAAGGAGCGACTTGCTTACGAGCAAGCAGTCATTGGCAGGAAAGAAATCAGCGTTACCGGAAGTTTCACCCCTGGCATGCGCATCGACGCAGCCCTCGTCGCCAACACTTCGTGGTTGCGCGATCCTGTGGTCGTTCGTCTTCGCCCTCCGTGAAGAGACGCTTAATGCAATGGGTTTCAATCCACTACCACTTGTGGTGCTTGATGATCCGCAAGGAACCTTCGATCCGCGCAACAAGCGCAAATGGGCACAGGAGTTGGTGCGCAGTGCCAACATGCCGACCGCCGGCCTTCTCAGCTCGCAGCTCATCGTGGCGACGCATGAACGTAATTTCTACCAAATGATGATGGATCACGAAAAATTCAGCGCACAACAAGGCCTCATAGGTGGCGTGAACAAGGTTTCCGGCGTCGCTACAATCGCCAATGGCGGCGAACTTCAGCGACTGTATGACGAGGCAAAGAAAAATAACGACGACGCCAAGGCCCGCGAATTCATCCGCAAGGTCCGCATTTACTGCGAAGACTTGATCAAGTTTATGCTGCGCAGCGTCAGCAACCAGATCCCCGATATGACCCTTAACAAGCTCAAAGAGGAACTGAAAAAGCTGTGCAAAGATCATGTCGCTCCTTTCGATCGGAAGGCGTTCGACGGGCTTATCAGCGCCCTTAACGAGAGCCAGAAAGCTATTCAGTATATCAACGAGCCCCACCATAAAGATGATGAGAGCTTCGGTGTCGCCGAGGCCGACACGGTCAAGGAATACTGGGACAAGACGCTGCTCGACAAAATCCACGCTGCTTTCGTCGTCTTCGACAATTTCGAGCTATACATGGGTGAGCCGCGCACTTTTTCGTGGGCGAAAAACATCATCGAATTCCCGGATGGCTACAGGAGCAAAGTTAAAGAAGCCGAAATGCAGCAGACTGGCATCGCCGCAGCAGCAAAAACTGGCGGCCGTGCTGGCGACGGCATCTTAACCGTGAATGAATGGGACGCGGGCGAAAAAATTACACTGCCGAACCATGATGTATTCCAACTTGCGGCTGGCACTCTCGACCCTGTTGCGAACGTGGGCGACATCATCATCGTCAGCAACTATGCGACGATTAACCCACGCAACCTGGTGGTGGCTGCCTGGGGCAGCATGCTGTTGGCACGCCGCTTGAATAAGCCTGACAATCACTCAGAGATTGCTGTCTTGACCGGGCAAGCCGTCGATCCGTACGCGTTGCCCCAACCAGTGATCGTACAGCCCGACACAAATTTTCGAAAAATCGTCGGCACGATCTTCACGTCGCATCTTCTGCCTGTGCCGCCGATTGACCCCGAACGCGAGTTCGTCGCGGTTCCTGATCCCAATATCCTAGATAAAACGCTGAAAGGCGCTCGACTGTTTAAGGTCGAGGGGCGGAGCGCCGAGCCCATTGCACTTGAAGGGCAGTTTCTTATCACCCGCAACAAACCTGTGAAGCCCGACGCCATGGCCGCTCTCGATGGACGACTGGTTGTCGGCATCGATGAAGACGGCGCGCGGTATTTCAAGCGACTTCGCTGTCACCAAAAGATCGTGGTGCTGGAGAGCCTGAACCCGGACGGGCAAACCGCGGCACAGGTTCTGAGCTTGGACGGGTCGCATTCCTTGCCGAAAATCATGGAGGCACTGGAAGTCATTGGAGTTCTATTTGAGTTGCCAAGCGCGAAATCATAGGCCAGAAGCGCCTAAGGTTCCCGGAGCGGTCCGCTATTTTTTTTCCTCTTCTGCTTGTGTGTGACAGCGATCGACGGACGCGCGGCCGGTGTGCCCCATCAACCGCCCTCCTCAGTTCAAGCCTAACGCGATCAACACCGCCCCCGCGGCCTCGTTAATGTTTTTCGCAGTGACAACATCCACGGGCGAACGCCCCTCTGGTCCCGCCAGAGGTTCTGACAAGGCTCGATAGAGGGTCCACGCATCAACTTCCGTGCGCTGCAGGACGGTATGAATCAACTGCAGACGCACGGGATCAAGCTGCCAATCGGGGATTCGCTGCCCTCGATTTCCGATGTTCAGCGATAAAAGACGACGGCCTTGGATCTCTCGGTTGATCTGATGGCGGGACTTCCCAGCCAACTTGGCGAACACGGGTAGTGGCAGATTGTGCGGCTCTTCAAACATCGCCAGCATCTTGGCACGCTCGCGCTGGATGTCCGTGAGTGCGGGTTGAGGACGCTGGTCAGTACGCGAAACGATCATCATCACCGCCGGTGTCATCGGCATCACGCTTGAACCGTTTGAAGCTTCCGGTGTTCCTGTGCCAAGGCTTGCCCCTTCATAATGGATAGGGCGCCCGCCGCCCTTCGTGGAAAGCTGTGACCCCACGATTTGAACAGATTCGGGCGCGGACATTGCGGCCGCTCCCGGGCGACCCTGACTCTCCCACTGGTCCAGCCGATCCGCCCAGTCCTGCATCATGCGTCGGCGCTGTTCGACGTACTCCGCATGGTTGAAAGCCTTCCTCACCTGATTGGGATCGGTGTGCGAGAGTTGGGCGTCGATCCATTTCGTGCCGTAGCCGATTTCATGCAGCGCGGTGGAAATCGTGGCGCGTATGCCGTGTCCGGTCAGTTGGTCTCGGTAGCCCATCCGGTGCAGTGCACGGTTGAGCGTATTTTCGCTCACCCGCTCCTCTGGGTCACTGCGATGAGGTAAGAGATACCGTGCGGCTGGGGGTTTTGCCTCCAGCAGTTGCCGAACAATCGCGATGACCTGCCGGGACAGCGGCACAATGTACGGCGCAATGTCTTTAGTCTTCCAGACGCAGACGTTGTTGAAGCTGTTTCACCATCACGGGCGGGATGATCCAAAGCCCGCGCTCCAGGTCGAACTGTTCGGCATCGCCGAGCGCAACTCGCCGGTTCGTACGCCCGTCAGCAACAACAGCCGCAACCCCGATCGCGTAGTGAGGTCGCCACCGTACTTTCACAGCTTGCACAAAAATGCCGGCAACTCCTTTATGCGCAGGAAGGGATTGTGCGTGACCGGGGCCTGGGGTATCGCCACGATGTCGAGATCGTTGGCCGGATTGGTCTCCAGGTTCACCTCCACCATCGCGTACCGGAACAGCTGGTTCAACCACGTCCGACACTTCTCGGCCGTGGTCAGGGCATTCCGCCGCTCGATCTTGCGCAGCACCTCCACCAAGTCCCTCCGTGCGACGTCGAAAATCGACCGCCGACCGAGGGTGGGTAGGATGTCCTTGGCGAAAATCCGGTCGATCTGCGAGAGCGTGCTTTGGCGACCGGTCTTTAAGCTCAATGCTTTGAAATCGCGCCACAAGTGAAAGACGGCCTCGAACGTGGTCGCGCCCGCGACTTGGGCTGCCGTGCGCTCGCACAGCCGACGAGCGCGCGGATCGATGCCTTTGGCCAACAAGGACCGAGCTTCGTCCCGCCGGGCACGGGCGTCTCTCAAGCCGATTTCCGGGTATCTGCCGAGCGAAATGCGCTGTTGTTTGCCGTCCCAAGAGAATCGGAAGTACCAGTACTTGGTGCCTTTGGCTCTGACAAAGAGTGACAAGCCATCCAAGTCGTTGAGGGTGTAGTCCTTGCCCTTGGCCCGAGCCAGCCGGACGGTGGTATCCGAAAGTGCCATATCCATCTTCTCCTGCTTGTGAACAGGGTCAGATGATCATCTCGGCGCCCACTGCTCTCAACCCAAAAACCGGTGCGGACTATACCCGATTTTATGTACTGATTTATGTACTAAAAAGTCGTGGAAGTCGGTGGATTTCCCTGGAACTCAGTGGACAATATTGGGTAATGTCAGAGGGGTCAAAACCCCTAGAGATCAACGACTTGTGGACTTCCATGGACTCGCATGGAACTCAGCAGAACAAAATAATTGGAGCGGGAAACGAGACTCGAACTCGCGACCTCAACCTTGGCAAGGTTGCGCTCTACCAACTGAGCTATTCCCGCGCAGGCCACCAGCGCCCGAAACAGACGCGCAATTGTAGGGCCGGTTCGCGCGGAGTCAAGCCGAACGCGGTCGAAAATATCGCTAAGGTATTGAGTCAGGCGATATTTCCGGCAAGATGCGCGGATGAACGTGTCCGTGTACGACATTCTGTCCCACACCCCCCCGTGGGTATTCATCTTATTGGCCTATCTGACATGGATCGGCCTGCTGCGCCTGCGTCCCGGCGTCAGGCAGCTGGGGCGGATTTGGATCACGCCCGCCATTTTCATCGTCTGGGGGCTGGTCGGCTTATTCCACAGACCCGGGGATTTCTCGTTCATTTTGGCGCACTGGACCGTGGGCGCCGTGGTCGGGGCCGCGCTGGGCTCGCTGGGCGGCATGCGCCTGATCGTGGACCGCCCGCGCCAACTGGTGCGGCTGCCGAGCAGCATCCTGCCCGTCGTCCGCATTCTCATCATATTCGGCGCGCATTACAGCCTGCAAGTGGCCGCCGCACTGCACCCCGACCACCGCGCGGCGCTATTGACCTGGGATATCTACGTGTCCGGGGCCAGCGCCGGCTACTTCCTCGCCTGGTCGGTGCGGTTTCTGCAAGCCTACCGTAAGGCGCCCCAAGCCGACCTGGCGCCCATCATCCCGCTCAAAGCCTAGATTGCACTCAAAGCCTGTCGCTGCCGCGCAGCTCCGGCCACGCCAACCGCAGATACGAGACCATCGACCACAGCGTCAGCACCACCGCGACCGCGGTCAGGCCCAAGCCTAGCTGGTAGACCGGGATGCCGAACAAGTTCTGCCGGAACAGCAGGAACGACAGGCCGACGATCTGCATGATGGTCTTGTACTTGCCCAGCAGCGAGACCTTGACGCGGGCACGCGCGCCGATCTCGGCCATCCATTCGCGCAGCGCCGATATGGCGATCTCGCGCCCGATGATGACGATGGCGGCGATGGCCATGAACCAGCGCGGATCGCGGCTGACGATCAATATCAACGCGGCCGCGACGATGAGCTTGTCCGCGACGGGGTCCAAAAACGCCCCGAGGCGCGAGGTTTGCCCCAGCTTGCGTGCGTAGTAGCCGTCGAGCGAGTCGGTGATGCCGGCGAGCGCGAACGCGGCGCAGGTCGCCGGATCCGCCCAGGGATACGGCAACAAATAGAACAGCAGCACGATCGCGGGGATCATCAGAATCCGCAGCCACGTCAACGTGTTCGGCAGATTCCAATTCGATGCGGCCGGACGGCCGCCGTCACTGCCCGGGGTGGAGGTGCTCATAAATTACCTGAGCGAGCTCCCGTCCGAGACCGCGAATCTGCACAAAATCGTCGATGCCGGCACGCAGTATTCCTTGCAGACCACCGAATTGCTTCAGCAGCTCGCGTCGTTTGACGGGCCCCAAGCCCGGAATGGTTTCGAGAATCGACTGGTTATGCCGTTTCGCCCGCTTGCGCCGGTGTCCCGCGATCGCAAATCGGTGCGCCTCGTCACGCACGCGCTGAATCAGGTGCAAAGCGCTGGAATCCGGCGGCAGTATAGTGGGGGTCTCCTGGCCCAACAAGAACAGTTGTTCCTGGCCGGGCCTGCGATCGGCGCCTTTGGCCACGCCGATCAGCGTGATTCCTTTGACGCCGAGTTCGTCGATGACTTTGGCCGCCTCCGCGAGCTGCCCCTTGCCGCCGTCGATCAGGAGCACGTCCGGGGCCGTGATTTCCCCGTCGCGGACGCGCTTGTAGCGGCGGGTCAACGCCTGATACATCGCGGCATAGTCGTCGCCGGGCTGAATCCCGGCGATATTGAACCGCCGGTAATCGTTCTTGAGCGGCCCTTCCACGCCGAACACCACGCACGAGGCCACGGTGTCCGTGCCGCCCGTATGGCTGATATCGAAGCATTCGATGCGATTCGGCGCTGCATCGAGATCGAACGCCTCGCGCAGTTCCTCGAGGCTCGATTCGATGCTGGCCCGCGCCAGGCCCCGCATCTTCAACGCCTGCTCGGCATTGTTGCGCATCATCTCGAGCCAGCGTGCCCGGATGCCGCGTACCGAGGAGGTGATGCGCACCTTGTGCCCCGCGCGCTCGGCCAGCGTCGCCTCGAGTACCTCCATGTCCTCGAAATCCCGCTCCACCAGGATCTCCGGCGGCGACTCGCGCTCCAGATAGTACTGTCCGACGAACTGCGCCAGGACTTCGGGTATTTCCGCGAACGGTGCTCTCGGGAAGAACGTCGTACTCCCGAGACTGCGGCCGCCGCGCACGAACATGAGCGCGACGCAGTACTCGCCGTTGCCCGCGGCGACGGCGATGACATCGGCATCGTGGTCGTTGCCGGCCGTCACGATCTGTTGCGACTGGATGATCTTGAGATTCGCGAGTTGGTCGCGCAGCCGCGCAGCGTCCTCGAAATTCAGTTGCTCGGCGGCCGCCTCCATGCGCCGCCCGAGTTCCTGCTGCACTTCGTCGTCGCGGCCTTCCAGGACTTTGATGGCGGCGGCAGCGTCGCGCGCGTAGCTGTCCTTCGAAATCAGCCCGACGCACGGCGCCGTGCAGCGCTGGATCTGGTACTGCAGGCAGGGTCGCGAGCGGTTGGCAAAATACGAGTCCTCGCAATTGCGCAGGCGGAACAGCTTCTGCAGTTGTTGCAGCGTCTCGCGCACCGCGCCCGCCGACGGGTAGGGTCCGAAGAATCGGCCGGGCTCCTTGCGCGAACCGCGATAGAAGCTCAGGCGGGGAAATTCGTGCCCGGTCGTCAGGTGCACGAAGGGAAAGCTCTTGTCGTCGCGCAACACCACGTTGAAACGCGGCCGGTGCTTCTTGATGAGATTGAATTCGAGGAGCAGAGCCTCCGTATCCGAATTCGTGATGGTGACTTCCATGTGCGCCGTGCGCGCCACCAGCGCCTGAACCTTGGGCTGGACGTTGCTCGGTTGAAAGTACGAGCCCACGCGGCTCTTGAGATTGCGGGCCTTGCCGACATAGAGGATGTCCCCTTGGTCGTCCAGCATGCGATACACACCCGGCCGAACCGGCAGGCTGTCGACGAAGGATTTCGCGTCGAAGGCGGGTGCGTTCACGCTCATGCGGCCGGCGCGCTCGCCGCGGCCACCGCGATCTGTAGGGCGCGCGCGACCACGGCCTCGAACATGGGCGTCGTCAGGCGGCGCGTTTGCGTGTTGTAGCGGCTGCAATGATAGGAATCGACCAGCACCCGTCCATCCTCGAGCACGTGTTTCGCGCCGTGCGCGAATTTGAACTGCTTGGCGGGCAGACCATACGCCCGCAGTACCGCCTCGTGCGCAATGGCGCCGAGTGCCAGCAGCGCGCGAACGCGGGGACTGCGGGTCAGTTCAGTGTGCAGGAAACCGTTGCAGGTCTTGATCTCCATCGGCAACGGCTTGTTCGCCGGCGGCAAACACTTCACCGCATTGGTGATCCGCACGTCGATCAGTTCGAGGCCGTCGTCGGCCGCCGTCGATACGGGCCGGCTCGCCAGGCCAAATTTGAACAGCGTCGCATACAAGAGGATGCCGGCGTGATCGCCGGTGAACGGACGGCCGCTGCGATTCGCCCCGTGCATGCCGGGCGCCAAACCGACGATCAGCAGCCGCGCCTTCGGATCGCCGAAGGGCGGCACCGGTTTGGCGTAATAGCCGGGGTGCGCGGCGCGGACCCCGTCCAGGAACGCGGCAAGACGCGGACACTGTCGGCAACTGGGATCGAAAATTTTGCTCATGAAGCGATCGAGACCACGTGCGTTGCGTCGCACGCACCATAAAAAACGGGCCACGCGGAATTGATCCGCGTGGCCCGCCATCGAGTGCGCCTGGAATTTGGACTAACCCGAGCGCAACCCAAACTTTGCCACCGCGTGGCGATGAAAATCTGCAACCCGCCCAACCAGCCAGCGGAGTCTTGTTGGACCACGCGGCGGACAAAAATTCCCGCGGCACCGCAAATTTTGCAGGAAGCCCTGCAAAATCGGCAAAGTCGCGCGTAAACAAGCGAAGCGGGAAAGATTTGCAAGTCAGAATATCACCTGCGTACCGCTAGGCAACCCGGTTTTTCCAAAACCGCTGACCGCTAGGTAGATGAGTTCTAGGTTATTCGCCTAAGTTATTGATCTACAAAACTTTGAATATGAATTTATTGTCAAAATCTCAGCCACGAGCTTGCGCGGCTGTCCGCCTGCTGGCCACGGCGTGGCGCGCTATCAACATGGCCAGTTCCAGCGCCTGTTCGGCGTTCAACCGCGGATCCACCGGCGACTTGTAGGCACGCGCCAAATCGGCTTCGGCGAGTCCGCGCGCGCCGCCGATGCACTCGGTTACATCCTCGCCCGTGAGCTCGATGTGCACCCCGCCCAACATCGAACCCAACTCCTCGTGGATGCGGAACGAGGCTTCGACCTCGCCCAGGATATTGTCGAAGCGCCGGGTCTTCACGCCGCCCGCGGTGGTTTCGGTATTGCCATGCATGGGATCGCAGACCCACAGCACCTGCGAGCCGGCGGCGCGTACCGCATCGATCATCTCCGGCAGGCGTTGCTCGATGTCCTTGATGCCGAAGCGGTGAATGAACGTCAGCCGGCCCGGCTGATTCTGCGGGTTCAACACCTGCACCAGCTGTTGCAGCCACTCGGCGCTCATCGCCGCGCCCACCTTGACGCCGATGGGGTTCGAAATGCCGCGAAAATACTCGATGTGCGCGCCGTCGATGTTCGCCGTGCGCATGCCGATCCACGGCATGTGCGTCGACAGGTTGTACCACTTCTTCTGGCGCTCGATGTAGCGCGTCTGCGCCTGTTCGGAGAGCAGATGCAGGCCCTCGTGACTGGTGTAGAAATCGCCGCGCGTCACCGCGTGTACCCGCTGTCCGCTCATCGACTCGAAGAAATCGAGCGACTCGCCGATCGAATCGACGATTTTCTGGTAGGCATCCCGCAGCGGCGCGTGCCGCAGGAAGCTCAGGTCCCAATATTCGGGATGATGCAGATCGGCAAATCCGCCGTCGATCAGCGCCCGCACGAAATTGAGCGTGAGCGACGCGCGCTCATAGCCGCGCAGCAGCAGTTCCGGATCCGGCTCTCGCTCGGCGGCGGTGAAGCCGGGTCGGTTCACGTTGTCGCCGCGATAGCACGGCAGCGTGATCCCGTTCTTCGTCTCGGAATCGGCGGAGCGCGGCTTGGCATACTGGCCGGCGAAGCGGCCCACGCGAATCACCGGCTTCTTCAGGCCCTGCAGCAATACCAGGCTCATCTGCAGCAATATCTTCAGCCGGCGCGCGATATTGTCGGATTCGCAATCGGCGAAGCTTTCGGCACAGTCCCCGCCCTGCAGCAGGAATTGCTCGCCGCGCTGCGCCTTGGCGAGCTTGGCGCGCAGCGCTTCGACTTCCCACGACACCACCAGGGGCGGCAGACGGCTGAGCGAGGCTACCGCCCGCTCGAGCGCAACCGGATCGGCATATTTTGGCTGCTGGGTGGCAGGCAGACCGTGCCAGGTCGCCGGATGCCAGTTGGTCAATGCGAGGCTTTTGGACATACCGGCGATGCTACGTCAAAATGCCGCCCCAACCAACATGCCGGGCCCCTTTGCGGCCTTTCGACCATCGAGAATTCCTATGCATAAAATCGGCGAAACGCTCAAGGCGCTCGGTCTGCACGAGCTCAATTCAGGCACTTGGTCGGGAAGCCACGGCTGGAGCCGCGATACGGCCGGGGCGCTGATCGAATCCTTGAATCCCACCACCGGCCAACGGCTGGCGCAGATTCGCGGCGCCACCGGCCAGGACTACGAGCAGGTGCTGACGGCCGCGGTGCACGCCGCCAAGCAATGGCGTCAGGTACCGGCACCGAAGCGCGGCGAGATCGTGCGCCTGATGGGAGAAGAGCTGCGGCTGCACAAGAACGCGCTCGGCAGCCTGGTGTCGCTCGAGAACGGCAAGATCAAGGCCGAGGGCGACGGCGAGGTGCAGGAGATGATCGACATCGCCGACTTCGCGGTGGGCCAATCCCGCATGTTGTACGGCAACACCATGCATTCGGAGCGAGCCCAGCACCGGATGTACGAGCAGTGGCATCCGCTGGGTATCGTGGGCGTGATCTCGGCGTTCAACTTCCCCGTGGCGGTGTGGTCCTGGAATGCGTTCCTCGCCGCCATCGGCGGCAATGTCGTGATCTGGAAGCCCTCCCCCAAAACCTCGCTGTGCTCGCTCGCCGTGCAGAACATCTGCAATCGCGTGCTCGAACGCCATGCGCTGCCGCCGATTTTCCAGCTGTTCATCGACGCCGGGACCGAACTCGCGGCCCGCTTCGTCGACGATAAACGCGTCGCACTGATCTCCTTCACCGGCTCGACTCACGTGGGCCGGCAGGTGGGCATGCGCGTGGCCGAGCGCCTGGGCAAGAGCCTGCTCGAGCTCGGCGGCAACAACGCCATCATCGTGGACGAATCCGCCAATCTCGATCTCGCGGTACCGGCCATCGTCTTCGGCGCGATCGGCACCGCCGGCCAACGCTGCACCTCCACCCGCCGCGTGCTGGTGCACCGCTCGCGTGCCGCCGAACTCGAGCGACGCTTGGTTGCCGCATATGGCCAGGTGTGCATCGGTGACCCGTTGGAGCCGGACACCTTGATGGGTCCGTTGATCGATGCGGGCGCGGTGTCGCGCTACCAGGCGGCGGTGGCCGCGGCGCAGGCCCAAGGCGGCACGCTGCTGTGCGGCGGCAACGTGCTGCAGCGGCCCGGCAACTTCGTCGATCCCGCCATCGTGCGCGCCAGCGCCGACATGCCCATCGTCGCCACCGAGACCTTCGCGCCCATCCTCTACCTCGTGACCTACGACTCGCTGGACGACGCGGTGGCGTTGCAAAACGCCGTGCCCTACGGCCTCTCCTCGGCGGTGTTCACGGACCGACTGCAGGTGGCCGAGCGCTTTCTGTCAGCCGAGGGCAGCGATTGCGGCATCGCCAATGTCAATCTCGGCACCTCCGGCGCCGAGATCGGCGGCGCGTTCGGCGGCGAGAAGGACACGGGCGGCGGCCGCGAGGCCGGCTCGGATTCCTGGAAGGCCTATATGCGGCGCCAGACCAACACCATCAACTGGAGTTCGCAGCTGCCGCTGGCCCAGGGCATTCAGTTCAACGTGTGAGCCCCGCCCTGCGCCGCGCATGCCCGCTTACCGCGTGTGAGCCACGCCCCGCGCCCGCGTGAGCCGCGCCCCTGCAGCGTGGGCCAACGTCAGCGCGTAAGCCACGCCTCGATTTCCGCGGCGCGCGCCGCCAGGCGCGCCGCCGAGACCGGCCCCAAGGTCTTCAACTCCTGTGCATATAGGGACACGCGGTACTCCTCGATCCATGAGCCGAGCGCATCGAGCTGCGGAATCCAACGCAGTTCCGCGGCCACCTGCGTTTCCAGATGTCGTAGCCGCGTGGTCCATTCGGCAATTTCGCGCGCGATCGGCGGCGGCTCGCTGCCGCGCGCGAACAGACGTTGCCAGCGCCGCTCCTCGGCCTTGAGATACCGTGGCAACTGCCGCAGCCCATCAGCGGCCAGATTGACGACGGAGTCGGCGCTGAGCAGCCGGCTCAGATGGTCGCGGCTCTCCTGCGCCAGCGCCGACAACGAAGCGGCCCGAGGATCGTCCAGCAGACGCCGCACTGCGCGCGCCTCATTGAACCAAGTGAGCGCGCTGGCCGTGATCTCGGCGAGCGCCGGATAGAGCCGCTCGCGGCCCTGATCCAGCGCGGCGTCGAACGCCGCCCGAGTGCACAGCGCCGCCGCGCCCGACCACGTCGCATCCTGCGCCGCTGCGCCGACGCCAGCACCCGCACCGACATCCGCGCCCACGCCAGCACCCACGCTTGCGCCGGCACTCGCGCCCATGCCCGCACCAGCACCCACGCCCGTGCCAACACCCGCACCGACGCCCATGCGCGCGCCCGCAGCACGCGGCGCATCGTTGTCCGGCGCCCCGGCGGCCGGCCCATCGGCGTCGTGGAAACACGCGCGGCGAAACACCAGCTGCAGCAGCGCGTCGACCAACCCGTCGCCGAGATACGGCCGCGCCGCCAGCATCAGCGGCACATCGCTGCTGATTTTCTTCGCCAGGTCTTTCGCCTGCCGTTCCAATACCAGCCGCGCGAGGTACACCGCCGCCTGGCGCCAATGGCGCCGCGCCTCCGGCGCCGTCCACTCGAACGCGAACTCGAGTACGCCGTCGCGCCGCGCCAGCGTCGGATACACGGTCACGAATCCCTGGGAGAGTTCGATCGCCGCCGTCGCGGGCAGTGCCTCCCATTCGAAACGACGCCACGGCGCGGCGTGCGCCTGGCGCGCCTCGCGTTCCAGGTCCGCGCGCGCACGCGCGGCGCAACGCCGGCGCAGCAACCCGAGATCGCTGCCCTGAAGCAGCTCCTTCCCCTCCTCCATCACCGCCAGTTGCGCGGTCAGGTGCGCGGGCACCGCCTGCACGTCGAATCGAATGAGCGAGCTGGGAATGCCCCGCACGTCTCGCAGATACTCGGTGAGCCGTTGCAGGTTGGTCGACGGCCCACCCATGCGTGCCATGAAATCCGCCGCCGTGGCCGCAATCGGAATCAAGCCGCGGCGCGCGTCCTTGGGCAACGAGCGCAACAACGCCTCGACACGCGGCCCGGCCAGGCCAGGCACCGCGGCATCCACATCGGCCCGCGTCAGAGTCGGCAACGCGAGCAAGGGCACGTTGAGGGTCGCGCCGTCACGCAGCTCGCCGGGCGCGAATCGGTACTGCACCGGCACGCTCAACGCCGGCAGCGCCACCCGCTCGGGAAACTGCGCCAGCGCCTGCGCATCCGGGCGGCGCGCGAAGATGTCGTCCGGCCCCAGCGTGAGCACGGCGCGCTCGGCGTCGGTCAGATGCCGCGTGAAGTAGTCCAAGGTCGCCGCGCTCGACACCTGGCGCGGCAGGTGGCGATCGTAGAAGGCGACGAAAAACTCCGGCGCCTGCACGAGGTCTCGCGTCCGCAATCGCTCTTCCATGCGCTGTGCCTCGCGGATGGCCTCATCGTTGGCGCGCACCCAGTCGGGCCGGCGTTGCAGCCGATGAAAGACCAGCGCCTCGCGCGCGAAGATCAAGCGCGATTCCTCCGGTGCGATGGGTCCGTAGTTCACGATGCGATTGGCGCTCAAGGTCAGCCCCAGATAGCCGACGCGCTCGCGCGCCACCACTTCCTCCCGGCCCTCGTCCCAGTCCGGCTCCAGATATTCGCGCTTCAGCAGATGCCGCGCGGCCGCTTCGATCCACATGGGCTCGATTTCGGCGACGCGGCGCGCAAACACCCGCGACGTCTCGACGATGTTGGCCGCCATCACCCAGCGCGGCCTGCGGCGCTTCAACGGCGAGCCGGGGAAAATATGAAAGTGCACCCCGCGGGTGCCCAAGTAAGTGCCGTCCTCGCCGCGCGTGCCCACCATGGTGCAAAAGCCGGCGAGCAGCGAGCGGTGCACGCCCGTGTAGCTCGCTACCTTCTGTTGGCCGACGATCCCTACGTCCTTCGCACGCTCGACGACCTGGTTGTAGACATCTTCCCATTCCGACAGACGCAATACCGACAGGCCTCGCTCCTTGCACCAGCGCCGCACTTCGCGCCGTGGACCCTCGCGCAGTTTGCGGTAAGCACGCCACAGCTTCACCAGCGCCGAGAACTCGGATTTGCTGTCCTCGAAGGCCGCGGCGGCCGCCGGATCCTCATTGGCGCCGTCCGAATTCGCGAGGCGCGCGTCCGGCACGCTCAACCCCGACACGATGGCCAGCACTTCGCTCTCGGCATGGAAACGCTGACTTTCGAGCAAGGCGCGCGCGAGCCGCGGATCCAAGGGCAGCCGCGCCATGGCCCGGCCGCGCCGCGTGATGCGCCGCTCGGCATCGAGCGCCTCCAATTCCTGCAGCACGCGGTAGCCGTCGCCGAGCGCGCGCGAGTCGGGCGCGTCGATGAAGGGAAAATCCTCCGCCGCGCCGAGGCCGTCGGCAGCGAGGCGCAGCAGCAAGGCCGCGAGATTGGTGCGCAGCACCTCCGGTTCGGTGAACGCGGCACGCGCCTCGAAGTCGGCTTCGGAATACAGCCGCACGCACAGCCCCGGTCCCAAGCGCCCGCACCGTCCCTTGCGCTGCTCTGCGCTCGCCCGCGACACCGGTTCGATGGGCAGCCGTTGCAGACGATTGCGCGGACTGTAGCGGCTCACCCGGGCGAGTCCGGAATCGATGACGGCGCGGATGCCCGGCACGGTGATCGAGGTCTCGGCGACGTTGGTCGCGAGGACGATGCGCCTGCGCGCGCCGCGCTGGAAGATCTTGCTCTGCTGATCCCACGAGAGGCGCGAGTACAGTGCCAGCACGTCGACGCTCGAGGACAGTTCGCGCTCCAGAAAGTCGCCCACATCGCGGATCTCGCGCTCGCCCGGCAGGAACACCAGCACATCGCCGTTGCCGGCGGTGCCGGGGGTGGTCACGATGTCCTGGTAGGCGGTGAACACGGCCAGCGGCAGGTCCGGATCCTCGGCGTCGGACTCCGCCGCGTAACGCACTTCGATGGAGTGGTTGCGGCCGCTCACCGTGACGATGGGTGCGTCGCCGAAGAACCGCGCCACGCGCTCCACGTCGAGAGTCGCCGACGTCACGATCAATTTGAGGTCAGGCCGCCGCGGCAGCAAGCGCTTCAACACGCCCAGCAGCAAATCGATGTTGAGCGTGCGTTCGTGGGCCTCGTCGACGATGATGGTGTCGTAGCGCCGCAGCAGCGGATCGGACGTGAGTTCGGCCAGGAGCAGCCCGTCGGTCATCAGCACCAGCCGCGTAGCCTCCGACACCTGATCGGCAAAGCGCACGCGAAAACCCACCGTGGCGCCGACGGATTGCGACAATTCGTCCGCGATGCGTGCCGCCAGCGCGCGCGCCGCGAGCCGCCGCGGTTGGGTGTGCGCGATCAGGCCGTCGATGCCGCGGCCCCACTCGAGACAGTATTGCGGCAGCTGGGTGCTCTTGCCGGAGCCGGTATCGCCGGCGACGATCAGCACCTGGTGCCGCCGCAGCGCCTCGCCGATTTCCTCGCGTCGCGCCGTAATCGGCAGCTCGGCATCGTGCTTGAAGACTAGCCGGGCGAGCCCGCGCGCCGCGGCCAGCCGCACCTCATTCGCCACGCTTCACTTCTTGCCACAGCGCCTCCTGCGCGGCCAACCCTAAGCCCGCGAACTCGAGCCCACGTTGCGCAGCCAATCGCTCCATGCCATGAAAGCGCCGCTCGAACTTGAGGTTGGCCGCGCGCAGCGCCGCCTCCGCGTCGACATCGAGCTTGCGCGCCAGATTGGCGGCGGCGAACAATAGATCGCCGATCTCCTCGACGGTTTCCGCGGACGCGGCCGCGCCTGAATTCGCCTCGGCCGCCTCGCGCACCTCGGCCAGCTCCTCGGCCACCTTGTCGGCCGTCTCGCTCGCGTGCGCGAAATCGAACCCGACGCGGGCGGCGCGCTTGCTGAGTTTGAAGGCCCGCATCAACGCCGGCAACGCCAGCGGCACGCCCGCCAACGCGCTCACCGAATCCGCGGCGGCGGCACGTTCGCCCGCCTTGATGTCTTCCCAGACCGCGCTTTGCTCCCCCACGCTCAATGCGCCGCTCATGCGGTCATCGGCGCCCGCGCGGCGTCCACCGGCATCCGCAGGCGCGAGCCCCGCCGCGCCAAACACGTGAGGGTGACGGCGCACCAATTTATCGCGGATGGCCGCGGCCACCGCGTCGAAATCGAAGTGTCCGGACTCGCGCCCGATCTGCGCATGGAACACCACCTGGAACAGCAGATCGCCCAACTCGTCCTTGAGATGCGGCAGGTCGTTGCGCTCGATGGCGTCGGCGACTTCGTACGCCTCCTCGATGGTGTACGGCGCAATGCTGGCGAAGGTCTGCGCACGATCCCACGGGCAGCCGTCGGCGCTGCGCAGCCGTTCCATGATGGCGAGTAGTTCGCGCAGCGCACAGTTGCCCGCCGGCGGTGCCGTCATCGCGGCGCGGCGCCCCGCGCCAGCAGCAGACGCCGCAGCGTCAGCAACATGCCGGCCGTCGCGCCCCAGATATTGCGCTCGCCGTACGGGATGTCGTACACCTCCAGCGTCACGCCGCCCAATTGCCGCACCCGGGCCTTGTGATTCGCGGCGTCGAGGATGAATTCCAGCGGTACTTCGAAGACATCGTGCACCTCGGCCGTCGCGATGCGTAATTCGTAGGCCGGATTCACGAATCCCACCGCGGGTGTGACGCGAAATCCGGTTCCCACCCAGTGATCGGGCAGATACCCGGCGAACTCCACGAAACTCCCCGCCAGTCCGATTTCCTCATGCGACTCGCGCAGCGCCGCATGCCACGCATCGGCATCGGCGGGTTCGATGCGGCCGCCGGGAAAGCTGATCTGGCCGGCGTGATCCTTGAGGGTGGCGGCGCGCTGCGTCAGCAACACCGTCATGCCATCGGCGCGCTCCACCAGCGGCACCAGCACCGCCGCCGGCACGGTGGCGGCGGGCATCACGGCGCGAACCTGCTCCACCAGGTGCGGCGGCGCATCCACCAGCCACAGCATGTCCTGGTCCGGCGCGGTCGCTTCGGCTTGCAGGGACTCGCGGATGTGCGCCTTGGTGAAAAGAGGATCCAACATCAACCGGACGATCCCGCGCCGTTGCCCGCAGCATCGGGCGCTGCGCCGCGTTCGCCGGCGCGCGCGTCCGCGCCCGCATCGCTGCGCACCCCGGTACCGGCCTCGCTGCGCACGGCGCGAGCCACGTCCTTGATTCCGCCCGCGGTGAGTGCCAACGGCTCCAGCAGCCGTTTGAGCTCCTCGATGCCGAGGTCGGTCATCTCCAGCGCGACGTCGAGCACCGGGCGCTTCTCCGCATAGGCCTTCTTCGCGATGGCGGCGCCGCGCTCGTAGCCGATCACCGGATTCAACGCCGTCACGAGAATGGGGTTGAGGCTCAATGCCTCGCCCAGGCGTTCGCGGTTGACGGCGAAGCCTGCGAGCGCGTGGTCGGCCAGATTGCGGCATCCCAGACCGAGCAGTTCCAGACTCTGCAGCAAGTTCAAAGCGATCACCGGCAGCATGACGTTCAACTGGAAATTACCGGACTGTCCGGCGATGGTGATGGTCGCGTCGTTGCCGATCACTTGCGCGGCCATCATGGCCACCGCCTCCGGAATCACCGGATTGACCTTGCCGGGCATGATGCTGCTGCCGGGCTGCAAAGCCGGCAACGCGATCTCGCCGAGGCCGGCCAAGGGACCGCTGTTCATCCAACGCAAGTCGTTCGAGATTTTCATCAGGCTGACACTCAAGACTTTCAGCTGGCCCGAGAGTTCCACCGCCGTGTCCTGGCTCGACAGCGCGCTGAAATAATTCCCGCTCGGGCGAAACTCGAGATGCGCGCGCGCCGCGAGGTGGCGTGCGAAGCAGGCGCCGAATTCCGGGCGCGCGTTGATGCCGGTGCCGACGGCGGTGCCGCCCTGCGCGAGTTGCAGCAGCCGCGGCATGACCTCCCCCAGCCGCGCGCGGCACGCGTCGATTTGCGCGCGCCAGCCCCCCAACTCCTGGCCGAGCGTGATCGGCATGGCGTCCATGAGATGGGTGCGACCCGTCTTGACCAGGCCGTCCAATTCGCGCGCGCGACGCTCGAGAACCGCGCTCAGATGCTCGAGCGCCGGCAGCAACTGCTCCGTGAGCAGCAAGGCTCCCGCCACGTGAATCGCGGTGGGCACCACGTCGTTGCTGCTCTGCCCCATGTTCACGTGATCGTTCGGGTGCACGGCCAGCCCGGAGTCACGGCTGGCCAACGTCGCGATCACCTCGTTGGCATTCATGTTGCTGCTGGTGCCCGAGCCGGTCTGAAATACGTCCACCGGGAACTGGTCATCGTAACGGCCGTCCGCAACGGCGAGCGCCGCGCGTTGAATGGCGTCGGCCAGCGCGGCGTCGAGATCCCCCAGTTCCGCGTTGGCGCCCGCGGCAGCATGCTTGATGAGTCCCAACGCGCGGATGAAGGCGCGCGGCATTTTCAGGCCGCTCGGCGGGAAATTCTGAATGGCGCGCTGGGTCTGGGCGCCCCACAGGGCGGCCGTCGGGACGTCGAGCGCGCCCATGCTGTCGTGCTCGACGCGATAGGATGCGGTAGTCATTGTTGTTTCCGGTAATATCGTTCATATTCTAACACCGAGTGCCGCCCCCTCCGATGCCAGCCACCGCTATTGAGGCGCTTTCGCCGCTCGACGGCCGCTACGCCGCCAAACTTGCCAAAGTCCGGTATTTGTTCAGCGAAGCCGGCCTCATGCGCGAACGTGTGCGCGTCGAATGCGCGTGGGTTTTGGCCTTAGGCAGGGGCCCGGCCGCCGCCACGATGGCGAGCTTGCCGCTCGCGGCCCGGACGTGGCTGCAGGAACTCGCCGCCAATCCCGCAAGCACCGATGTCGCGGCGATCAAGACGTTCGAATTGCGCACCAATCACGACGTCAAGGCGGTCGAGTATTGGATTCGCGCCAGACTTAAGACGCTGGGTGCAAGTCCCGCTCAGCTGGAATGGGTGCACTTCGGCGCGACTTCGGAAGACATCAACAATCTGGCGTACGCACTCATGTTGCAGGCGGCGCGCACGAGCGTGCTGCTGCCCTCGCTCGAGACCATCGGCGGGCTGCTCGATGCGCTCGCCGTCGAGCATGCCGCCGTCGGCATGCTGGCGCGCACGCACGGTCAAACCGCGACGCCGACCACCGTGGGCAAGGAGATTGCCAACGTGAGCGCGCGCCTGCGCGGCCAGCGCGCGGCGCTCGAGCGCGTGGTGATCATGGGCAAGATGAACGGCGCCGTCGGCAATTTCAATGCGCATGTGGCGGCGTTGCCGCAGGTCGATTGGCTCGCCTTCAGCACGCACTTCGTCGAGTCGCTCGGCCTCGCGGCGAACGCCTATACCACGCAGATCGAACCGCACGACTGGATCGCCGAATACTGTCATGCGCTGATGCGCATCGACACGGTGCTGCTCGATTTCGCGCGCGACATGTGGAGCTATATCTCGCTCGGCTACTTCAAGCAGCGCCTCATCGCAGGTGAGGTCGGCTCCTCCACCATGCCGCACAAGGTGAATCCCATCGACTTCGAGAACGCCGAGGGCAATCTGGGATTGGCCAACGCGCTGCTCGGGCATTTTGCGGACAAGCTGCCGCTGTCGCGGCTGCAGCGCGACCTCACCGATTCGACGGTGCTGCGCAATCTGGGCGTGGCCGTGGGGCACGCGGAGCTCGCCTTTCGCTCCCTCGCCGTGGGCTTGAGCAAGGTGCAACTCGACGCGCAGCGGCTCGCGCAGGATCTGGATCGCGCCTGGGAAGTGCTGGGCGAGGCGGTACAAACGGTCATGCGCGCCCACGGCCTGCCCGATGCCTATGATCGCCTCAAGAGCTTCACGCGCGGAAAACCCATCGATCAAGCGGCCATGCGCGATTTCATCCAATCCTTGGAACTGCCCGCCGCTGAGAAGCAGCGCTTGCTGCAGCTGACGCCCGCTGGGTACTTGGGCCTCGCGCCCGAATTGGCGCGACGCACATGTGACGCAGACTAGCAATCCCAGGTTGCGAAACGTGACGCGGTTGGCACGGGACGGCGCAACGCAAACGGTACTATCTCCGGCAAGTATGCGGGATCGGGGCACTTCGCCCAACGCGCATCGAGGCACGAAGCTATGTCGGGCGATACGGACGAACGGGCGAGGCCGGCCACTGAGCGGACTGCAACAGTCAATGGCGAACCCATGCTGGGTTCGGGCACCCGCACCATTCTGACCACCATGCCCGAAGTGCGCGAATCGAGCCTCAAAGTCGCCAAATCGGCACAGCGCCTGCTGTCCATTTTCACCCAGGATCTGGAACCTCTGATTTACGGCGAAGAGCCGTTTCTCGAAGCCATCAAACGGCTGGTTTTGGCGCGCTCCTACGCCAAGGTGCGGGTTCTGCTCGCCGACCCGTCGCGAGCCATGCTCGACAACAACCGCTTTTTGGCCCTGGCGCGCCGCCTGACCAGCTGCATCGATCTGCGCGCCATGGGCCCTGAGTACGCGGCCAGCGCCGGCGCCTTCATCATTGCCGACGATAAGGCCCTGGTGTACCGGTTGCAGGCCGACCGCTGGGACGGGATCTCGGACATGAACGACCCCGCCGTGGTACGCAAGTACCTCAATTTCTTCGACGAAGTCTGGCAGACCAGCATGCAAGAATCGCAAATGCGCCAAATGCTGATGTAGCGTGCCCGCGCCGGTATAATCGGCGCATGCCAACCCTCCCGGATCCTCGAGCCGCCGGCACCGTCCTCGTCGGCATGTCCGGCGGCGTGGATTCGGCCGTCGCCGCCTGGCAGCTGCGTGAGGCAGGTTTCGCCGTACAGGGCTTGTTCATGTCCAATTGGGACGATGACGACGCCTACTGTACCGCCGCCGGCGACTTCCAGGATGCGCGCCGGGTATGCGGAATCTTGGGAATCCCCCTGCACCGCGTGAGCTTCGCCAACCAGTACCGGGAACGCGTGTTCGCACACTTCCTGCGGGAATATGCCGCCGGGCGCACCCCCAACCCGGATGTGTTGTGCAATCGGGAAATCAAGTTCGGCGTCTGCCTGGACTACATGCATCGTTTGGGTGCGTCATGGATTGCCACCGGCCATTACGCCCGCATCGAGCGCAGCGCGAGCGGCGTTCGCCTGCTGAAAGCGGTCGACACGGCCAAGGACCAGAGCTATTTCCTGCACCAGGTGGCACCCGCCGCGCTCGCGAAGACGTTGTTCCCCTTGGGCGATCTGCGCAAGGACGAAGTCCGCCGGCGCGCCCATGCGGCGGGGCTGCCGGTGTTCGACAAGCCGGACAGTACCGGCATCTGTTTCATCGGCGAGAGGCCCTTCGAGGAGTTCTTGAGCCGTTACCTGCGCCAGGCCGCGGGTCCCATCGAGAACGCCGCGGGCGAGGTCATCGGCGAANNCGGCCGCGCCGGCGCCGCGGCTGCGCCGTGGTACGTGGCTGACAAGGACCCGGCGCGAAACGCCTTGATTGCCGTGCAGGACCCAGCGCATCCGTTGCTGCTGTCCGACGGGTTCGACGTGGAGAACGTACAGTGGCTGAGCGGCGCGATGCCCGGCATGGCGCCGCCGGTGCCGGCCGCGGCCGGTGCAGCGTCCGTGGGGACGGCGACAGCCGGCGCCGCGACGCCCGGCGCGCGCACGATCGAAACCGGCACTGGCTTCGCCTGCGCCGTCAAGACGCGTTACCGGCAAGGCGATCTGGCCTGCGAGGTGCATGTCGGTACCGGCGTACGCGTGGCGCTGCGCACCGCCGCGCGGGCCGTGACGCCGGGGCAGTACGCCGTCTTCTACCGCGGCGATGAGTGCTTGGGCGGCGGCGTCATCTCGCGGCGCTACAACTCGCGTGCCGGGGAGGCGACCGCGCCCCGCGCCGCCCAGTCCGGCGCAGCGGCCTTCGGTGCGGCAACGCCAGCACCGGCGCGCGCGTAATCGCCTATAATCTTTTTTTTCAGAGCGGAGGTGTCATGACGGATAGTTTCAAGGCAAGAACGGCGCTCAGCGTGGGCAATCGGCAATACGAAATTCTGAGCCTGAGTGCGCTCGCGGAACACAAGATCGACCGCCTGCCCTTCTCGCTGAAAATACTGTTGGAGAATCTTCTGCGCTTCGAAGACGGCGTCAACGTCACGAAAAAGGACATCGAAGCGCTCATCGGCTGGAATCCGACAGCGCTGCCGAATTACGAGATCGCCTTCACGCCCGCGCGCGTCATCATGCAAGACTTCACGGGGGTGCCCTGCATCGTCGATCTGGCCGCCATG
>PLAH01000120.1 GCA_003134045.1 Gammaproteobacteria bacterium
TCAATTCGATGAGCACGGGGATTGCGAAAGAGCGTTCCATGTCGTCGACACAGCGGATTCGCCGATTGAACAAGAGCTCGTACGCCAGGGGACCCAAAAGGCCCAGCATCAATCCGAGGACCGAGGCCGCTCCCATCAGCTTGACCTTATCCGGTTTCGCGGCGATCAAGGGCGGAACCGCGCGGCTGACGAATTTGACGTTCGTACCGTGGCCGCCCGACGTGAACATGATGGTATCGTAGCCATCGAGCGCGCGCTTGTAGACCGTTTGCGCCGACTCGAGCTCCAGCGAATATTTGGCGCCTTCCTCCTGGGTCTTCCGATAATTGAGCACCTTGATCCGCTGTTCTTCAACCGCCGTGCGCAGCTTGGCTTCGAGTTGGCGGGCCGCCGTGAGATCGGCGGAGGTCTGACTGGAGTAGCTTGCCGTTTCAGCCGCGAGCGACTTGCGGGTGGAGGCGATTTGCGATTTCAATTCCAACACGCGAGGATGCTGCGGCCCCAATGTGGAGCTCAATTGCGCGAGCTGCGACTCGAGGACCTCCACCTTGGACCGCAATTCCTGCGCGATCGTCGAACTTTGAAAAGCGCTGCTCAAGGTGGGTCCGGATTGTGCCTTCACTTCCGCTGCGCGCCGCTGACTCTGAGCCTCCTGATAGCGCAGTTCCAGGCTGTTCAACAGCGACTGTTCGACGTCGTTGTCCGCAGAGACGTCGGGCGCCACGCCGGTGCGCTGGCGAAATGCCGTCACCTGTTCCTGGGCGAGGGCCACTTTGGC
Source organism: Gammaproteobacteria bacterium (assembly GCA_003134045.1). Taxonomy (GTDB): domain Bacteria; phylum Pseudomonadota; class Gammaproteobacteria; order Steroidobacterales; family Steroidobacteraceae; genus Bog-1198. The sequence continues at coordinate 779 of PLAH01000120.1, forward strand.
CTTGAGTTCCGACAGCTGCTGCGAATACCGCTGTGCGCGCTCGGCGGCAGGTCCGGGCTCCTGGTCGGCATACACCTCAGAGACGCTGTTGGCGATATCCGCGGCCTTGACCGGACTTTTCGCCGACGCCGTAACGCTCAACAGGTCACTCCCCAGGGCGCCCGGTTCGATGTCCAATTTTCTTATCAACGCATCCATGACGCGGTACGGCAGCAGTGCCGGATCGCCGCTGTATCCGGCGACGTACTCGGGATCCTGGGTGAGTTGCAGCTTCTCGATCACAGGCATCAAGACCTTTGGGCTCTCCATCAGTTGAATGCGCGTGGATTGGTAGGAGCCCAACATGCTGCGATCGGTTATTTCCGAATCGACCATCAGGATGGCCGTCGCTTGGTAGGTCCGCGGCAGCACGAACTTGATGACCACTGCCGTCGGCACGGTGACCAGCAGAAAAATCAAAATCGCGGAGGTCCGGTGCGCTCTGGCGATTGCAAAGACTTGTTTGAGCGACAGTCCATTGCCCATGAACTCGCTGGGGATCACGGGTTCCGGTTCGTACGCCGCCGGCCGAGCCGTTACCGAAAGGACGGGTAATTGTCGGTTGGATCTCAAAAGATGCTCTCTTTGACGCGAATGACATCGTCAGGTAATACCGGATCGGACAGCTTCGCTTTGACTTCATGTTCAACGCCGTTCGCGTCCTTGCGCTTCAACTCGAATCGGCTGCGGCTGCCGCGGGGCGTTACACCGCCTGCTCTCGCCACGGCCTGCACGATGGTCATGCCGGGTTCGATCCGGTACATGTTCGGGGCGTTGACCTCACCGAAGATATAAAATTGCGCCGCTCGCGGAACCATAATGGTGTCGCCGCCGTGCAATACCGGCGGCGTATGAGTGTTCTTTCCGTTGGCCAACTCGGACAAGTCGATCGGTGCGCGGGTGATCTTTCCCGCTTCGTCAGTATGCAGGAGGAAGACGATATTGGAACTCGTCTCCTTGGCGCCGCCGGCCTGAGCCAAGAGGTCGAAAAGGGTCGTATTCGATTCGAAGGGATATCGGCCGGGGTTGCCAACCTCGCCCAAAATCGAAACCCGCTGACTGCGGGATTGGACCACGGTGAGGGTCACATGGGGATCGACCAGAAACTTACCGTCGACGAAGGCTTTCTCGGTGCGCCGTTCCGCTTCCGAGGGGGACAGCCCGTTGACCTGCACGCCACCCACCAGTGCGACGGGAATCCGGCCGTCGTCGGCGACGGTGACCGTCGCATTCATGTCCGGCTGGCCGTAAACCGCCAGCGCAACGCTATCGCCGGGACCCAAAACCAATAAACGTCGCGACGCCGGCGCACTGGGATCGGCCGCTGCAGCGGCGGGCATTGCCTGCTGCGCCGCAGCAATTCCCTGTACCGCACAACCCAGCACCGTAAAGGCCAGCATCAGCAGGCTGAGAAACGGGATACGATGCAACCGAAAAAAAACCACGGGAAATCCTCCGTTATAAGCCGCCACGGAACGCGACGGCCCAGCCTAGTCGAAGTCCTACGCTATCCATATAGTACTATCCCGTCGACGCCAGTTAAGCCGGATTGTGTGCGGCACTCCTGAAAATCGCGGGAAAATGGGGCGGCATAGGCCCTGTGGCCGATCGGCACATCCGCCAGGCAGCGCCGTGGAAATGGTCGCGGCTTCACATTTCCATGGGAATCGCGAGTCTCGTTCAGCATCGCCGCTAAAACTGTGCGCAATCGCGGCTTGCAGCGGTATTCGATGAATTATCATACGGCCAAATGAGCACAGAGCGAACAGCAATCGTGGGCGGCCCACTCCTCGACGCGGATCCTGTCGAATTCCGTGCGAACTACAATGAAAAGTCGTTCATGTTCCGGCACAACATGGCGGGCCATCCTCTATTCGAGCTGCCCCGCATTGTGCTGGCGGCCGAACGCATGCTGGGGCGAGGCGATTTGGAGAAGTTCGTTGCGTTGGGCGGGCAAACCAAGTCGGCAGCGACCAAGTTCAGTGCCATGCCGCCTCGCGAGCGGCTGGCGGCCACCATCACGCAACTCGCGGATGCCGGAGTCTGGCTCAAAGTGTCCAGTGTCGATACGATCGATCCGGAATACGCCCAACTGCTGCAGCGCTTACTGCTCGAATTGGAGCAACTCGCACAGTTCCCGCTGCGGAGCGAGATTACCTGGGCCAGTTTAACCCTGTTCCTCGCGTCGCCGCATGTGGTTACCCCGTACCACATCGATCACGAATCGAACTTCCTGTTCCAAATCAGCGGCGAGAAGGATGTCACGCTGTACGATCCCACCGACCGCAGCCTGTTGTCGGAGGTCGAAATCGAGCGCTTTTACGCCGGGGACTATCAGGCGGCCCAGTATCGCGAAGAAGTCCAGCAGAAAGGGTCCACGTACCGATTGTCTCCCGGCAGAGTGGTACATCACCCGCCCTTGGCTCCCCATTGGATCCGCAACTGCGACAACGTATCGATCAGTGTGAGCATCGGCTTTTGCATGCGCGACATCGATCGGCGATCGCGGGTTTATCAGGTGAACCACTTCCTGCGCAGGTTCGGAGTTTCCCCCACGGCTCCCGGCCGCTCCAAAGTGAGCGACGGGATCAAGATCGCCGGTATCGGCATGGTATCCAAATCCAATCCGACAACCCCGACCGAGATCCTGTTCTCCGGAATGTCGCGCCTCACTGCGCCGCCGCGCATGCTCAAGCGCCTGGTTCGGCGTGTGGTGGGTCCGGCCTCCTGATGCCGCATCCGGCGTAAACGACCAAGACATTCGACGTGACGAAATGGCTTCCCACGCTCTCTCCGACCGCGTGGGTGACGACCCAGGCGCTGCTCACCCAGCTCATCGGCTTGTTGCTCTTCGCCATCCAGGCGCCGCTCCTGGGCCCCAAGGCATTCGGGCTCGTGGCCATCGTGATGGCCTTCATCGGCATCTGCGAGATGCTGATGAGCGACGCGTCCGCCGAATGCCTGATTTCCATTCGGAAAATCTCCGATATTCACTATCAAACGCTGACCACGGTGAACGTGGGCGCGGCCGCTCTCATCGCGCTCGTCGTCTTCGTCGCGGCCCCTGCGCTCGCGGGTTGGTTCAACGAGCCGCAGTTGCAGCCCATATTTCGCTGGATGGCATTACTGCCCATCATCGCGGCCTTCTCGTCGGCTCCGATCGCAGCCACGAAAAGGGAGATGCAGTTCCGACCGTTGGCGTTGCGTTCGATCGGCGGAGTTCTGGCCGCCGGGGTATTGGGATTGGCATTGACCTTGTTGGGCGCGGGCGTCTGGGCGCTCGTGTGGCAGGCCATTGCGCAGCGGCTCGTCAGTGTCGTCGTCCTGTGGATGACCGTTCCGATCCGCCCACGATGGATCGTGTCGCGGCCGCATCTACAAGAGATCGGACGCTTCATGGGCCCCGTCATGTTCTCCCGCGTCATGAATACCACCACCAGCAGCGTGCCGCGCTTCATCTTGGGGCTGTATTTGGGGGCCGTGGACGTAGGCCTCTTCAGCATGGCCTCGCGGCTCAGCGACATTCTTCAGCAGCTCACCATCATGCCGAAGTTCGCGGTGGCACGCGTCGATCTGCGCCAATATGCCGCCGGATCGCGTGAACTCGATCGGGCGGTGCTGGAGCTGTTTCGCAAGGTGAGCGTGATGTGTTTCCCCATCTGCATCGTTGCCGCCGCGTTGACCCCGACGCTGTTCCACGCGTGGCTCGACAAGCGCTGGGCGGGCGGAATCGTCGCCACGCAATTGATGCTGCTGACCTGCGTTCCCATCGTGACGTCGTATTGCGCGACCTCGACTCTGATGGCGCTGAATCGGCAAGGATCGGAGGCGCTCATTTCCACCGTACAGACTGGATCCATCCTGATCGTCGCCTGGTGCGCAGCGCGATTTGGTCTTACGGCCGTGGCGCTGGCTCTGATGCTGCGGCCGCTGGTATTGCTGCCGTTGCCCGCTCTTTACTTGCGGCGCTGCGGCGTATCCTTGCGTACGCTGGTCGGGGGGCAGGCGCCGGCATTGCTCGTGTCGTTGGGATTCGGGGCAGCCATGTGGGGACTGCGCGTCTTTCTCGATGCGAGATTGACCAGCGTGGTGTCGCTCGCGATCTCGGCCAGCGTGAGTGCGGTACTGTATGTACTGATCGTATCTTGGATGCTGCCTGAGATGGCTCGCCCGATGACCCGGCGACTCGCTGCGCTTCTGGGATCGCGCAAGCCGCAGCGACAAAGGTGAGGGGTTGTCCGCCCGCCGCGGCGGCAGCGGCTCAATCGAGCAGCGTGCGCCGATAGAAATCGATCACGCGGCGCGGATACTCCTTAGGCTCGACGCTGCCGAAGTCCGCGTGATGCGCACCGCGCACGATCCATTCCTCCTTCGGTTCGCGAGCCGCCGCGTACATCTGACTCGCCATGAAGGTGGGTACCAGGGTATCGAGGCTGCCGCCGATGATGAACACGGCGCGCGGCGCGATGCGGCCGACCACGTCGATGGGCCGCATGTCGAGCGGCATCCCCGACGCGCGCAGTGCCAGGTATGTCGGGACCTGGCTCAGCCATCCAAAGCGCGTCGTCGCCAGCCAGTTCTGTTCGACCACGTCGGTGGGCGAGGAGACCAATATCACGGCGCGCAGCCGTTCATCGAGTGCTGCGGCCTGCGTCATGATGTAGGCGCCCATGGATAGCCCGTAACCGCCGATACGCGCGGGATCGACCTCGTCGCGGCGGCCCAACCAATCGATCACTGCGCTCACGGACTTCCGTTCCGGCACGCCCCACAGCGAGCGGCCGCCGCTCGCGCCCTGGCCCGGCAGGTCGAGCGCAAACACCCCGAATCCGGCGGCGGCCAGGAAGCGCGTCTCCGCCAGCAGCGAGGAGCGGTCCGCGCCGGTGCCATGGATGAGCACCACGGCCGCGCGGTTCTTCGACGGTGCGTACCACCCCGCCAGCTTCTCGCCGTCGGAGCCGGTCAAGGAAATCTCCGACAGTCCGGGAATTCCCGTGGCCTCGGGATGCTTCGCGAGTTCCGTGGGCGGCGTGCGCACGAAATCGGCACGTTCATCGAGGTAGTTGGTGACCACGACGTACAAAACGCCGATCACCGCAAGGACGGAAATGACGTACGTGATATTTTTCAATTGAATGAGTCCACGATGAATGTGCCTGGCATTGCTCCGAGGCATCGCCGAATCGCCACTACGTGCACATTCATGCGAACCACTGCATAATCAATGATATACGAAGGGAGCGGGGAATGAGACAGACCGGCGAGAACTTGTTGGCGCAGTCTGGAGCGGCACCGATTGGGAGTGCCGGCGCAGCTGCATTGCCGGCAGGCGCCGCCCGGGCGCGACAGGGCCGCCTTTATTTCCTTCTGCTCGCCGCGGCGATGACCCTCCTATTTGCGATTTCGTGGCCCGTCGAGCGCTCTTTCGACCTGTGGGTATTCAAGGATCGCGGCAGCCTCCTCAAGCTCGATTACATGCTGGCGGACAATCTTCGCCTGGGCGTCGACACCTTTTACTCCTATGGCCTCTTGCCGGTGCTGCTGCAGCACTGGCTGTTCGCGGTGTTCGGGCGCGGACCGTGGCCGTTGATCGGCACTCACGTCGTCTACATTTTGCTGTCGGCGGCCGGCTGGACCCTGATCGCTCAGCGTTTGCCTCGACCGACGCTCGCGTTGGCATGTTTGATCGCGCTTACACCCATTTTGGTCTGGGTGAACCCGAACTTCCCGTACGTGCTGGTGCAGTTATCGATGTTGTTTTCATTGGCCCTGCTCCTGCAGGGGCGCTACAGCGCCGCGGTCGCCGTCTCGGCCATCGGTTGCTGGAGCGTGCCGACGGTGACGCTATTGGCATCCGGATTGCTGTTGATCGCTGCGTTGCTCGCGTGGGGCTCGCGCGGTGATCGATCGGCGCGCAGCCTGGTGCGGATGGTTGCGCCCGGCGCCGTTGCGTATTTAGGGCTCGGTGCGGTGCTGGCGATGTTCTTCGGCTGGCGGTCGGTTCTCGCGACGGCCATGCCGTTCCAAGGGATGGCCGAGTACAAAACCATTCACTACGGAATGTTCACCACGCTGAAGGTCTTTTTGCACCCGGATGATGTCCTGCATGGCTCCTATCTGCGGTATTACGTGTGCGACCGCGCGACCTGGTGGATGTTCAGTACCGCTCTGTTGTTTGCGCTCGCGATCTACAGCGTTGTACGCATGCTCGCCGAGCGACGTATCGCCGCGGGGCTGCTCGTCGTGACGATCTGCGCTGCCGTGCAGGGCGCCTTCGTCTTTCTTGCCTATGGCTCGTCGACGCAACATGTCATTTTCGATCCGATCGTCGTCGCAGGCGTCATCGTCGGGCTCGCGTTGCTGCCGCTGGGACGGCTGCGACCGGTGTTGCTGGGGATCTTCATGGTGCTCGGCGTACTGAGTCATATCAACCAGGCCGCCTATACCTACTCGCTGTGGAAAAAAACGCATCCGTCGGCGCAGTCGGCCAATTTTTACGCACCCGCCGACTATGTCGGAAAATGGTCCGATATCCTCGCGCTGTCGCAGACGCACCGCACGATGATGCTCTCCTATGGAACCGGCATGCAGCATTACTTCCCACGCATCGAGACGCCGGATATCTGGACGGTGCAACTCGGCGAACTCACCGGCGACGACAAGCAGCGCCTCATGGCGAGTCTTCGCCATGCCGAGGTCGTCGCCGAAGATCTGACGGGACCCACGGAGTTGTTCGAAACGGACCCGGATATCAAACGCGAGCTCGGCGGCATGTGCCTCGTCGACAGCAACGAGTGGTTCATCGTGTGGGTACGATCGGCCGCGATGTCCCCCGGCAGCGCCTGCAAATCCTCCGCGAGTTAGAGGTCAGTCAGCCTATGCCCGCTATTTCCACCCTTACCGCATCGAGACAGTTCCCGGACGTGTACCGCATACCCACGCCGCGTCTGTCGGTGGTCGTGCCGTGTTTCAATGAAGAGGAGTCGTTACCTGAGCTTTTCAAGCGCCTCGCCGCCGCCTGTCGCGGCAGCGTGCGCGACTCGTTCGAAATCGTGCTGATCGACGATGGATCGACGGACGAGACGTGGCGCGGCATTTGTACGCTGTCGGCGGCGAGCCCGAATGTGGTCGGTGTCAAACTCTCGCGCAATCACGGACACCAACTGGCTCTCTCGGCGGGCTTGAGCATGTCGCGGGGTGCCCTCATCCTCATCATCGATGCCGATCTGCAGGACCCGCCGGAGCTGTTGCCGCAGATGATCGAACTGGTGGAGCAGGGCGCGGACGTGGTCTACGGCCAACGCACCGCGCGCCTCGGGGAATCGGCGGTCAAGCGAGGCACTGCCGCCATCTTCTATCGGCTGCTGGATCAGCTCACGGACGTGAAGATCCCGGTGGACACCGGCGATTTCCGCCTCATGACGCGGCGGGCGCTCGACGTGTTGCAATCCATGCCCGAGCAACATCGCTTCATTCGCGGCATGGTGAGTTGGATCGGTTTCCTTCAGGTAGCCGTGCGCTATGAGCGCCAGGAGCGCTTTGCGGGGGAGACCAAGTATCCGTTCTCCAAAATGCTGCGCTTGGCCATCGATGCCGTCACCAGCTTTTCGACTCGGCCCCTGCGGCTGGCCTCGTTTTTCGGCTTTGGCTTCGGCATATTGGGGATGGTCGGCCTCGCATATACGCTCGGCAGCTGGCTACGCGGTATCGCCGTTCCCGGCTGGACGAGTATCACGTCGATTTTCCTGCTGATGGGCAGCGCGCAGATGTTCGTGCTGGGCATCATCGGCGAATATCTGGGGAGGCTCTACATGGAGGCCAAGGGCCGGCCGCTGTTCATCATCGAGTCGCTGGTATGCAGCGAAGGAACCGGCTGCATCGACGCAGTGGCGCCGCCTACCCATGCGAGTGCTTAAATTCGGCGTCGTCGGCATCGTCAATACGGCCGTCGACTTCGCGTTGTTCAGCGGGTTGACCGTGGGGCTGGGCGCTCGAGCGATCCCCGCCAACGTGGCGTCTTACTCGGTTGGGATCGCAACCAGTTTTCTACTCAATCGTTCCTGGACATTTCGAGACCGCAACGGCCGCTCGGCGCGATCTCAGATGTTGCTGTTCATCGCCGGTAGCCTGGGCGGTCTGTTGGTGTCGACGACAGTGGTCGGGCTACTGATGACTGTGTTGCCGCCACTCGCCGCAAAGGCAATCTCGATACTCGCGACCTTCCTCTGGAACTACGGATTTTCGACGCTGGTGGTGTTTCGCCGCTGACGGCATCGCGCAACGACGACCGCTAGTATTTCCATATGTCGTTGAGATCGTTGAGGCTCCCACCCTGGTCGTAACCATAGCCGCCGAACGTCCACAGATGATCGGCGCTATCGATCCAACTGACTCCCTGGACCCGGCCGCCCGGCGTGTTGCCCGTGGCGGCGGTGCCCAAAATACCGTAGGTGCCATTGGTCCCGTACGCCCCGCCGATGGGCGAGGCGGTGCTCGAGCCGTTCACCCAGGTCCAGAGCTGCGTGGCCGGGTCGTAAGTCCACAGATCGTTGAGAAAGCCGCCGCCGCCGCTGCCGACGGAGTCTTGGCCGAAGCCACCGAACAACCACCGATGGCCCGCGCCATCCGTCCAAGTCATGGCGCCTTGTCGGGCGCCCGGTGAGTTACCGGCAGCGGTCACGCCCACGGCGCCGTAAACCCCACTGGCATTGATAAATTTCGAACCGCTCACCCAGGTCCATTGGTTCGTGCCTGATGCATACGACCAGAGGTCATTGAGGTAGCCGGGGGCGCCGGTGGAGTCCAGTCCCCGGCCGCCGAACAACCAGAGCACGCCGGCGCTGTCCGTCCAGCCCATGCCGCTGAGTCGTGCCCCGGGGCCCGGGGCGTTGCTTGGCAACGGTGTGCCCTGGGTAACATAGTTTCCGGCCTGGTTGATGGAGCTTGGCCCGTTGACCCAGGTCCATCGATTTGTGGATGGATCGTAAGACCATAAATCGCTGAAAGCGATTGGATTGCTGGAGGAGTCGGTGCCGCCGTAGCCGCCGAACATCCACAGATGGCCCGAAGGATCGGTCCAGGTCACCGCGCCCACACGTGGACCCGGCACATTGTTCGTCGCGGCGACGCCCTCGGTGCCGTAGTTCGCTGGGCTGTTCGCCAGGCTCGAGCCTTTGAACCAGGTCCATCGCTGCGTGGTCGGATTGTACATCCACAGATCATTGAGATATCCGGGGCTTCCCACGGAATCGTTCCCGGAGCCGCCGAACAGCCACATGCCGCCGCCGGCGTCCGTCCAAGTCATGGCGCTATCCCGCGGCCCTGGCTGATTGGATGCCGAGGCGACTCCTGGCGCGCCATAGTTCGCGATGGCGCCGGCCACTGTGCTGGACCCGCCCGCCCACGTCCATTCATTCGCGCCGGGATCGTAGGACCAGAGATCATTGAGATTCCCTTGGGTGCTGTTCACGTCGAGGCCGCCACCGCCGAACAGCCAGAACTTGCCCGTGCCGTCCGTCCAGGACATCGCGCTGTCCCGCGGACCGGGTACGTAGTTCGTTGCTGCCATGCCCGGCGTCGGCGGATAATTCGCCTGGGCGCCGGCCACCGTCTCGGAGCCACCCTCCCAGGTCCAGTTCCGCGCCACGCAGGCGACCTGCACGCTGTTGACATCGGCCGCCGGCATCGTACCGGTGCCGCCGGTCACCGTGCAGGCGAGCCCCGCGGGCTGCGCCGCAATGGTCACAGCATAGGCGCTGGTGTACGCCACCCCCGTGGGCATGGAGAAAATCTTGGCATTGGCCGCCACCGTCAGGCGGTCGGTGCCGTCGGTCAATATCAAGCCGCTCGCGGTCAGGCCGCTGATGGTACCGCCCAGCGTATAGGCGTGATCCGAGCACGTCACCGCCGCCGAGGTGACATCGGTGGCCGGCATGGTGCCGGAACCTGCGCTCACCGTGCACGTGACGCCCGCGGGCTGGGTCGCCACCGTCACCGCGTAGCTGCTCTCATAGGCCACTGCCGTGGGCAGGGTGAAACTCGTCGCGTTGGCGGGGACGGTGACGCTGTCGGTGCCGTTGGCCAGCACCAGCCCCGCGACGTTCAAGCCGCTGACGGTGCCGCCGAGCGTATAGGACCGATCCGAACACACCACGGCCACGCTGACATTGGCGGCTGGCATCGTGCCCGAGCCGGCGCTGACGGTACACGTCAAGCCCGCGGGCTGCGTCGCCACGGTCACCGCGTAGTGGGTGCCGTACGGAACCGGGGAGAGCGTGAACTGGGTGGCATTGGCCGGTACGGTCACCGTGTCGGTGCCGTTCGCCAGCACCAGGCCGGAGCCGTTCAGGCCGCTGAGGGTCCCGCCGAGCGCATAGGACTGATCCGTGCAGCTCACCGACACGCTGGTGACATTGGCCCCCATGACCGTCCCCGTGCCGCCGGTCACCGCGCAGCTCAGGCCGGCGGGCTGCGTCGCCACCGTCACTGCATAGCTGCTGGTATCCGCCACCGCGGCCGATAGCGTGAAGCGAGTTGCATTGGCCGGCACCGACAGCCGATCCGTGCCGTTGGCCAGCACCAAGCCTGTGCTGGTCAGGCCGCCGATCGTGCCGCCGACGGTATAGGCGTGACCCGAACAGGTCACGACCACGTTGTTCACATTGGCCGTTGCCATGATGCCGCTGCCATTGGCGACGCTGCAGGTGATGCCGGCGGGGACGCTCAGCACGCTCACCGAGTAGGACGCGCCGGTTTGGACCTGCACGCCGAAGGTGAAGTGGCTGGTACCGGCGCTGGCCGTCAGGGTGGCGCCATTGTTGGCGAGGATCAGACCATTGGCCTCGAGGCCGCTGATGGTGCCGCTGACGTTGTAGAACGCGCCGGTGTTGGACCCGGAGCCGCCGTTCGAGCCGGTGGTCTGCTGCAGGCTGCTGCTGGACATCCCACAGGCTGTGAGTACGATCGTACTTGCCGCTGCTGCCAGCCAGTGAAGCGTTCGGGGGAAGGCTGAAATGCTCGACAACTGGTTCATGCGGATAAGAGAGATCTGCGTCACACTTGCGGTGGACAGTGGAGGACCGGGATCGCAAAACGATACTAGCGATTTAACATTTCTCAGACTGAGAAACGCTCATCAGAATCGTCAGGAGCTGCGGGATCCCGGCGCCGCGAGGCGGCTATTGCGGTGCGGTGATCGCTGCCGCGATGTGCGAAGCCAACTGCACGACGCCCGGTTCGGCAAACATGGTGAAATGATTGCCTTCCACGTACACGACATCCGCCGGCTGGGTCGAAAAGTCTCGCCAGCCCGCGTCTTCCTTGAAGAACCAACCCGTCGGCTCTTTCGTGCTTCGGATGATGGTCAGTCGGGCCGATACCTTCTTGGGTTCATAGACCCGAGTGAGCTTCTGGAGGTAGCCCAGCAGCCAAGCGTCGTAAGTCTCCAAGTTGGAGGCGTCGGATTGCGAGGCTGTCACCGAGACCTCCCGCGATCGGTTCAACCAGCGGCGCAGGCTCTTTACCAACACGCGGTTTTCAAAGAATTCCGACAAGCTCTGCTCGCCGCGTCGATATTTCCGCCAGTCCTCGGCGACGAATTGCCAGCGCAACGAGTAATCACCGACGAATCCTCTCAACCTCGGCAGCCGTTCGAAATACCGCGGGATCCAGGAGTCGATCAAGAAGACGTGCGAGACGGCCTGATGCTGTTCCTCGAGTTGCCTCGATATCTCAAACGCCAGCGCGCCGGCCGCACACCAGCCCATCAATTCATACGGGCCTTGCGGCTGTACGCGGCGAATCAGTGCCACGTAGCCCGCGGCGATCCCTTCGAGAGTTTCCGGCAACGTGGCGGTGGGCACGGAGGGATCGAACAACTGCAACGAGATCACCGGCTGGTCGGCGCCCAAGCGTTTCGCCAGCCCGTAATAGATGCCGGTGTTGTTGATGCCGATCAGCGGCGGCCGGGTGCCGTCAGACTGGATTTTGACGACTTGGCGGAAGTCGAATTCGCGCGCGTCGGCATGCGACAGCACATTGGCCAGCTCGCGAATCGTCGGCGCCGAAAACAACGTCGCCAGTTTGATGCGCCGTCCCACGAGGCGTTCGACCTGGGCCAACATGCGCGCCGCCAGCAACGAATGGCCGCCGAGCTCGAAAAAGTTGTCGGTGACGTCGACCGATTCGCGGCCCAGCAGGGACGCCCAGATCTTGGTGAGTTCCTGCTCGATGCCGTTCGGTGCGCGCCCGGCTTGATTGGGCTCGCGCACTTTGAACGCCGTCAACAGGCGGCGGTCGACCGTGCCGTCGGCCGAGCGCGCAATGGCGTCGCGCAGCAGGATCATGGACGGCACCAGGTACTGCGGCAACCGGCCTGCCAGGGCGGTACGCAGAAGCACCGGCAGTCCGTCGGCGCCGCCGGCTCCCGCATGCGGTACCACATAGGCCGCAAGGGCCGCCTGGTCCGAACCTTCGTGCACCTGCGCGACCACGGCGTCGGCCACTAGGGCTTCCTGCCGCAGCGCGCGTTCGATCGCGGCGGGATCGACGCGGCGGCCGTGAAAACTGAACTGGGCGTCGTGGCGGCCGAGATACTCGATCTGCCCATTCGCCTTGATGCGTCCCAGGTCGCCGGTCCGCAGCAGCCTGATCGGCGCAGCACCGCCGGCGGGATCGACGACGGGCTCGCCGCAATTCTCGGCGAGCCCGTCGCCGCCGATGTACACGTCTCCCGTGGCGCCCACGGCCGTCGGCTGCATGCGCGCATCGAGCACATACAGCGCCGTGTTCGCGATGGGTTCGCCGATCGAGGTCAGCTCATTCTTGGCGCGTACCCGCATGACCGACGACAGAGCGCCCGCGCCGGGATGTCCGTACGCTGTCCAAATTTCGCCGCCGATCGCGGCAAGCTTCTCGAACGTCGCCGGCCGCAGCTCCTGCGCGGGACAAATCATCTTGAGCGTGGGGTAGCCGATCCATCCCGCCTCGAGCAGCTTGGTCCACTGCGCGGGGAGGGCATACATCAGCGTCGCGCCCACGCGCTGCAGGGTGTGCAACAGGCGCCGCCCGTTGGCCAGATCCTCATCGAGCGCGATGACCAGGCGCGCGCCCGTCAGCAGCGGCAGGAACAGTTCCATCGGCGCCCGCTCATGGCTGGCGGGGCACGTGGCGACCAACACGTCGCGCTCGCCCATGCCGGGCCGCTTCGCCAGGGAAAAGACCAGATTGGCCAGACTGCGATGCGAGACGGCCAGCGGCTGCGGTACATCTCCGGCTGCGGTGAACAGCAGGCAGGCAGCGCGTCCGGAGTCCAGAGGTTCGCTCAGCTTGAATTTGCCGCCGGACGGCTTCACCGCCAGCGCGGCGTCCAGGTCGATCGGGTTCGCGGCGCGGTCGGCATCGCTCAACCGTTGGTCAGCGCGGAAAATGACCGCCGCGGCCTTGGCCGTCGCCATCGCCTCGGCGCGGTGCTCCGCGGAATCTTCGGCGTCGAGGGCCACGTACGCGGCGCCGGCCTTCAAAATCCCGAGCAGTGCAACCGGCAGTTCGAGCGACCGTGCGAGGCAGACGCCTACCGTCGATGCCGGTGCAACGCCGCGCGCGCGCAAGTACTGCGCCACCCGATCCGCCCGTTCGTCGAGTTCCGCGTAGGTCAGCTGCTCCTCGTCGCAGGCGAGCGCGATCGCATCGGGAGCGCGGGCCACCTGCGCCTCGAACAGCTGCACCAGGGACAGGTCGCGCGGATACAGCGCGCGCGTATCGTTCAGCTTGTACAGCAGCGACCGCGGTTCGGCCGGTGCGCACAACGACAGCTCCGAGATCCGGCGCTGCGGATGCGCAACGGCGTCGTCGAACAGGTTCTCGACGTACGCCAGCATGCGCGCCGCGGTGGCTTCGTCGAATTGATCCGTGTTGCACTGGCACGAAAATCGCCAGCCATCCGGCCGTTCGACCATGAAGAAATTCAAATCGTAGATCGCACCCGCCGGCAGGGACGGCATGTCGGTCAGCGTGAAGTCGCCGTAGGCCGCGTTTTGGATGAAGGTCTTTTGGAAAATGAAATTGACCGAGATGGCGGCACTATGCGTATGGCTGCGCTCGCCCTTGACCATGCCGAGCAGGCGCTCGATGGGAATATGCCGATGTTCCAGCGCCTGGCTCGTGATCTCGCGCACCCGGTCGATGAGTTCGTCGAACTTCGGGTCGTCGCCCAAATCGGTGCGCAGAATGAGGGAATTGACGAACTGGCCGATCATCGGCTCGAGTTCCACCTGGTCGCGATCCGAGACCTGGGTGCCGATGACGATTTCGCTCTCGCCGGTGTAGCGGGCGAGCATGGCGCACAATGTGGCGAGCGCACTCGCGAACAAGGTTGCGCCGCGCTGCGCGGTCAGCGCCTGAGCGCGATTGGTGAGTTCTCGCGGCAGCAGACGCGACACGATGGCCCCGTTGGTCGTCGGCATGCTGGGACGCGGGTGATCGGGGATTACGCGGAAGGGCTTCACGCCCGCCAGCTGGCGGGTCCAGTACTCGGTCTCGGCCGCGATGCCGCGGACCCGCAGCCATTCCAGCTGCCACAGGGAGTAGTCGGCGTATTGGATCGGCAGGGGTTCGAGCGGAATGGGCGAACCGCTGCGCAATGCGGCGTAGATCGTACCCATCTCGCGTGCCATGACCCCGATGGACCATCCATCGGAGACGATCTGATGCGTGGTCACCAGGATGACGGCGAGCGATGGAGAGAATCTCAGCAGCGTCACGCGGATCATGGGACCGCTGCCGAGATCGAACGGCGCACGCGCTTCGATCACGCCGATCCGGTCGGCCTCGATCAGCTGCTGATCCGGCGGCAACGTCGACAAGTCGATCTCGGCCAGTCTGAACGGCGAGGTCGGCATGATGCGCTGTACCGGCGCACCGTCGACCTCGAAGAACTGGCTGCGCAGGATTTCGTGGCGGTCGATGATGGCGAGCCAGGCATGCTCGAGCAGATCGGTCGCAATCCGTCCTTCGAGCCGCCAGCGCACCGCGACGTTGTACGCGGCGTTGCCCGGATCCAAGCGATCCAGCAGCCAGAACCGTTCCTGCGCGACCGAACAGGGAAAATCGGTGCGCGTCGCGTCGGCCTCTTCCGTGACGGGCCCGCTCTCGAGCTGCGCGCTAGTGGGCTCTGCCACGGCGACCACGACGTTTTTGAAGATTCGATCCGCCGGCTTCGACATTACCGTCCAGAGTTTGAACCGCTACGCCGGTTGCGTTGGAATTGGCCCAGTGTGGGGAGCGGGCTTGCACCGGCCGATCCGACTTCGGTCTGCACCGCATCGGCCAGACCCGACAGCAGCACGGCCGTTCGATGCTGCAACAGTTGCTTCGCGGTGATCTTGATGCCGGCGCGATTGGCGCGCGCCGTGATTTGAAAAATCTGAATGGAGTCCGCGCCCATTTTCAGAAGATCCGCGGTCGCCCCCACTCTTTCCATGTTCAACACTTCCCCAAATATTTTGGTCAGCGCGATTTCCGTCGGCGTGGTTGGCGCCACGAACTCCTCCTGTGCCGTCTGCGTCGAGTCCGGTACGGGAAGAGCCGCGCGATCTAGTTTACCATTCGGTGACAGCGGCAGGGACTCCAGGCGCACCCACGCCGTCGGAATCATGTAGTCGGGCATGTCGTCGGCGAGAATCTCATGCAGCATGTCGGGCGTACGCGTGTCGCCCGCGCGTTCGACATAATATGCGACCAGGCGCGGAGCGCCCGGCCGATCTTCGCGCAATACCACCGTCGCTTCAGCCACTTGCGCTTTGTTCATCAACACCGACTCGATTTCACCGAGCTCGATGCGGAACCCGCGCAACTTGATCTGATGGTCGATCCGACCCAGCACCTGCAGGCTGCCGTCCGGCAGCCAGCGCGCCAGATCGCCGGTGCGGTACAGGCGTCCGGGCATGAAAGGATTCGAGATGAATTTCTCGGCGGTCAATTCTGCGCGCTTGTAATAGCCGCGCGCGACGCCGTCGCCGCCGATATGCAGCTGACCGGGAACGCCCTGCGGCACCGGTTGATCCTGTTTATCGAGGATGTAGAACTGCGTGTTGGCGATGGGGCCGCCGACCGTCACGGGGCCCGATGGTGTCGGCCGGCCACACGATGACCAGATGGTCGTTTCCGTCGGGCCATACATGTTCCATAACTCGCCGGAACCTTCCATGAGCCGCGCGGCCAGCTCGCGCGGCAGCGCCTCGCCGCCGCACAGCATTTTGAAGCCGGATTTCGCCCGGAAGCCTGCTTCGAGCAGCAACCGCCAACTCGCCGGCGTCGCTTGCATGGTCGTCGCGCCCGTGCTCTCCAGTTCCTTCAACAGACGGTAGCCGTCCATGAGCGCATCGCGCTCCGCGATCACGACCTTGGCGCCGACGATGAGCGGCAGAAAGAGTTCGAGCCCGGCGATGTCGAAGGAGATCGTCGTCACGGCATACAGTACGTCGCCGCGCGTGAGGCCCGGCGACTTCGCCATCGAGCTCAGCAAGTTGACCACCGCGCGGTGGGTGATTTCCACGCCTTTGGGCAGCCCGGTCGAGCCGGACGTGTAAATGACGTAGGCCAGATCCTGCGCACTGACCGCGCGGGCCGGGGAATCGTGCGAGGCCGCGGCGATCGCCGCGACATCCTTGCGCATATCGATGACCGGAATGCCGGCGCCGACCAATGCGGCCTCTTCCGACCCGTCGCAGATGAGCGCGGCGACCTCCGCTTCGGCGAGGATGTAACGCAAGCGAGCGGCCGGATGCAAGGGGTCGAGCGGCACGTAGGCGCAGCCCGCCTTATGCACCGCGATCAACGCCACCAGCATGTCGAGCGATCGCTCGCAGGCGACGCCCACCAGCCGGCCGGTGCTGCCGCTCTTCTGCAGGCGCGCGCGCAATACGTGAGCCAGCCGATTGGCGCGTCGATCCAACGCGCGATAGGTCAGGTTCTCGGCGCCGAACTGCGCCGCCACCGCGTCGGGGGTGGCGGCCGCCTGGGCTTCGATGAGCTGGTGTACGCAGGCGTCGAGTGGATATTCCGCCGCCGTATCGTTCAGTCCCTCGAGCACGCGCTCGAGTTCGGCGGCGGGAATGCACGATGCGGCGCTGAGCGGCTGCGCCGCATCGGCGACGATCGCCTCGAGCAATGCCTGGTAGCAGTCCAGCCAATGATCGATGGTCGCCGCGTCGAACAAGTCGGTGTTGTAGTCGCAGTCCATGCGCAGGCCGTCGGCCGATTCGATCACGTTCAGAAACAGATCGAAATTCACGTAGGCTTTGGCGTTCGGTGCCACGTCCATCGTGAGGTTCGGCAGCTGGATGCGCTCGGACAAGCGTTCGAGATTGAACTGGATCTCCGCGAGCGGCAGTCTTCCTGGCTGGCGCGGCAGCGCGAGCTTGCGCACCAGCGTCCCGAACGTGGTGTCCTGGTGTTCATAGGCATCGAGCACGCGCTTCGCGGTGGCCGACAGATACTCCGATACGCGCGTCTCGCGGTTCCAGCTTCCGCGCAGGGGCAGAAAATTGACGCAATGGCCCACCAGGATCTGATCCTCCAGCATGGACTGGCCGGCGGTCGGCACCCCGACGACGACTTCGGTCTGATCGGCGAGCCGCCCCATCAGCGTTTGAAACGCGGCCAACAGCGTCACGAACAAGGTGCTGCGCTGGCGCGCGCCGGCCTTCTTGATCGCCTGATAGAGGGCCGCGTCGATGCGTCGGCAGAGACTGGCGCCGTTGAAGCTCTTGACCGTGGGACGCGGCCGATCGGTGGGCAGCTCCAGCGGCTGCACCGGGTTCTTGAATTCTTCCAGCCAATAGGCTTCGGTGGCCGCCACCTGGGCAGGATCGCGCGTGGCCTGGGAGCGGGCGTAGGCGCTGAACGGCAGCGCCGGCGCCAGAGCCGCCGCCTCGCCGCGGCACAGGCTCGCATAGATTTCCGCGAGTTCGTTGATGACCACATTGATCGACCAACCGTCGCATACGATGTGGTGGGCGGTGAACAGGAACACGTGCGAGTGCTGCGCGAGCTTGACCAGATGCGCGCGCACGGTCGGGCCGTCGATGAGGTCGAACGCGGTTCGCGCGTCCGCGGCGACCAGTTCGGCATAGGCCAGTTCCGCCTCGGCGGCCGGCTGCGCGGACAAATCGGTGACGGGATACGCGAAGGTTCGCGGCGCGGCAATGTGTATCTCCTCGCCGGTGGAGCTGAACGTCATGCGCAGCGCGTCGTGACGCGCCGCGACCTCCGTCATGGCCGCCTGCAACGCCGGCACATCCAATTGGCCCTGGAGGCGCAAGCTCACCGATTCATTGAAAGCGCACGAGGCCTCGTCGCCCAATTGCGCCGCCAGCCAAATTTCGACCTGACTCTCGGTGAGCGGCACCGGCCTCGAGTCCCCGGCCGGCGGTGTGACCGCGCCGGCCGGCGCGATGATTGCGCGCGGCAGCGCGGCAGCAGCGGTAGTCTCGGCAAGCGCGGGCTCGGCCGCGACGCGCGTCGAAGCCGTTCCCAGAATTCCAACCGAGTTCATTTCCTCGATGGTGCTCTCGAACGCCGCGTAGATGCGATCGAAGTCTGCATCCGAATGAGCGGTGGTGAGGAAGCACGGAAAACCTTCCTGAATGTGAATTCCGCGTTCGCGCAGATGGTAGTACAACAACGTGGCGAGCGGATGCTCGTTGTGCAGGTTGAAATAGAACCAGCTGGAATACGATTCGATCTTGGTCGCGATCCCATGGCCCCTGAACAGGGCATTCAATTTGTCGACCAGCCGTGCCGTCTTGCCGGACAACGTCTCCTGCAGCGCCGGGCCGCGGTCCTTCAGATGATTGAGCACCGCCCAGGCGGAGGCGAGCAGCAGCGGATGACGTACGAACGTCCCGGCGAAAAATGTCACGCCGGTTTCGGGGAACGAGTCATCGCCGTAATTCCAATTGCCGCCGTCCAACGCATCCATGAATTGAGACTTGCCCGCGAGCACGCCCACCGGCAGGCCGCCGCCGACCACCTTGCCGTAGGTGGCCAGGTCCGCCCGGATGCCGAGCACGGCCTGCATGCCGCCGGGGTGGACGCGAAATCCCGTCACCACTTCATCCATGACGAACGCGGTTCCGGAGGCTGCCGTGATGGCGCGAACCTCGCGCAGGAATTCGAACGGCCGGGTATTCGGGTGACGGCTCTGCACCGGCTCGACGATCACGGCCGCGAGCTCCTGTGCGTTGTCGCGGATCCATTGCAGGCTCTGCGCGCTGCCGTATTCGAGCACGATCATATTCTCGACCGCGGAGCCGGGAATGCCCGGAGCCACGGGCATCGAGCGCGGCGGTGTGCCGGGACGCTGCACGCCCTTCACCAGCACCTCATCGAATTGGCCATGGTAATCGCCGTTGAAAATGACGATCTTGTCCCGTCCCGTGACGGTGCGAGCCACGCGCATCGCCGCCATCACCGCCTCGGAGCCGGTGTTGCAGAACGCCATGCGCTCGTTACCGGTCATTTCGCAGAAGAGCTTCGCCACCTTGCCGGTGAGCTCGGCCTGGGGTCCGATCGCGAAGCCCAGATCCAGCTGCTCCTTGACCGCCTTGACCACGAAGGCGGGCGCGTGCCCGAAGGCCGTCTGGCCGAACCCGTTCACGAGGTCGATATATTCGTTGCCGTCCACGTCGACCAGCTTCGATCCCGCGCAGGTCTTCACCACCAGCGGATACACCATTTCCTTCCACTCTGGCCGAAAGCCCGCCGCCACGCGCGGATCCGCCGAGACCGAGCGATAGGCGGCGGTCTCGCGCTTCGAACCGGGCGTCTTCGCGGTGTAGCGCGCGATGAGTGCGTCGATATGCCGTTTGTACTCGGGCCTGCCCGCGTCGTGGACTTTCTTTTTCTCCGGTACGAAAACCTCGAAGCGTGACGGCTGCGTGGTCGCCGCCGCGACCGAGGTCGCGGCGGTCACGGAAGCCGCGGCCGCGTAGGCCGGCGAAGCGCCCGGCGCCGTTGCGGCCGGGGTAACCGCGGCACCGGCCGGGGGCGCCGGCGCGGGCGAGGAGACCGGCATGGCCGCCGGCGCTGCGCCAAGGGCCTGCAGCATGTCGAATTGCCGGTTGATGAGCTGTGTCATCGCCTGAAGCTGCTCGCGGAATATGCCCTCGACTCCCGATGGCGAGGCGGAAGCCGCCGCGGCCGTGGCTGACGCAAGCGTCGCGGTGACCGGAGAAGCCGCCTTCGGCGCCGCCTGGGGTGCTGCCGCGCGCGGCATCTTGCCGTCGAGGAACGCCGCCAGTGTCGGGATGCTGGAATAGTCGCCGAGCAATTGTCGAAAGGTGATTTTCACGCCGGTCTGGCTCTGGATCTTTTGCGCCACCTGCGTCAGAAACAACGAGTCGTAGCCCATTTCCAAAAAGGTGGTGTCCGCATCGATCGAGGCCGGAGTCTCGCCCGACAGGTTTTCGAAGATCGCGGCGATCTGACGCCGCAACTCCTGGGTACGATCGGGGGAGGTGTCATTCATCGGGCCATCCTGATTCAAAATAGGCACTGCTGTATCGATTGCGGTAGGGCTGCGGCCCGGCGGGTCGATCCAATGCCGGCTGCGCTCGAAGGGATAGGTGGGCAGGGTCACGCGCGACGGCAGTTCGCCTGCGCCGTGCAGCGCGGCCCAGTCAGGTGCGATGCCGGCGATCCACGCCCGGCCCACGGCCTCGAGCAGGAAGTCCCTGTCATTGGCGCTCCGATCGATGCCCTGCATCGATGACACGACGGGAACCGATCGGCCACGCGTGTTTTGAAGCGCCAAGGTCGACAGGGCGTTGCCGGGCCCGAGTTCCAGCAAGACACAGGCGCCATCGGCGCTCACCGTGGCGATGCCATCCGCGAAGCGCACGGCCGCCCGCGCGTGGCCGGCCCAATACTGGGGTGAGGTTGCCTCGTCGGCACGAATCCAGGTGCCCGACACGCACGAGACGTAGGGAATGCTCGGAGCCGAGAGCTGCACCTGTTCGAGCAGACGACGCAACGGTTCCACGACCGGCTCGACCATGGCCGAATGAAACGCATGGGAGGTATGCAATCGACGGCTGACGACGCTGCGCGATGCCAGCGTCTTCTCCAGCGCATCCACCGCCTCGTAGGGTCCGGAGACGACGCACAGCGCGGGGCCGTTGATGGCTGCGATGGACAGTGTCGATGCGAGCAGCGGCCGCACGTCGGCTTCGGCCAGCCGTACCGCCAGCATCGCGCCGCCGGGCAGCTCCTGCATCAGCCGGCCGCGAGCCGCCACGATGGTCAACGCGTCCTCGAGAGAGAGTACGCCGGCGAGGACGGCCGCGACGAATTCGCCCACGCTATGGCCGATCATCGCCGCCGGCTGCACGCCCCAGCTCATCCACAGTTTGGCCAGCGCGTATTCCACGCTGAAGATGGCGGGTTGCGCCGCCACCGTGGCCATCAATCGCTGGCGCGCTTCGGCCGCATCGAGCGTCGGATAGAGCAACTCGCACAACTCCTCGGCCATCAAGGGTTTGAGGATTAGCGCGCAGCGCTCGATCTCGCGCCGGAATACCGGTTCCGAGTCGAACAGATCCCGTCCCATGTTCGGGTATTGCGAGCCCTGGCCGGGGAACATGAAGATCGCCCGTACGTCTTTAGCCGTTCGCACTCCGGTCGGCACGCCGGCGTCGCTGCGTTCCAGCGTGGCGAGCGCATCGGCGCAATCGCGGGCAACGAAGGCCAGGCGGTGATCGAAGGCCCGTCGGCCGACCTGCGAGGTGAACGCGACGCCGGCGAGGGTGAGCGCCGGGCTGCCGCTTGCCGCGCCCGCGCGGTCCGACCGGGCGGCGTTCGACTCCTCGCGCAGGAACGCGGCCAGATTGGCGCGCGCGGCCGTGAGGGCGCTCGCGCTGCGCGCCGACAACACGATCAACTCAGCTCGTCCGGCGGTGCGCGGCTCGGCCGCGCGTTGCGGCAACGCCTCTTCGAGCACGACGTGCACATTCGTTCCGCCCACGCCGAAAGCGCTGACGCCGGCGCGGCGCGGCGTCGAGGAGTCCGCCCAGGCCGTAAGCTTGTCGTTGACGAAGAACGGCGTCGACGCGAAATCGATCTGCTTGTTGGGACGCCGATAGTGCAGCGTCGGCGGCAACAGCCGATGTTTCAGCGCGAGCGCAGTCTTGATGAGCCCCGTCACGCCGGCCGCCGCATCCAGGTGGCCGATGTTGCTCTTGACCGAGCCCAACGCGCAGAACTGCACCTCGTCGGTGCTGTCCCGATAGGCGTTGGTGAGTCCGGCGACTTCGATGGGATCGCCCAAGGGAGTGGCCGTGCCATGGCATTCGACATAGGAGATGGAGCGCGCCTCGACGCCCGCGTTGGCCAAGGCCATGCGGATCACCGCGGCTTGGCCTTCGCTGCTGGGCGCAGTGAACCCAACCTTGGTTGCGCCGTCGTTGTTGACGCCGCTGCCGCGAATGACGGCATAGATATGGTCGCCATCGCTGCGCGCATCGTCGAGGCGCTTCAGCAGCACGACTCCCGCGCCGCTGCCGAAGATCGTGCCGCTGGCGTCGGCGTCGAACGGCCGGCAGGTGCCGTCGGCGGACACCATGCCGCCGTCCAAGTGCTGGTACCCGCGGCGCTGCGGAAAGGTCACGGAGACGCCGCCGGCCAGCGCCATATCCGATTCGTACAGCGAGAGACTCTGGCACGCCTTGGCAATCGCCAGCAGGGAGGTGGCGCAGGCAGCCTGGAGCGTGAGGCTCGGGCCGGTGAGTCCGAGCTTGTACGACACCCGGGTCGACAGGAATTCCTGCCCCGCCCCGAGCAGCATGGGATAGCACCCCACCTGGTAATTACTCGTAAATTCGTCGATCGTGGCGCGATCAGCGAGCACATTGTGGAGAAAATACGTGCTCGGACTGCTGCCTGCGAAGACGCCGATGGCGCCCGTGTAACGGGCGGGGTCGTAGCCGGCATCTTCCAGCGCTTCCCAGGTGCATTCCAGGAACAGGCGATGCTGGGGATCGGTCAGTTCGGTCTCGCGGGCGTGCATCCCGAAGAAGGGTGCGTCGAACAACTCGATGTTCTCCAAAATCGGCCGCGCCTTGACGAAATTGGCGGCGGCGCGAGTTTGTGCGTCGAAGCTGTCCTCGAGCTCGGAATCCTGGAAGCGGGTGACGGATTCCACCCCGGCGCATAGATTGCGCCAGAACTCGGCAATGTTGCGGGCGCCGGGAAAGCGGCCTGCCATCCCGATGATGGCAATGCCTCCTGCGGCGTCCTGGCCGTCATCGTCCATCAGGTCACTCATGTGTTAGAGGCCGCTGCGCCAGCCGAGGGTCGTTGCTCAGTGCTCGTACCCGCGCAGTCGGTCTGGGTTGGGCAATTATCCATACTATGCTTCAAGAACCCTTTTTCAACATGAGGGGTCGGCGCTGACTTAGGCACGACATTATGCAAATAATGTCGGGAAACGGACCCATGCACTACGACGTACCGCGCAAATCGCGCACGCCGCGCCGGCGAGTGCAATTATTTCCGTTCTCGTCGAATGTTGCGTTGCGCGAGGAGCGCCTCGCGCTGTCGTTGGGCGCGCAGCCGGCTATCGTTCGCGGCCTTCTCATTCTTGCGGTCCGTCGTGAGGTGAGTGGCCAATGCGCGGACGGTGGGGTGGGCAAATAGATCCGTGATCGAAAACGTTCGATTCAGTGATTTTTGCAGCCGGTCGTGCACGTTCGCCAGGTGAACGGAATTGCCGCCGACATCGAAAAAATTCTCGGTAAGGTCCACCGCGGGGAGGTCGAGCACCTCGCGCCAGATGGCGGCGATGGTCTCTTCCATGGCGGTACCCGTGCGCCCCGGCGCGCCGTGCGCCCGGTGCTCGGCGGGCTGCGGGAGAGCCTTGACATCCAGCTTGCCGTTCACGGTCAACGGCAAGCGTTCGATGAACGCGAAGGCCGACGGCACCATGTA
>PLAH01000175.1 GCA_003134045.1 Gammaproteobacteria bacterium
CATGTTCTCGCCGTAACACATGAGCTGGTCCTTGCCGCGGCTGAACTTCAGTCCGCAGCGGGACAGCAGGTCGAGCGAACTCTCGGTGAGTCGGCCGCTCTTCTGGATCGCAATCTTCAGGCGCACGGGAGCTAAGGTGCTCAGGCGTTCAGCTTCAGGCGGTCGGTGACGGCGCGATAGCCGCCATTGCCCGACGTGAGGTAGCGGGCCACCCGGCCGATCGTGGTGACGCTGACGCCGGTCTGCCGGTGGATCTCGCGGTACGGGAATCCCCGCTCGAGGAGCTCGACCACCGCCCACCGGTCCGCCATCGCCTGCAGCTCCGCGGGCGTGCACAGGTCGCGGAAGAAGCTGCGGCATTCCTCGACCGTGCGCAGCGCGAGGATGGCCGTGCACAGCGCGCGTTCGTGCTGCTGTTCCTGGCGGATGGTCACCGGACGGTTGGTCTTCATGGCAATTGATGGAGTGTATTAATACGTTAATACATTAGCGCATTGGGCCGTGAAAGGCAAGCCGCGATGCTTGACGCCACCCGGCCGTGTCCCTAAAATTCCCGCGCCCATCTAGACCGGCTGAGGGAAAGGCCCTTAGAAGCCGGGGCAACCACCCACGACTCTCGCGAGAATCGTACGGAACGGTGCCAACTCCTGCGGCGACGAGTCTTGAAGGCTCCGAACCGGTAGATAGGCGGCGAATCGATCGGCGTTCCACGTCGGCCGTCAGCCTAAGAGCGCCGGGCTCCCCAGGAGTTATGTCAACCTGTGAGGAGCGAGTGTTAGGTGGCGCGAGAATTGACGAAAAAATCCCTCGAATTTCCCGATGAAACCACGGTCGTCCAGGATTCCGTATTGCGGCTGCCCAAAGCGCTGCGGCTGCACCATGGCGATGTCCTGGCGGATGCCCGCGTGGCGTATCGCCTGATCGGACCGTGCGACGCGCCGGTGGTCGCGGTACTCGGGGGCATCTCCGCGCACCGCTATCTGGCCGGCCCCGAGGGCTGGTGGCCCGCCTTGGTCGGACCCCATCTCGGCGTCGATACCACGCGCTACCGCGTGCTCGGCATCGATTATCTGGGCGGCCTGGGCGCGAGTTCCACGCCGCATGGCGGGTCGAGCTTTCCGCCCGTCAGTTCGGTCGATCAGGCCGAAGTGCTCGGCCAGGTGGTGAGGCATCTGCAACTCGATTCATTGCACGCCATCGTCGGCGCCTCGTACGGCGGCATGGTGGCCTTGAGCTTTGCGGCACGGCATCCCGCGCTCGTGAACCGCATCGTCATCGTGAGCGCCGCCGACCGAGCCCAGGTTCTGTCGACGGCTTGGCGCAGTGTGCAGCGGCAGATCGTCCGCGAGGCCATCGCACGCGGCGACGGAGCGGCCGGCCTCAAGCTCGCGCGCGCGCTGGCGATGGCGACGTATCGCAGCCAGGCCGAGTTTGCGATGCGTTTCGCGGGCCCCGCGGTGCGCGACGCCGAACGGTTTCGCTTTCCGGTCGAGGGTTACCTGTTCGCGCGCGGCGATGACTACGTGCAGAAGTACCGCGCCGAGTCGTTTCTCAGCTTAAGCGAATCCATCGACTTGCACGAAGTGGATCCCGCCCTCGTGCACACTCCGACGGTCTTGATCGCGGTTCACGAGGACCAACTCGTGCCGTTCGACGATATGCAGTCGCTTGCGGCGCGCTTGGGCGGTCCGCGCCGGCTGATCGAGATCAATTCCATTTTCGGCCACGACGCGTTCTTGAAAGAGGCCGCGGTGCTCAACCCCATTCTCAACGACGCCCTTGCGGAGCAGACGATCACATGAACGACGGCACATCCAAGAAAACCATCGCGACGCGCTCGGTGCGCGCCGGCCTCGAATCGGACGCCCAGCACGGCTCCGTGGTGCCGCCGATCTACCTGTCGACGAATTTCGCCTTCGAGGGCTACCGCAAGCCGCGCAAATACGATTACACCCGCTCCGGCAATCCCACGCGCGACCAGCTGGCCGGCGCGCTTGCGGATCTGGAGGAGGGGGTGGGTGCGGTGGTGACCTGCACGGGCCTGGCTGCCATCACCTTGATCCTCGCGACGCTGCCCGCCGGCGCGCGCGTGCAGGCGCCGTTCGATTGCTACGGCGGAACGTATCGCCTGCTCGCCGCGCTCGCGAAGCAGGGCAATCTGGTGGCCGACTTCATCGACCAGAGCGATCCGGCCGCGCTCGCCAAGTCGCTCGCATCGAAACCCGCGCTGGTGTGGATCGAGACACCGAGCAATCCGTTGCTGCGCATCGTCGACATCCGCGAGATCGCCGCCGCCGCGCATGCGGTGGGCGCGCTGGTGGTGGTCGACAATACCTTTCTCTCGCCGGTATGGCAGCAGCCGCTCGCGCTCGGCGCGGACCTGGTCATGCATTCGACCACCAAGTATCTGAACGGCCACAGCGACGTGGTGGGCGGCGCGGTCATCGCGTCGACCGCAGAACTGCAGCAGAGCCTGTCATGGTGGGCGAACGCCATCGGCGTCACCGGCGCGCCCTTCGACAGCTTCATGACGCTGCGCGGCGTGCGCACGCTGCACGCGCGCATGCGGGTGCACGCCGAGAACACGCATGCCGTGGTCGAGGCCCTGCACGGTCATGCGGCCGTGCAGCGCGTCTACTATCCCGGACTCGCGAGCCATCCCGGTCATGAGCTGGCGCGTCGGCAGCAGAGCGGCTTCGGCGCCATGCTGAGCTTCGAACTGGCGGGGGGAGAGCCCGCCGTGCAGGCCTTCCTCGACGGACTCGAGTGCTTCACGCTCGCCGAGTCGTTGGGAGGCGTCGAAAGTCTGGTCGCCCATCCGGCCACCATGACTCATGCCGGAATGGACGAAGCCGCGCGACTGCGAGCCGGGATCGGTCCCGGGCTGCTGCGCATGTCGGTGGGCATCGAAGACGCCGGCGACCTGGTGGCCGACCTCACCGCGGGCCTCGAGCGTGCCGCTGCCCGTGCCGCGGGCGAGCCGGTGAGTGGCGCCCCCGGCCGCACTCCGGTGGGCGCGTAGCGGCAGACTCGTCTGCGGGCTCGGCAGGGGCGCCTCTAAATCGCGGCCAGCACGGCGTCCCCCGCGGCACGCGTCGTGACCGGCGTGGCGCCGGGCGCGCTCAAATCGGCGGGGAGGGCGCCCGACACCACGGCGGCCGAGACGGCGGCTTCCAAGGCACGTGCCTCGGTCTCCAGATGCAGCGAATAGCGCAGCAGCATCGCAGCGCTCAAAATAGTCGCGTAGGGATTCGCGATGCCGCGGCCCGCGATGTCGGGCGCGGAGCCATGGATGGGCTCGAACAGGCCGCCCCGGCCCTTTGCGCCCAGCGAGGCCGACGGCAGCAGACCCAATGAGCCCACGAGCATCGATGCCTCGTCGGTGAGGATGTCGCCGAACATGTTTTCGGTGACGATCACGTCGAAGTCGCGCGGGCGCTTGAGCAAATGCATGGCGGCGGAGTCCACCAACATGTGCTCGAACTGCACCTCGGGGAATTCGGCCGGCAGTATCCGTTCGACGATGGAGCGCCACAGCCGCGATGTCTCGAGCACATTGGCCTTGTCGACGGAGGTGAGCTTGCGGCGGCGTGCGCGCGCGAGTTCGGCGGCGAGCCGCACCACGCGTTCGATCTCGAGCACGCTGTAGCGGCACACGTCCGTAGCTTCGGCGGCGGTACGCCGCTTCTCGCCGAAATAAATTCCGCCGGTCAGTTCGCGAACCACCATGATGTCGACGCCGTGCAGGAGTTCCGCTTTGATCGGCGATGCGTCCAGTACCGCCGGGTGCGGTACCACGGGACGCAGATTGGCGAAGAGGCCCAGCGCTTTACGCAGTCCCAGCAGACCCTGTTCGGGCCGCACGGCGGCGTTCGGATCGGACCATTTGGGGCCGCCCACCGCGCCCAGCAGCACCGCATCCGCACGCTCGCACACCGCGAGCGTGGCCGCCGGCAGCGCCTCGCCGGTGGCATCGATGGCGGCACCGCCCAGCAGGGCGCTCTCGAATCGAAAGGAATGCCCGAACTTGGCCGCAATCGCCTCGAGCGCACGCACGCCTTCGGCAGTGACCTCGCTGCCGATGCCGTCGCCGGGAAGAACCGCAATCGCCGCGTCCACTCAATACTCCCGGGCGCGTTCGTAGCGCTCGATATCGGATAGCTTGCTGCGCAGGTATCCCAGCTCGTCGATGCCGTTCAGCAGGCAGTGGCGGGCAAAGGCCTCGATGGGGAACGTCACCGACACGCCGGTCGGCAGCGTCAAGCGCATATTGGCCAGGTCGATGTCGACCTCGGCGCCCGGGTGGTGGAGCAGCCACTCGGCCGTGGATTCATCCACGGTGATGGGCAGCAAGCCGTTCTTGAGCGAATTGCTGCGGAAGATGTCGGCAATCTCGGTGCTGATGACGGCGCGAATGCCGTAATCCAGCAGCGCCCACGGCGCGTGTTCGCGCGACGAACCGCAGCCGAAATTGCGTCCCGCCACCAATATCTGGCAGCCTTTGGCCGACGCTTGATTCAGCACGAACTCAGGATTTTCCGCGCCGTCGGCCCGGTAGCGCCAATCCGCGAACAGCTGCCGGCCCAGACCCTCCTTGGTGGTGGTGGTCAGGAAACGTGCCGGAATGATTTGATCGGTGTCGATGTTGGACGAGTCGATGACCACGGTCTTCGAATGCACTTGCTTGAGCGGTTCCATCACAGCAGCGACCTCGGATCGGTGATCTTGCCCTGGACCGCGCTCGCGGCGGCGGTCAACGGACTGACCAGCAGCGTGCGCGCGCCCACGCCCTGGCGGCCTTCGAAATTGCGGTTGCTGGTGCTGATGGAATACTGGCCGGCCGCCACGGTATCGCCGTTCATGCCGAGACACATGGAGCAGCCGGATTCGCGCCAGTCGGCGCCGGCGTCCTTGAAGATCTGCGCGAGGCCCGCGGCCTCCGCTTCGCGCTTGACCTTTTGCGACCCGGGCACGATGAGGAGTTTGACGCCGGGCGCGACCTTGCGGCCCTTCAGAATGCGTGCCGCGGCCTGCAAGTCCTCGAGCCGGCCGTTGGTGCAGCTGCCGATGAACACCACGTCGATGGGCTTGCCCAGCAGGGCCTCGCCGCCGTGAAAGCCCATGTAGCCCAGCGCCTTGTCGAAGACTACGTCGGCCGCCGCTGCGGCCGCAGCGCCAGTCTGCGCAACGCCAACCGCCGCATCCGCGCTCGCGGCGTGGGCGGCATCGTTCGGGATGCGGGCCGTGATGCCCACCACCATCCCCGGATTGGTACCGTAGGTGATCATGGGTTCGAGCGACGCCGCATCGATGTCGATGGAGGCGTCGAACACCGCGTCCGGGTCGCCGGCGAGGGCGCGCCAGCGCGCAACCGCGGCGTCCCAGTCCTTGCCCCGGGGTGCGCGGGGTTTATCCTGCAGATAGTCGAACGTGACTTGGTCGGGCGCAATCATGCCGGCACGCGCGCCGGCTTCGATGGACATATTGCAGATGGTCATGCGCTCGTCCATCGACAGTCCGCGAATCGTGGACCCGCGGTATTCGAACACGTAGCCGGTGCCCCCCGACACACCCACCTTGCCGATGATGGCCAGGATCAAATCCTTAGGCGTCACGCCCGGGCTCAAGCGGCCTTCGACGTTGATGGCGAAGGTCTTGGGCTTGCGTTGCAGCAGACACTGCGTCGCAAATACATGGCCGACTTCGGTGCTGCCGATGCCGAAGGCCAGGGCGCCGAACGCCCCATGCGTGCTGGTATGGCTGTCGCCGCACACGATGGTCATGCCGGGCTGGGTGGCCCCGAGCTCCGGACTGATGACGTGCACGATGCCGCGCCGCGCATCGCGCATGTCGAACAGTTCGATGCCGAACTCCGCCGCGTTCTTCTCGAGCTGGCGCACTTGCTTGGCCGCCGCGTCGACCTTGATCGGCACATTGCCGAACACCTGGTCGGTGCGCGTCGGCGGCGAATGATCCATGGTCGCGAGCGTGCGGGCGGGGCGCCGCACGGGCAGCGCCATCGATCGCAGTACGCTGAAGGCCTGCGGCGAAGTCACCTCATGGATGAGGTGCAAATCGATGTAGAGAACGGCGGGCGTATCCGCCGTCTCCGCCAGCACTTCGTGCGCGGTCCAAACCTTCTCGAATAGCGTGCGCGGCGGCATGGGCGGGTCAGGCTTTGCCGGATTCCAACCACGGCATGCGGGCGCGCAGCTGGGCACCGACTTTCTCGATCGAATGCGTGAGATCCGCCTTCAAGAGCTTCGAGTATTTCTTGCGTCCGGTCTTCGTTTCCGAGATCCACTGTTTGGCGAACTTGCCCTGTTGGATTTCGGTCAGGATCTTTTTCATCTCCTTCTTGGTGGCCTTGTTGACCACGCGCGGTCCGCGCGTGAGATCGCCATACTTGGCCGTCTCGCTGATGAACTTGTGCATCTTCGTGATGCCGCCTTCGTGCAGCAGGTCGACGATCAATTTGAGTTCGTGCAGGCACTCGTAGTAGGCAACCGCGGGCTGGTAGCCGGCCTCGACCAGCGTCTCGTAACCCTTGACCACCAGTTCGGTGGCGCCGCCGCAGAGCACCGCCTGTTCGCCGAACAGATCGGTTTCGGTCTCTTCGGCGAAGGTGGTCTCGAGCACGCCGCCGCGGGTGCCGCCGATGCCGTCGGCGTAGGCCAGAGCGTTGGCCTTGGCTTTCTTGGACGGATTCTGCTCGACGGCGATCAGGCACGGAACGCCGCGGCCTTGTTGATATTGGCGGCGCACCAGGTCGCCCGGCCCCTTCGGCGCGATCAGCACCACGTCCAGATCCTTGCGCGGCTTGATCTGCTTGAAATGCACGTTGAAGCCGTGCGCGAACAATAGGGTGGCGCCTTTCTCGAAGTCGTCCTCGAGCTCTTCGTACAAGGCTTTCTGCCCCATGTCGGGCACCAGCATGGCGATCAGTTGCGCGCCCTTCACCGCGGCTTTGGGGTCCATGAC
This sequence comes from Gammaproteobacteria bacterium, assembly GCA_003134045.1. Classification (GTDB taxonomy): domain Bacteria; phylum Pseudomonadota; class Gammaproteobacteria; order Steroidobacterales; family Steroidobacteraceae; genus Bog-1198. The sequence goes on from PLAH01000175.1 coordinate 6,982, forward strand.
TTTGAGCCCGTCTTTCTTCGCTTTGTTGAAGCTGTCGCCCTTGCGAACGCCGACCACGACGTCGAAGCCGCTGTCGTGCAGATTGAGCGCGTGCGCGCGCCCCTGGCTGCCGTAGCCGAGCACGGCGATGCGTGCTCCGCGTAGTGCTTTCTTGTCGACGTCTTTTTGCGAATACAAACGCATGTGTGCTCCTGATGAACCGATTTCGTACCGTTAAAAATGCATATCGTTGAAAATGCAAAACCCCGCTTCCAAGACTTGTTTAGCCTCCAGCGGGGTTCGTTCAAGAATCGCGTGCAGCGCCCTGTTAACTAGCCGCAAATAGCAACACAGAATCTCTTATGATGCAAGACCTGCTGCGGGCTTCGCTCCGCGCTCTTAAGGTGCCCCGATGACTGCCGCTACTGCCGTGACGATTCCCCTCTGGCTATTGTACGACGATGAGGTCGACGCCTGGCGCGCGGCGCAAGCGCCGCCGGTCCAAGCCTGGTTGACCGCACACAATTTCAAAGGCGAGAGGCACCGGGTGCTGTCGGTGCCGGATGCCGAGGGCGCCGTGCAGATGGCCGTCGGCGGTCTTGGCAAGCGGCAGGGCACCCTGTCCCTGTGGCACGGCGCCGGATTCGCCGAGCGCCTGCCGGCGTACCGCTACCGCTTGGCGCAGCAGTTCAGCGACTTCGATGCGACGCAGCTGCAGCTTGGATTTCTCTACGGCTCCTATCGCTTCGAGCGCTATCGTCAAGCGAAGCCGGAGCGCGGCGCTCGCTCGCATGAAGAGTCCTGCGCGTACGGTCGATCCGCGCTCGACGCGCCGCCGAATGCGGATCAGGCCTTCGTCGCCGCCGCCGGAGAATCCCTCAAGCTGGCACGCGATTGGATCAATACGCCGGCCTCGGACTTCGGGCCGGCGGAACTCGCCGATACGGCGCGGCAGCTGGCCGAACGGCATGGCGCCCAGTACCGGGAGTGGGTGGGCGCGGATCTGCTGACCGCGAACTTTCCGGCCATTCATGCCGTCGGCCGCGCGAGCGCCGCCGCGCCGCGATTGGTGCAGATCGACTGGTCGCAGCCGCAGGGTGGCGACTGGCCGTTGCTCACCCTGGTGGGGAAGGGCGTGTGTTTCGACAGCGGCGGCCTCGACATCAAGCCGAGCACCGGCATGGCGCTGATGAAAAAGGACATGGGGGGCGCGGCGGTGGCTCTCGCGCTCGCAAACCTGCTCATGCATGCCGGGATCCGCGCGCGCCTGCGCGTGCTGGTGCCGGCGGTGGAGAATTCGATCGCCGGCAATGCCTATCGCCCGGGCGATGTGCTCGCGACCCGCAAGGGCCTGACCGTGGAGGTGGGTAACACCGACGCGGAAGGCCGCTTGGTGTTGTGCGACGCGCTGGCGCTGGCCGACGCCGATTCGCCCGACCTGCTCATCGATTTCGCCACGCTGACCGGCGCCGCCCGGGTCGCGCTGGGACCCGAGCTACCCGCGCTGTTCGGCACGCCCGACGCCCTGGTCGCCGACCTCGCGCGCGCCGCGGCGGCGGAGCACGACCCGCTGTGGCCGATGCCGCTATGGGCCGGGTACGACGACGAACTCGGCAGCAAGATCGCGGATCTGAACAACGTGGCGTCGTCAGGCTTCGCCGGCGCGGTATTCGGCGCGTTGTTCTTGAAGCGCTTCGTCACGGCGACGCCGAACTGGCTGCACATCGATCTGTACGCCTGGAATCCCAAGGAGCGGCCGGGCCGCGGCGTCGGCGCCGAGGCGCAGGCCGTGCGCGGCGTCTATCGCTACCTCATCGCACGCTACGGCGTGCATTTGATGTTGCGCTCCGGCAACGAGGGTGTTTAAGTTCCGGCCCCCGATTTCATCGACTCACCCTCCGACCTTTAAGAAACCATGGCAAGCAAAACTCGTTCCGTCGATACCCGTAGCCATTCCCGATTGGTCGTGGATGGCCTCAAGCAAGCCCCGGCGCGCGCCATGCTGCACGCGGTGGGTTTCAGCGACGGCGATTTCGGCAAGCCGCAAGTCGGCATTGCCTCGACTTGGAGCAATCTGACGCCCTGCAACATGCACATTGAGGAGCTGGCACGGCTCGCCGCCGCCGGGGTCGAGGCGCATGGCGCGAAAGCGGTGACCTTCGGCACCATCACCGTCTCGGACGGGATTTCGATGGGCACGCCGGGCATGCGCTATTCGCTGGTGTCGCGCGAAGTCATCGCCGATTCCATCGAAACCGTGGTCGGCGCGCAGGGGTTCGACGGCGTGATCGCCTTCGGCGGCTGCGACAAGAACATGCCGGGCTGTCTCATGGCCTTGGCGCGCTTGGACCGCCCTGCGGTCTTCGTCTATGGCGGCACCATTCGTCCCGGGGCCAACAAGAGCGACATCGTGTCGGTGTTCGAGGCGGTGGGCGGCCGCGCGCAGGGAACGGTGTCGGAACAGCAGCTGAAGTTCGTCGAGAGAACCGCCATTCCGGGACCGGGATCGTGCGCGGGCATGTACACCGCCAACACCATGGCCTCGGCGATCGAAGCCTTGGGGATGAGCCTGCCCAACAGCTCGGCGCAGGACGCCATTTCCAGCCAGAAGCGCGACGATTGCACGCGCGCCGGCGCCGCCGTCGTCAACCTCATCAATTTGGGTCTGAAGCCGCGGCAGATCATGACCCGGAAGGCGTTCGAAAACGCGATCACGGTGGTCATCGCCTTGGGCGGCTCGACCAATGCCGTGCTGCATCTGCTCGCCATTGCCTCGTCCGCGGGCGTCAACCTCAAGCTCGACGATTTCACGCGCTTGGGAAAGCGTGTGCCGGTGCTCGCCGACCTGCGCCCGAGCGGCCGCTATTCCATGTCGGAGCTGGTCGCGATCGGCGGTATTCAGCCGTTGATGAAAACCCTGTTGGACGCCGGCTTGCTGCACGGCGACTGCCTCACGGTCACCGGCACCACCCTCGCGCAGAATCTGCGCTCGGTAAAACCCTACGCCGCGGGCCAGGACATCATCCGGCCGCTGCGCGACCCGATAAAAAAAGACAGTCACTTGGTGGTTCTGTACGGCAATCTCGCGCCGCAGGGTGCCGTGGCGAAAATCACCGGCAAGGAAGGGCTGCGCTTCAGGGGCAGGGCGCGTGTGTTCAATTCCGAGGAAGCCTCGCTGCAGGGCATCCTCACGGGCAAGGTCCGAGCCGGCGATGTGGTCGTGATCCGCTACGAAGGGCCGAAGGGCGGCCCCGGAATGCGCGAAATGCTGAGCCCGACCGGCGCCATCGTCGGCCGCGGCCTGGGCAGCCAGGTCGCGCTCATCACCGATGGGCGATTTTCCGGCGGCAGCCATGGTTTCGTCGTCGGGCACGTGTCGCCCGAAGCCGCGGTCGGCGGCCCGCTGGCCTTGGTGAAGAGCGGCGATGAGATTACGATCGACGCGGAGCGCCGCGAGATCACCCTGCACGTCGCGGCGGCCGAAATGAAGCGCCGCCGCAACGCATGGGCGGCGCCGAAGCCGTATGCGCGCCGCGGTGCGTTGGCGAAGTATTCGAAGTCCGTCAGCAGCGCATCTCTCGGCGCCGTCACGGACTTGGAATGAGTCCGTGCAGCGAGTCGCGCGCGACGGCAGGACGATTCGACAATGTATAACTCAATACGATTGTTGGGTTAAGTGGTGCTTGCAGTTCGGGCGCGATATGTGTCAGTCTCTTTACTCGCCGAAGGGAACTCATGAAGGGACGCCAACGAACAAACTTTGGCGTGAGTTTGAGACGCGCGTAGCGACAATGTGGCTTCTGCGGCATGCCCCCCGGGTGGGGTCGTGGGCCAATCGCGCGTCTGAAGGCAAGAGGTGCACACAGCGTGCGGAGTTGCAGTTGCAATCGCCGCACATCGGGTGCATTCATAGACATCGTTAGGGGTAGGGGTCGCAACCAGACTTATGTATAAATACGAAGAGCCATCACTATTTTCTGGCAGGCGGGGCGTTGCCCTCCTTGTCGTCATTCTTTTGCATGTCGTCGTGGGTTACGCTTTTTATTCGGGACTGGCGAGCCGCCTGGTCCAGACGATCATTCCGCCGGTCGAGATCGCTCAGATCGATAAACCGAAAGACGTCGACAAACCGCCGCCGCCGCCGCCGAAACTGGAAGAGATCAAGCCCTACGTTCCGCCTCCCGAATTCGTCGACATCCAAGCTGCCCCGGAGCCGACCAATGCCATTGCGGTGGTGACGCAGCAAGTCCAGGCCGCGCCAGCCCCCGTGGCGCAGGCTGCGCCGCCGGCGCCGAAAGCCAGCACCAGCATCAAGATGGATCCGAAGCATCCGCTGAAGATCGGCGAGGAGTACTACCCCGATGCGTCCAAGCGCGCCAATGAGGAGGGTCGGTGCACCGTGCAGGTGACCGTCGCCGCCGACGGCCGCATTACGGCCGAAACCATTCAGACGAGTTCGGGTTTTCCGCGTCTGGATGAGGCCTGTTTGAAAGGCGTGCATGGGCAGCGAGTCATAGCGGCAACGGAAGACGGTAAGCCGGTCGAGAAGACTGTCTCGATTCCCATCGTCTGGAAACTTACCAATAGATAGCGTTCGCTGCTCAGAGCGGACTTTTTTTAATTGAATTTGTCTACGTAGAGGAAATCGGTCAATGCAAGAGACTACCGTTGAAAATCCGTTTGGCCTTGGTGCGCTCATCCAGCAAGGAGACTTGGTCGCAAGGTCGACGCTCGTCATCTTGCTGATCATGTCGCTGCTCACGTGGTTCATCATGATCACGAAGTTCTTCGATCAGCGCCGGCTGCGCCTGCAGGCCGTCGAGGCGGAAAAGGAATTCTGGAGTTCCTCGAGCCTGACCGATGCCCTCGGCAAGCTGAAGGGCACCGCCAATCCGTTCCGCGCGCTCGCCGAAACCGGCAAGCAAGCCTATGAGTATCACGAGGTCAACAAGGCCCGCCTGTCGGGCGCCATCGGCACCAGCGAGTGGATCACCGAGTCGCTGCAGCGTACGGCCGATGCCATCATCAGCCGCATGCAGGCCGGTTTGCCGGTGCTCGCGTCGGTCGGATCGACGGCCCCGTTCGTCGGCTTGTTCGGCACGGTTTGGGGCATCTACCACGCCTTGATCGCGATCAGCGCCTCGGGCTCCGCGTCGATCGAAAAGGTGGCCGGTCCCGTCGGCGAGGCCTTGATCATGACCGCCATCGGTCTGTTCGTCGCCGTGCCGGCCGTGCTGGGTTACAACGTGCTTCTGCGCCGCAACAAGAACGTGCAGGAACGCGTCAGCCATTTCACCCATGAGTTGCATGCGTACCTGATCTCGGGCGTGAAGATGGGCTTGGGCATGGAAAAGGGCTCGGCTCCGACCATCAAACCCACGCCTGCCGCCGCTCGCTAGGAGTAAGTCTCAATGGCGATGACGACTGGTGGAAGCAGCGACGGCGAAGTGCTTTCGGACATCAACGTAACGCCCCTCGTGGACGTGATGTTGGTGCTTCTGATCATCTTCATCATTACGGTGCCGGTGGCATTGAAGCAGATTAAAGTCGTTCTCCCGAAGGCGAGCAACTTACCGACCCAGACCAAGCCGGAGGACGTGTCGATCACCGTCGACAAGTCCGGCGGGATCTACTGGAACACCAAGCTGCTCCCGAATCAGGAAGCCCTGAAGGCCGAACTGCGCGGTGTGGCCACGCAGAACCCTCAGCCCGAAGTGCATATTCGCGGCGACATGGAAGTGCGCTACATGTACGTGGGACAGGTGCTGGTTGCCGCGCAGCAGATCGGCATTCGCAAGGTGGCCTTTTTGACCGAGCCGCTTCATCCCGGCGATGCACAGTAGGAGTTATTAGACATGGCCATGGCTGTAGGCAATAACGAGGGCGGCTCGTTTACGGACATCAACATGACGCCGCTCATCGACGTCATGCTGGTGTTGCTGATCATTTTCATCATCTCGCTGCCGCCCGTGACTCATGCGGTGAAGATCGACAATCCTTTGCCGCCGCCGCCGAATTTCGTGCCGCCGCCGCCGCCGGAGATCGTCGATCTGGCGATCGACTTCGACGGCACGCTGTCGTGGAACAAGACGGCGGTCGACCGCAAGACGATGCAGGGATACATTTCCCAGGAGGCGTCGAAGGATCCTCAACCGGAAGTGCATATCACCGTGGACAAGTTCGCGAAGTATGAAAAGGTGGCGCAGACGTTGGCCGATCTTCAAAGCCGCGGCTTGAAGAAAATCGGATTCGTCAACAACGACTTGTTCTAACTCAAATCCCGGCAGATATGTTTCATATCTCGGCGGCGCGTCAGCCCCTTACAGGGTTCACGCGCCGTTCGTTTGACCGGCGAATACAAAACTAGTGCGATTTCAAGGTAGCGAGGTTTGCTAATGACTCATTCGATTCAGAACGTACGAACCGGCTTAAGTTTGGGCCTGATGGCGGTGGTTATGGGCCTCGCCGTGAGTCCGCATGCCTCGCTGGCGGCCGACAAGAAGGGCCCGGAGATCAGCCGCGTCATCGCCAAGGAAATGACCGCCGCTCAGAAGGCGCTGCAGGCCAGCCAATGGCAGGAGGCGCTCAAGAACCTGGACGCCGCCGAGCAGAAGTCGCCGCTGACGCCGTTCGACAAGAAAACCATCTACGACTTCAAAGGTTTCGCCGACATCAAGCTCAACAAGCTGAAGGAGGCCGAAGCGGCCTACGAAGCGGCGATGGCGACGGGACAGTACACGCCCGATGAGACGGCCAAGACCACCCGCATGCTGTTCCAACTGAGCGCGGGCAATCAGCAGTACCCGAAGGCGCTGGAATTCGGCAAGCAGATGGCGGACAGCGGCAATGCCAAGCCGGACGATCTCGGCGTCATCAGCCAGATCTACTACCTGCAGAAGGACTGCAAGAACGCCAACGTCTGGGCCGACAAGGCCGTCGCCGCCGCCAAGAAAGCCGGCGAGGCGCCGAAAGAGAATTGGTATTTGTTCAAACTGCAATGCGCATCCGATGCCGGCGACACGGGCGCCATGGATCTTGCCGCGGTCGATCTCATCCGCTTGAACAACAAGACCACGTATTGGAACACACTGCTGCGCATCGAGCGTCAGGATGAGCGCGACGATCACAATTTGTTGATGGTTTACCGCATCATGTACGACACCAACTCCATGAACGCCGGCACGGACTACATGGAAATGGCCCAGCTGCTGGGCGATGCCGCGCTGCCGGGGGAGGCGTCCGCCGTCCTCGACAAGGCGATGTCCGCCGGCCAGTTGAACGATCAGAAGGATCGCGCCACGCGACTCATGACCTCGCTGAAGACGCGCGCCGACACCGATAAGAAGGGTCAGGCGCAGTTCGACGCGGAAGCGTCGAAGAATCCGGCGGGTGAACTGGACGTGAAGCTGGGCGAGGTGTACTTCGGCTTTGGCGATTATCAGAGCGCGGTCACGGCCATCAATCGCGGCATCGGCAAGGGCTCGATCAAGCATCCGGACGAGGCGTACGTCTATCTCGGCCGGTCGCAGGCTGCGCTGAAGAATTATGCGGAAGCCAAGAAGGCCTTCCAGGGGTTGAAGTCCGTTCCGAACATCAGCCCGCGCGTGCTGAAGCTGTGGGAACTCTACTCGGAGAAGCTCGGCTCATGACCATCAAGGTTGGCGATAAAATGCCCGCGGGCAAGTTCACCCGCATGACCCAGGACGGCCCGCAGAAGCTGGGCAGCGATGAATTGTTCAAGGGAAAAACCGTCGTGCTCTTTTCGGTGCCGGGGGCATTCACGCCGACCTGCGATGCCAAGCATCTGCCGGGATACGTCGGACTCGCCGACCAGTTGAAGAAGAAGGGCGTCGACACCATAGCGTGCACCGCCGTCAACGACGTGTTCGTCATGAACGCGTGGGGCAAGGCGGGCGGGGTGGGCGACAAGATTTTGATGTTGGCGGACGGTAACGCCGAGTACGTCAAAGCCCTGGGGCTCGAACTCGATGCGACCGGCTACGGCATGGGTCTGCGCGGTCAGCGTTTCGCCATCATCGTCAAGGACGGCGTCGCCACGCACGTGAACATCGAAGCTCCCGGCGAATTCAAGGTGTCCGCCGCCGACTACGTGTTGAAGCAGCTCTAGGGCTGCGGTTCGACTTGCTGGCCCTGCGTTCTGCGCCCCCGGTCTTCGGTATTGCCGAAGCCGAGCGGGCCGCGCGCGACGTCTACGGTTTGGCCGTGGCGTAACTTCGGCCGCCCATGCCATTCCGGCCGGAGCACGCCGACTTGCTGGTGCGGGCCATCGGCGCGGCGGCGGCGGTGATCGACTCGCGGGGCGAGTGAGCGCGGCTGACGGTGCGTCGTAAACGATGCCGCGCCGCTAAGTGCCCAGCAGGCGTTCGAGTTCGGGGACGACCTGGAACAGGTCGCCCACCAGGCCGAAGTCGGCGACTTCGAAGATCGGGGCTTCGGCGTCCTTGTTGATGGCGACGATGGTGCGGGCGTCCTTGATGCCGGTCAGATGCTGGATCGCGCCGGAGATGCCGATGGCGATGTATATCTCGGGCGAAATGATCTTACCGGTCTGACCCACCTGCATTTCGTTGGGGGCGTAGCCGGCGTCGACCGCGGCGCGCGACGCGCCCACGGCCGCACCGATCTTGTCGGCGAAGCTGTACAACAGCTTGAAGTTCTCGGCGCTGCCGAGCGCGCGTCCGCCGGACACCACGCGCGAGGCGGTCTGTAGATCGGGTCGATCGGTGGAACCGGACTTCGCTCCCACGTAGCGGGTATGTGAGGGCAACGCGGCGCTCAACGACTTCGATTCGATGGTGGCCGTGCCGCCGTTCGCGGCGGCCTCGAACGAGGCGACGCGCACCGTCGCCACCAGTTTGCGCGAGCTGTCCGCTTCGACGGTAATGATCGCATTGCCGGCATAGATGGGCCGGCGAAACCGATAGGCGGATTCGACCGCCATCAGGTCGCTCACCTGCGGCACGCCCAACAGCGCCGCGGTGCGCGGCATCAGGTCCTTGCCGAAGCTGGTCGACGGACCGAAGACGTGGCTGAAGTCGGCGGCCAGCGCCGCGACCTGCGGTGCGAAAATTGCCGCCAGCGGATGCTCGTTCTCGGGCCGGTCGATGCGCAACACCGACTTGACGCCGGCCACCGCGGCGGCTTGGGTGGCGACGGCAGTCGTATCCGCGCCGAATACTGCGATGCTGATCTGCGCGCCCGGAATGGCGCTCGCGCAGGTGACGCATTTGGCGGTGGCCGGATTCAGCGTCTTGCCGTCGTGCTCGCCGATGATTAGTACTTTGCTCATTAGATCAGACCTTTTTTCTTCAGTGCGCCGAACAGTTCTGCCACGTCCTTCACGATGACGCCTTTCTGGCGTTGCGCGGGCGGCTCGGTCTTGACGGTTTTCAAGAACACGCCCGTGCTCACGCCCAGAGCGTCGAGCGAGGTGATGTCCAAGGGCTTCTTCTTGGCCTTCATGATGTCCGGCAATTTGACGTAGCGCGGCTCGTTCAGGCGCAGGTCGACGGTTATCACCGCCGGCAGGTCGATTTCGATGGTCTCGAGCCCGGCATCGATTTCGCGCGTCACGGTCGCCTTGTCGCCCGCGATCTCCACCTTGGACGCATAGGTTGCCTGGGGCCGCTCCCAGATCGCGGCCAGCATCTGTCCGGTCTGGTTCGCATCGTCATCGATGGCCTGCTTCCCCAAGAAAATCAAATCGGGATTTTCCTTCTTCGCCAGCGCGAGAAAAGTCTGCGCCGCGGTGAGCGGTTCCACGGCCGCATCGGTCTGTACCAGGATGGCGCGGTCGGCGCCCATCGCCAGCGCCGTGCGCAATTGTTGCTGCGCGTCGGATACGCCGATGCTCACGGCCACGACCTCGACATTGCCGCCGCGTTCCTTGATGCGCAGGGCCTCTTCGAGCGCGATCTCATCGAACGGATTGACGCTCATCTTGACGCCATCGAGCATCACACCGCTGCCGTCGGGGTTGACCCGGACGCGCACGTTGTAATCCACCACGCGCTTGATACACACCATAATTTTTTGCATTAGTTTTTCCCGCTAGGCGCTACACTTTGTCAGGCGCTCACGCGCCAATTCCCAGGCGCTACGCGCCACTTTCCAGGCGCTACGCGCCACTTTCAACGGGGTCGAGGCGACCCCGTCCCACAGTATGGTCGGAATTACTATCCGTGATCGAGTGGCTGATTTTGGCGGCGCACTGGCGCAGTTTGGGTAAAAGGCGCTCGATGCCGATTTTGAGCGGCATGGCCGAGGCGATGAAACGGACGGTCAGCGCCGCCACGGCTTGGTCGTGCGCCAGCACCGGAACGCTGAGGCTGATTTCCTCCGCCAGGCGCCGCGCGCGAGTCGCGCTGGCGTAGCCCTGGGTCTCGATGTCGGCCAGCATACGCTGCAGATCCTGACGCGGGCCGCGCGCAGCCCTGTCGTCTTCCTGGTTCGAGCGCGCCAGGTGGTCGAGAAGGCTGTCGCGTTGTGCCGCCGGACAGAAAGCGAGATAGGCGCGTCCCGTCGCGGTGGTGAGCAGCGGCAAGCGGAAACCAGCCGAGTAGCGTTCGATGGCGAGCGGCGTGCGGTGGTCCGTGGTCTCTCGCACCATCATCTGGGTGCCGGACAAGGTCGCCACGGCAACGGGCCATACGATCTCGCGGCACAACTCGTCGATGCAGGGCTTTGCGATTTGCGTCACCCATGATTCGTCCTCGAAGCCTTCGCTCAAACCCCGCACCAGAATGGTCAACCGGTAGCGGTCGTCGGCCGCGTCGCGGAACACGAAGCCGGTGTTGCACAGGGTCTCGAGGATCCGATACACCGTGGTGCGAGGGAGATGGATTTCGTGGGCCACTTCCGAAACGGTGGCGCCATCGCGCAGATTGAGCACTGTCAGGGCATCGAGACCGCGCATCAACGCGCGGATCGGGCGTGTGGATTCCATGAGTAACCCTAATCAATCGGCGCGCCAGTTTAAGGATCACCGCTTCGCTTGTCCACCTTGCGGGCTATCGATAGACTGCTTGCTGATGGTCCGCTATTTTCTGAAGCGTTTGGCAGGTGCGGTCCCGACGCTGTTCATTATCATCACCATCGCGTTTTTTTTGATACGTGCGGCCCCCGGCGGCCCCTTCGACCAGGAACAAGCGCTGCCGCCGGAAATTCTGGCCAACCTCGAAAGCGCCTATGGCCTCGATCAGCCGGTCTGGGTTCAGTACGGCCGTTATCTGCGCGGCCTGGCACACGGCGATTTTGGGCCATCGTTCAAATATAAAGACTTCTCGGTCACCGAACTCATCGGCCAGGGCTTCCCCGTGACCCTGCAGCTGGGCGTGATGGCGTTGAGCCTGGCACTGGCCATCGGCATCCCGCTCGGGACGCTCGCCGCGTTACGACATAATTCGGCCGCCGACTACGCCACCATGAGCCTGGCGGTAATCGGAATCGCCATTCCCCCCTTCGTGGTGCTGCCATTTCTCGGCCTGTTCTTCGGGGTCTACCTGGGGTGGCTGCCGGTGGCGGGCTGGGAACCGGGATCCATCCGTCACCTGGTGTTGCCCGTCATCGCGCTATGCCTGCCGCCGCTCGCCTACATCGCGCGGCTGACGCGCGGCAGCATGCTGGAGATCCTGCGCAGTCAATTCATCCGTACGGCATTCGCCAAAGGTCTGCCGCTGCACGTCGTGATATTGCGGCACGCCATGCGGCCCGTGCTGCTGCCGGTGGCGAGCTATCTCGCTCCCGCGGTTGCCTCCATCATGACCGGTTCGCTGGTGGTGGAATCCATTGCCGGCCTGCCGGGGATCGGGCGCTACCTGGTACAGGGCGCGCTCAATCGCGACTACACCCTGGTGATGGGCATGGTCATCATTTATTCCGCGTTGCTGATTGCCATGGGGCTGCTGGTCGATCTGCTGTACGCATGGCTCGATCCGCGCATCGGGTTCGACGCGTGAGCGGCGCCGTCCGGCGCTGGCGCGCGAATCCCGCGGCGGTGGCCGCGCTGGCCGTGATCGCGGCGCTGATCGGGCTTGCGCTCGTGGGCCCCTTGTTCAATCCGAACGATATCCGGGCGCTCGATTGGGCGAACGTGGCGACATCCCCGAGTTCGACGGGTGCGCATTGGTTCGGCACCGATCGATTGGGTCGCGACCTGTTCGCGCGTACGCTGGAGGGAACTCGGGTGTCGTTGACCGTGGGCTTGGTGGCGAGCCTCATCAGCCTGACCATCGGCATCAGCTATGGTGCGGTGGCCGGATATCTCGGCGGCCGGGCGGACCAGCTGATGATGCGCTTCATCGAAGTGTTGAGCGGTCTGCCGCTGGTGTTCTTCGTCATATTTCTGACGGTCCTATTCGGCCGCAGTCCTTATTTTCTGTTTCTCGCGATCGGCGCCGTGGGTTGGTTGACCATGGCGCGCATCGTGCGCGGCCAGACCTTGAGCATCCGGCGGCGCGAGTTCATCGAGGCGGCCGTGGCATCGGGCGCAGGCCCGGTGCGCATCGTCGTCAAACACATCGTGCCCAATCTGTTGGGCCCGGTGATCGTGTACGCGACCTTGACGGTGCCGCAGATCATCCTGTTCGAGAGCTTTTTGAGTTTTCTGGGCTTGGGGATTCAAGAGCCGCATGCGAGCCTCGGCACGTTGATCGCCGAGGGCGCGGGCGAGGTGGAGGCGGCGCCGTGGATATTGTGGGTGCCGGGCACGCTGCTGGCGCTGCTGCTGCTGTGCTTGAACCTGGTCGGCGACGGCCTGCGCGATGCGCTCGACGTGAAGGAGCGTTGATGACGCCCACCTTGGCCATCGACGCGCTGCGGGTCGGTTTCGATTCCGACGGCGGCACCATCGCGGCGGTGCGCGAGGTCTCGCTCAACGTCGAGCCCGCCGAATGCGTGGGTCTAGTGGGCGAATCCGGATCGGGCAAGACCCAGCTGTGCATGGCGGCGATGGGGCTGTTGCCCCGCGGCGCGCAGGTCAGCGGCAGCGTGCGCTTCGAAGGCCGGGAAATTCTCGCCGCCTCGCCGCGCGACCTGAACCGCATTCGCGGCTCGAAGCTCACCATGATTTTCCAGGATCCGATGACCTCCCTGACGCCGCACTTGAAAATCGGCGTGCAGCTCGCCGAGGTGNNACCCGCACGAGTTGTCCGGCGGCATGCGCCAGCGGGTGATGATCGGCATGAGTCTGCTGTGCGATCCGGCCTTGCTGATTGCGGATGAACCGACGACGGCGCTCGACGTGACGGTGCAGGCGCAGATCATCGATGTCTTGCGCACCATGCGGGCGGAATCGCGTATGGCCATCGTGCTCGTGAGCCACGATCTGGGGGTGGTGGCGGGCCTCGCCGACCGCATTCTCGTGATGTACGCCGGGCGAGTGGTGGAGAGTGCGAGCGCCGCCCTGCTGTTGCGGCACGCCGAACATCCGTATACCGCCGCGCTGCTGAAGTGCGTGCCGAGCCTGTTGGGTCCACGCTTGGAACGGATGGCCAGCATCCCCGGCTCGCCGCCGGCCGCGGCCGGCATCGAGGTGGGCTGCGCGTTCGCGCCGCGCTGCCCGCGGGCGCAACCGCGTTGCCAGACGGAACGGCCGTTGCTGCGCAAGGCGTCCGGTCCGCCGCATCAAGTCGCCTGTCATTACCCGCTGTCCGCATGAGTCAGCCCCTGCTCAGCGTCACAGGCCTGGGAGTGCAATTCGGCACCTTTGCCGCACTGCAGGACGTAAGCTTCGATCTGGCGGACGGCGAGACGATGGGCCTGGTCGGGGAGTCGGGCTCGGGGAAGTCCACCCTGGCGCGTGCCATCCTCCGCTTGGTGCCCGCGACCCGCGGACGCCTGCTGTGGCGCGGCGAGGACCTGCTGTCCTGCGGCGCGCGGGCGCTGCGCCAACGGCGCCGCGACCTGCAAATCGTCTTCCAGGATCCGATGGCGAGCTTGAATCCGCGCATGCGGGTGGGCGAGACCCTGGCCGAACCGCTGAAGATTTTCGAGGCGGGCTTGACGAGCGCCGCGCGTGCGACGCGGATCGCGCGGATGCTGGAGCGGGTAGGGCTCTCGCCGGAGATGGCGCGCCGCTATCCGCACGAGTTCAGCGGCGGCCAATGCCAGCGTATCGGCATCGCCAGAGCCATGATGCTGCGTCCCAAGCTGTTGGTCTGCGATGAACCCGTGAGTTCCCTCGACGTGTCCATCCAGGGTCAGATCGTCAATCTGCTGCTGGATCTGCAGCGCGAGTTCGGCACTGCCATGATTTTCATCAGCCACAATCTCGCGGTGGTGCGGCACCTGAGCCACCGGGTGCTGGTCATGTATCGCGGACGCCTGGTCGAGGTGGCGAGCCGCGACGCCTTGTTCGGCGCGCCGGCGCATCCCTATACGCGTGCGCTGCTCGCGGCCGTGCCCGATCCGACGCGCGCCTTCGCGGGCAGGGCATTGACCACGGGCGAGGCTGCCCCCGCCGCGGGACGCACGCCACCCGCGCTCGGCGGCTGCGCGTTTCACGACCGGTGTCCGTATGCCCAGCCGGTGTGCCTGGACACGGTCCCCACCCTCCAGGAAGTAGAGGCAGAGCACATCGTTGCCTGCCACCGCTGGCGCGAGGTCGTGTATTCTTGACCCCATGAAACAGGGAATCAACGGCAGGATGAGTGTTCGCGCCAGCGACGGCTTGGCGAACGTGCGGTATGAGATTCGCGGCAAGCTCGCGCGGCGGGCGCTCGATCTCGAGCGCATGGGCTACGACATCGTGTCGCTCAATATCGGCAATCCCTATGCCTTCGGCTTTCGCACGCCCGAGACCATGCGCCTGGCCATGATCGAGAATCTGCGGCACAGCGAGGGCTACGTGCATCAGAAGGGCATCTTTCCGGCGCGCGAAGCCGTGGTCATGCAGCAGCAGGAGCGCGGCGTCAAGGGCGTCACCGCCGAAGAGGTGTTCATCGGCAACGGCGTGAGCGAGCTCATCGATCTCACGCTGCGCGCGCTCTTGAACCCGGGGGACGAGGTGCTGGTGCCCAGTCCCGACTATCCCTTGTGGACCGCGGCGGTGAATTTGAATACCGGGCGGGCGGTCCATTATCCCTGTCATCCGGCGCGCGGCTTCGTGCCCGATCCCGACGAGATCGAAGCGCGCATCACGCGCCGCACCCGCGCCATCGTCATCGTCAATCCGAACAATCCCACCGGCGCGGTGTATCCGCGGGAAACCTTGACGGCGATCGCGCGCATCGCCGAGAAGCATCGCTTGGTGGTTCTGTCCGATGAGATCTACGATCAGATCGTCTACGACGATGCCGAATTCGTGCCGATGGCAACGCTGGTGCAAGGCACGCTGTGCTGCACGATGAGCGGGCTGTCCAAGGTGTATCGCGCCTGCGGCTATCGCGTCGGCTGGGCGGTGTTCTCGGGCGACGTCGAGAATGCGGCGGAATACTTGAGCGGCTTGGAGCTGCTGAGTTCGCTCAGACTGTGCAGCAACGTGGCCGGCCAATGGGCCGTGCAGACGGCGCTCGGCGGTTATCAGAGCATCCGCGAATTGACGCGTCCGGGCGGCCGGCTGTACGAATCCCGCCAGACCATTCTCGACAGCGTCGCGCGCAGTAAATACCTCAAGCTGGCGCGGCCCATGGGCGCCTTGTACTCCTTCGTGGAAGTTCGAGAGGACGTGCTGCCGGATTTCGACGACCAGGTGTTCGCGCTGGAACTCCTGGAGAACAAGCATGTTCTGGTGGCGCCCGGCGTGAGTTTCAACGTGCCGTACAAGAACTGCTTCCGCATCACCAATCTACCCGAGTCCGAAGTGCTCGCCACCGTGTTCGGTCGCATCGACGAACTGCTCAGCGCGCGCGCGGCCGCCGCCCCCACATTGCACGTCGTCGGCGCCGCCGGCAAGCTTTAAGGGCGCGGAGCGCGCAACCCGTGGCGCGCGGCTTGTTCGATGCGGCGAGTGCGGGCCAGACCATTCTGACCCCCAACACCGAACTCGCCACCGCGCTCCTCGATTACGTCGAACGACGGCACGTCGCGGCGGGACACGAGATCTGGCCCACCCCGCGGATTCGCGATTTCAGCGGCTGGCTGCGCGAGGTGCATGCGCAGAGACAGCTGACGGACGCCACGCTGCCGCGCTGCCTCAGCGACATCGAGGAGCGCGAGCTGTGGCGGCGGGTGATTCTCGACAGCGAAAGCCAGGGGTTTCTCGAGCCGGCCGGTGCCGCCCGGGCGGCCCGCCGCGCGCGTCGCGCCATGCGCGAACACGGCATACCGCCCGAGGCATTGGCCGAGTACGCCACGGAGGAGTCGCTGGCGCTGCTCGATTGGAATCGGCGTTTCGACGCAGGTTGCCGCGACCTGGACTGTATCAGTGCCGATCAGCTGCTGGCAGCGGCGCCCACCGGCGCGCTCGACATTGCCTGGATAGACAGTCCGATCTGGCGCCCCGTGGCCCGCCGCTGGCTCGAGACTCAGGCACGCGCGCCGCTCTTGCCGGTCGAGTTGAATTCGGCGTCGCAGCCGTTTCGATTCCAGGCGGCGTCGCCTGCTGCCGAGCTTGCCGCCATCGCAGAATGGGCGCGCGACCGCCTTCGATCGAGCCCGCAGTTTCGCGCCTGGATCTGCATTCCCGATTTGAACTTGCGGCGCGCCCAGGTGCAGGATGCGTTCGATGCCGTGCTGGCGCCGCAGCGCTTCGCGCTGGCGCCACGCGAGACGGTGGCGCCCTATGCGTTGGCCGGCGGGACGCCGCTCGCCGAGTACGCGCCGGTGCGCGCGGCGCTCGATGTTCTGTCGGCCGCGGCGGGGTCGGTGTCCTTCGAGACGTTCAGTGCGTTGCTGCGCATGCCCGAATTGCAGGGCTCGGCGGCAGACGCGGGTGCCGCCGCGGTACTGGATCTCGCGCTGCGCCAGCGCGGTCCCGATACGGCGCCGCTCGTGGATTGGCTGCGGCTGTCGGGATCCCTGACGCGCGACACCGGCGCCGCGCCCGGCGCCGTGCAACGCCTGCGTGGCGTTCTGCAAACGCTGGAAAGCGTCCGCGGCCCGCACCCGTTGAGCCGCTGGGTGTCCGTGTGGGTGGATGCCTTCGGGGCGGGACCGTGGATGGATCGGCAGCGCTGGTCCAGTACCGAATTCCAAGCCGCGGAACGCTTTCGCGAACTGCTGGCGACGCTCGCCACCGCGGACGGCTTTTTCGGGGCGCGGTCGGCGCAGTCGGCGGGACGAATTCTCGGGCGTGCGGCGCACGACACGGCATTCCAAGCGCAGACCGGCGTGCCGCCCATCTGGGTGAGCGCACAGATCATGGATCCGTGGCTGACCTACGACGGACTCTGGATCGCGGGGTGCAGTGAAGAGCGTTGGCCGCCGCCGCTCGATCCCATTCCGCTCTTGCCGGTGCGGCTGCAACGCGAGTACGGCGTCGTGGCGGCGAGCGCCGACGCCCAATTGCAGCTGACGGAAGATCTGCAGTCGCGTTGGCAATCGCGGGCGGCCTCGAGCGTATTCAGCTGTGCGGATCCGGGCGATGGGCGCGCGTCGATTTTGAGCCCGTTGCTGCCGCCCGCGCCGCCGCTGGAACTCTCTGAACCGGTGACGCAGCCTCATTGGCGCCTGCTCGCCGAGCGGGCACCCCTGATCGAGACATTGAGCGATGAGCAGGCGCCGGCGTTCGACGCTTCCGAACGCATGCGCGGCGTCGCGACCTTGAGGGCGCAGTCGCGCTGCGCGTTTCGCGGCTTCGCCGAGACTCGTCTTGCGACCATCCGGCTGGAACGCCCCATCCCCGGATTCAATCAGCGTGAACGCGGCGAGATGCTGCATCACGCGCTCGAGAGCATCTGGCAGCAACTGCGTACGTCGGCCGTACTGCAGGCAATGGCGCCCGACGATCGCCGGGAACTCGTGCGTGCGAGCGTGCATCGCGCGATTGCCCGCCAATGCCAGCGCCGCGATCCGGGCCCGCGCTGGCAGCGCCGCGAAGCGCCGCGCCTCGAATCGCTGTTGGAAAAATGGCTGGACGTCGAACTGGTGCGCGAACCGTTCGAAGTGGAAGGACTGGAAGAGGGCGCGCACCGGGCACGCCACGGCGGTCTCGAATTCGAGGTGCGCATCGATCGCGTGGACCGGCTGCTCGCGGGCGGGCGGGTATTGATCGACTACAAGACCGGTATGGCGAGTGCGGATTGGCGCGGTGACCGGCCGGACAATCCGCAGTTGCCGATCTACGCATTGCTCCGTCCGGAGGATTTGGTGGCGGTGGCCTACGGCAAGGTGAATGCCAGCGACTGTTGCTTCGTGGCCGAGGCTGCGCGCAGCGGCATATTCCGGCCGAGAGGGCGTCCGTCGCACCTCGAGGGCGCGCCGGATTTCGCGTCGCTGGTGGCGCTGTGGTCCGGGCGCATCGAACTCATCGCCGCGCAATTTGCCCGCGGCGATGCGCAGGTTGCCCCCACGTTGCGGGCCTGCGCGTCGTGCGATCTGCAGCCGCTGTGCCGCGTGCCGGCGGCACTCGACGGGGCCGAATCCGATGCGTGAACCGATCGACAGCGCCGCCCGCCAGCATGCCATCGAGGCGCACGGCTCGGTGCTGGTCCAGGCACCGGCTGGTTCGGGTAAGACCACACTGCTGGCGCAGCGCTATCTGCGGCTGCTGGCGCAGGTCGATTTGCCGGAGCGCATCCTGGCGCTGACCTTCACGCGCCGCGCCGCACAGGAAATGCGCGAGCGCGTGATGCAGGCCTTGCACGCCGCGGCGGCGCCGCGGTGTCCCGACACGATGAATGCCCGGACCTGGGCGTTGGGGGTGGCGGCGAAACGGCGCATGGATGAACTCGGATTCGATCTTGCGCGACATCCGTCGCGGCTGCGCATCGAGACCATCGACGCCTTCAATGCCTGGCTGGCGGGCCAGCTGCCGATCACCGCGGGCGCGGGATCGCGCTTGAATTTGACCGAGAAGGCCGCTCCCCTCTACGAAGAGGCGGCGCGCCAAGCGCTCGCCTACGACGAGCCGGATCCCTTCGGGCGTGCGGTCGACCGTGTGCTCGAATTGGACGATCAACGGTGGCATAGCTTGGTGAACCTCATCTCGCAGATGCTGCCCAGCCGGGATCGCTGGCTGCCGTTGCTCGGGGCGCGACTGCACGCGACCCAACCGCTCGATGACGCGCAGCTGCGCGCGGTGCGCGCGCACATGGACGAGGACCTCGCGCTGCTGGTCGCGCGCACCTTGGGTGCCGCCCAAGACGCGATCGGCAAGGAAAGATTGCCGGTGTTGTCGGCTCTGATGCACGGCGCCGCGCAGCGCTTCGATAGTACGCCCGCGTGGCTGGCGCCGTGGCGGGAACAGGCTTCACCGCTGGCCCCCGAAAACGCCGACCTCGCGCGCTGGCGGAGCGTCGCCGGCATGCTGCTGACCAGGGAGGCGGCCTACCGCAAGCAGCTCACCAAGAACGAGGGCTTTCCGCCCCAATGCACCGACAAATCCGCGCTGCTGGATCTCATCGCGGAGCTCGACCGCAACCCGGCCGCATTGCGTGCGCTGGTGGAGATTCGCGCGTTGCCCGAGCCCGCCTATGACGATGAGCAATGGGGCCGGGTGCGCGAGGTGGCGCAGGTGCTGGTGCTCGCCGCCGCCCAACTCGAACAGGTGTTTCGCGAGCGCGGCGCCGTGGACTTCCCGGCCGTGTCGATGGCGGCCTTGCGCGCACTCGGCACGGTGCTCGAGCCCACCGACCTCAATCTGCGGCTCGATTACCGGCTGCAGCACATTCTGGTCGATGAGTTTCAGGATACCTCGAGCGGCCAGCTCGAACTCGTGAAGCGCTTGACCGCAGGGTGGCAACGCGGCGACGGCCGCAGCGTCTTCTGCGTGGGCGATCCCATGCAGTCAATTTACGGATTTCGGCAGGCCGAAGTCAGGGCGTTCCTGGAGCTTGCGGAGGAGGGCGTGGGCGACGTGCGATTCGACGTCGAGCGTTTGCGCAGCAACTTCCGCTCCGCGAAGCCGCTGGTCGATTGGATCAACGCCTGCTTCTCTCGCGTGCTGCCGCGTAGCGACGATCGGGAGCGCGGCGCGATCGCATTTCGTCCCAGCGAGGCGGCAATGCAGGCCTCGGGAGAGGATGGCGCGGTGCGCTTAAGGGGGTTTGCGAGCCGCCGCGAGGAGGCGGACGCCATCGCCGAACTGATCGAGAGCCAAGCGAACCGGCATCCGGACTGGCGCATCGTCATCCTGGTGCGCGCGAGATCTCACGCCCGCGACATCGCGAGCAGCCTGCGCGCGCGCGCCATCGCCTTTCGTGCGGTCGACATCGAGCCGCTGCAGGATCGTCCCGTGGTGCGCGATCTGGTGATGCTGATTCGCGGGCTGCTGCATCTGGGCGACCGTACCGCCTGGCTCGCCTTGCTGCGCGCTCCTTGGGCCGGATTGGTGTTGAGCGACCTGCTCGAGGTGGCGAAGGCGGGACCGGTGATCTGGGATGCCTTGTCGAACGGCACAGTTCTCGCCGCATTGACGTCGGACGGTCGCGAGCGCTGCGCCAGGCTGCGCGCGGTATTGGACGCCGCGTTTCGCGCTCGTGGTCAGGGCAGCGTCACTCGTTGGGTGGAGCGGGCGTGGCTGGCGCTGGGCGGCCCGAGCTGTGCCACCGGTCCCGACGATCTGAACCATGTGGACACGGTGTTCGCGCGCCTGCGCGAACTCGAAGAACGCGGCCTGCCCGACCCCGCCGACCTCAACGAAAACTTTGCCGATTTGTCTGCCGAGCATCGCGCATCCGCCGCCGTCGAAATCATGACCATCCACAAGGCGAAGGGGCTCGAGTTCGACATGGTGGTGGTGCCGGCCTTGGACCGGCACATTCCGCGCAACCGCGATCAGCTGCTCTTGTCGCATCAATTCGCGCGCTTCGGCCGCGATGGCCTGGTGATGGCGGCGCGCCCCGGCGTGGGTGTCGAGACCGACAAGCTGTTCGAGTTTCTTCGCTACCAGGGCCGCGATGCCGCGGGTCTCGAGGCGGAGCGCTTGTTGTATGTGGCGTGCACGCGCGCGAAGTGGCAGCTGCATTTGACGGCCACGCTCAGCTTGCCGGAGGCGGCCGAGGAGGGAGGCCACGCCTCCGAGAGGCGCGCCCCGTGGAAGCCGCGGGCGGGCAGTCTATTGGCCGTTCTGTGGCCCGTCGCGGGGACGGACTTTGCAGTCGACCCGACTCGCCCGCCGCGTGATCCAGCGGGCGAGCTCGCCCCACGCGGCGGACCCCTGCACCGCGTGCCGCACGATTGGACCCCGGCCGTCGCCGAGGCGCTGCGCTTGGGCGTCGAGGATCTTGCCGCGATCGCCGAGTCCGCGGCCGGCGCGGCGTCCGTGGCGCGCGAGGAGTGGCCGGTGTTCGACTGGGCGGGCGAAACCGCACGTCGCGTGGGCAGCTTGGTGCACGCCGAATTGCAGCAGCTGGATCTCGAGCGCAGCGATGCGGCGGCCATCATGAATCGCGCGGGGCACTACCGCCGCTGGCTCGCCGCGCACGGCGTGCCGGCCGAGCGCCTGGAGGAGGCAAGTGCGCGCGTGACGGCCGCGTTGGTGGCGGTACACGGCGATGCACGCGGGCGCTGGATATTGCGCAAACGGGCGCGCGATGACGTTCGCGAACATGCGCTGTCCGGCCATTGGCGCGGCGAGGTGGTGCGGGTGATATTCGACCGCAGCTTCATCGACGAGCACGGCATCCGCTGGGTCGTCGATTACAAGACCAGTCAGCACGCCGGCGGCGGCCTCGAGGCATTCCTGGACGAGGAAGTCATTCGCTACACGCCGCAGCTGCACCGCTACGCACAGCTGGCGCGGCGGCTCGGGCCGGAGCGAGTACGGGTGGGCCTGTACTTTCCGTTGATGGGGGCGTGGCGCGAGTGGGAGCCATAGGAGGCGACTACGCTATGCTGTTCCAACTAATTGGGCGCTCGCGGATGATGTAATGCCGGCCCTCGAAGCGCCCCCCGGCCGGCGGGTTGCCATTTTTTGCGCATCGGTCGGAGGCATGAACCCTAAGCTCAAGGCGAAGCAATGATTGGAGTTGGCGTCGATTTCGGGACCTCGAATTCCACGGTGGCGTGGTTCGACGGGACGAGTTTGCGTTTCGTGCGCGTGGAGGCGGATAGCGCCATTCTTCCTACTGCGATCCATTTGAGCAGGGACTATGTGGGTACCACCGGCACCGCGGCCATCGACCGCTATGTGCAGGAGAATGCGGCGCGGCTGGTGCACCTGGTGCCGGAGATTCTCGGGCAGGCGGCGGGATCCATCGACGATCGCAGCAGCGATACCGAGATGTCGGAGCTCGAGACCTCGCGAAACGTCGTTTATGGCCCGTTGATCGACCATGGCTTGCCGGGGCGGCTGTTCCTCGGACTGAAGCGCTTGCTCGGCAATCCCAGCATCAATCGACTGTACGTGTTCAATCGGCCATATCGCTTGGTGGCGTTGCTGACTCCGGTGCTGCTTCGCATGCGCGAAAGCCTCGAACGGGAACTGAACGCGCCGCTCGATCACGTGCACGTCGGCCGGCCGGTGGATTTCGAAGGCAGCGACACGGCCCGAAACGAGCTCGCGTTGAAACGACTCACGGAAGCATGCGAACACGCCGGATTCCGCAATATCGAATTCTACCCGGAGCCCATAGCCGCCACCGTCAGCTTCTTGTGGCAGCAGCGGTTGCGGCCGTCCGGGACCGTGCTCACCGTCGATTTCGGCGGCGGCACGCTCGACCTGAGCGTGATTCGCTATTCGGGCGTCGATTTCGACGTGCTGGCGACCGCCGGCGCCGATCTGGGCGGCGATCGCATCGATCAACTGATGTTCAGACGATTGTTGTTTCCGCTGTTGGGTGAGGGCGAGTCGTGGTCGCGCCAGGTGAACGGCCGCTGGGTCGAAACGCTGTTTCCGTTCGGCGAATACGAGGAAGGGATTTTGAATTGGGCGATCACGCATACCCTGAATCAAAACCGCTACAAGACCAAGCTCACGGAGCTGATCGCGCGCGGCGGTCCGGCGGCCGTCAAGTTCGAACGGTTGAAGGATCTCATCAACTTCAACTACAGCTACCAGGTGTTCAGCGCGATCAAGAAGGCCAAGGCGCAGCTATCGGTGGCCGACTTGGCTTCGATCGACATCCCGGAATTGAATTTGACCGTCCCCGTCAGCCGTGTGCAGTTCGACGCGATGCTGTCGGAGATGATGGGTCGGCTCGGCGACTTGGTACGGGAGGTATTGGCGCGAGCGAATCTCGAGCCGGGAGCCATCGACTTGGTGGTTCGAACCGGGGGCTCCTCGCAGATCGTCGCCGTGCGACAATTGCTGGAAGATCTTTTTCCCGGCAAGGTGATGGAACATGATCCCTTCACCAGCGTGGCCGGGGGCTTGGCGATTGCCAACTACCGTCGCTATCGGTTTGGCGGGTGTTAAAGTGCTGGCACGCGCCGTGTGGCCGCCGTCATTGAAAAGTTCGGTTATGAAATTCGATTGCTCGAAATGTCCGGGTTATTGCTGCAGCCACGGCAGCATCGCCGTGACGGATCACGATATCCGGCGTCTCGCGCGGCATTTCGACATCACGGAGAGAACCGCACGCAGGCGTTTCACCTATACCTACACGACGGGTGGCGTCAGCGAGCAGATCCTGAGGCATCACAAGGACACGATATACAAGACCGTGTGCCGTTTTTTCGACCGGGAGCAGCGACGGTGCACGGTCTACGCCGCGCGTCCCTACGTGTGCCGCAAATACCCCTACGGGAATACCTGCGGATATTACGGTTTTCTCAAATTCGAGCGGGCGCACCAGGACGACGACCAGTTCATCCCGACCGTCTAGGATCCGCGTTGCGCCGCGCGGCGGCCTTCCGCAGCGCCGGGCCGCCTCCCTATAAACTCAGTTTCATCACCGTGTTCGTATTGTCGTCGTTGAAATAGATGATCTGCCGGCCTTGGGCGTCGACGGCCGTGGCAATGCCGAAAAGCGCGCCGGGCGCGCCGCTGCCACAGAAGCCCTTCGCGATTTCGGTGAATACGCTTTGCGTGTCGCCCGTCAAAGCGATTCGATCGATGGTGCCGCCGATATTCGAGACGTAAATGGCGGCGGCTCGGGCCGAGGTCGCGCCGACGAACGCCTCGCCCCAGGGATTGGTGAATGTATCGCTGGAAAACGGCGCTGCGACCACGCCGCTGGCGCTGACCAAGGGATTGCCGTTCGACGAGAAGGCGGCGGCGGAGACGCTGTCGTCCGGCAGTACGGCGAGCGCATTGCACCCGGTGAGCGCCGACGACTGCGCAATGCGATAGGGGGTCGAGCCTGCCGCGGGATGCAAGCCGACGAGGGTCGTTCCAAGACCCTGGGTGGAAAAAGTTGTCGGTACTCCGATCGAATGTCGGCGGCGGACGCCGCCCGCGGTGGGTTCCGTGTTCTAATCCTTCGATGACGTTGCGCGAGCTTTACCCGGCCATCGACCCTTACGCCTCGGGTCGCTTGGCGGTCGATGAGATTCACACGGTCTATTGGGAAGAATGCGGCAACCCGAATGGCATTCCCGTGGTTTTTCTGCATGGCGGCCCGGGCGGCGGCTGTTCGCCGACGAGCCGGCGGTATTTCGATCCGGCGCGCTACCGGATCGTCCTGTTCGATCAGCGGGGAGCCGGCCGCTCGACTCCCAATGGGGAGCTGCGCAACAACACCACCGCCGACCTCATCGCCGACATGGAGACGCTGCGCAGGCTGCGCGGAATCGAGGCGTGGCATGTGTTCGGCGGCTCGTGGGGTTCGACGCTGGCCGTGGCCTATGCGGAGGAGTTCCCCGCGGCCTGCTCGAGCCTCACGTTGCGCGGCGTGTTTCTCATGCGCGAGTGGGAAATTCGCTGGCTGTTCGAGGCGGGGCGCCTGTTCCGACCCGACGCTCTGAAGGTATTGCTCGATGAACTGCCGCCCGAGCTGCGGGCCGGCGATCCGCTCGAGGGCTATGCGACGCTGCTCGAGCACGCGGACCCCGCCGTCAGGTTGTCGGCCGCGCGGCGCTGGAGCACCTTCGAGGCGATCTTCGCCAACCTGCTGCCAGACCCCTCGAGGCTGGCCGGAGCCAACGATCCCCAGGTGGCCTACGCCATGGCACGGATCGAGGTGCACTATTTCCGCAACAATCGCTACACGCCGCAGGATCAATTGTTAAATCGGGTCGAGAGAATATGCCACTTGCCGGCAACCATCGTGCAGGGCCGCTACGANNGCTACGATCTGCTGTGTCCGCCCATCACCGCCACTCAGCTGCACCAGGCATGGCCGGGCTCGCGGCTCATCATCGTCGACGATGCCGGCCACTCCGCCACGGAACCCGGCATCCGTTCTGCCCTCGTGACGGCCATGGACGAGATCGCGGCGCTTGAAAATGCTCCGCTGAAGCCCCATAAGTAAACTTTGCAGGCGGGAATACCATCATGGCTACGGGTTGGGCGGGCGACGGCGCGGTACAGGACCAGATCGACGCGACGGTCAAGGATGCGATCAGCCGCGTCAAGAGCCAGTTGCCGCAGGGTCCATCGCTGACCCATTGCGCGGAATGCGACGCGGAGATTCCGGAGGCGCGAAGACACGCGATTCCGGGGGTGCGTCTGTGCATCGCCTGNNGCAGCAAGGACAGTCAGCTGCGTTGATCCGCATCGCGACCGGCTAATCAAGATGGCAACGATAGGTTCAGAGCGCGTTTTGACCGTGCATCACTGGAATGAAACGGTATTCAGTTTCACGACGACGCGCGACCAGAGTCTGCGGTTCGAAAACGGACATTTCGTGATGGTGGGATTGCTGATCGACGGCAAGCCGCTGATGCGGGCCTACAGCATCGCCAGTGCGAACCATGAAGAGTTTCTGGAGTTCCTGAGCATCAAAGTGGCCGACGGCCCGTTGACTTCGCGTCTGCAAAATATCAAGCCCGGCGACGAAGTCCTCGTGAGCCGCAAGCCCACCGGCACGTNNATCGCGATTTCATCGAGTGGGAATTGACCCATCATGAATATTTGGGCGAACAGGTGCGCAATCAGCTGGTGTATTTTCCGACGGTCACCCGCGAACGATTTCGCTATCAGGGCCGCGTCACGTCGCTCATCGAGACCGGCAAGCTGTTCAGCGACATCGCCATGCCCGCACTCGATCCGGCTTTGGATCGAGTGATGATCTGCGGCAGCCCCGCCATGCTCACCGATCTGTCCGCGATGCTGGATGCACGCGGCTTCGAGATCTCACCGCATGTCGGTGAGCCCGGCGACTACGTCATCGAGCGTTCGTTCGTCGTCCGATAGATCCTGAACCGATCCGGGCAGCGCAGCGGGTCGCCGTACGCCGGTCGCGGCACATGCCGGGCCAGCGTCATTGCCGCGACGCTCGAAATCAGCGTCCCGATGATCCTCGATCCCCCGAGGATGCGCAGGGCAGCGGGGGATCGTCGGGCAGCTGACGGGGAGGTTGGCTCGAATCGAATCCCCGAGCGCGCCACTTGTCGAGAGTCGCCGTCAGTTCGGACACGATGAGCGGCTTCCCCAGAAAATCATCCATGCCGGCGATCAGGCAAATTTCGTGGCATTGCCCGCACTTGAGGCCCAGCTGCACGGCGAGATAGGGTTCGGCATGCGCCGCATAGCCGCTGAGGCACAACAGCAGCGCGAGACATCGCAGCGCCAGGCGGGCGGATCGGATCATCACAGGGCAGGCTCCACGGTGAACTCGAACGATTGGGTCGATCCCAGCGTGGCCGCGTTCAGATTCGCGAGCGCGCCGCCGCCCGCGCCTCGCAGCGTCACGCGATAGGCGCCGGGTTCGAGCGGTTTGCTGGGGGTAATCAACAGCACCGCGCCGTTGCTCTGGACCAGCGCCCGCGACGCCGCGACGGCACGGGTACTGTCCTGGGCGGGGCCCAAGACTCTCTCGACGGTGACGGTGGTGTCGTTGACCAGCGATGCGTCGACCTCCTGCGTAAAGGCGACGAGAATTTGCGCCGGCGGAGCCGTGACCACCGCCTTGTCGGCGGGCACCGTGGTTTGCACGGCAAACATCGCCGGCGCGGCGGCCGGCGAGTTCGGCGCGCCATTGGTGATCCACTGGCGGATCGCGTCGATCGTCGCCGTGGGGAGCGGCGTTTCCCCCAGCGGCATTTGCCCGCCGTCGATGCCGGACAGACCCTCGATCTTGCGCACCATGTAGCTGTCGTCGGGATCGCCAGGCTTCCACCCGCATCAGGTTGGGCTGTTCGGCGCTCTGCACGCCGACCAACAGGTTATAGCTGTGCGCGGCATCGAGCTGCAGGCCCTCCGGTGCGCTCGCGCCGATATGGCATTTCGAGCAGATCGGCGTGAAGACGTTATCTTGGATCGACTGGAAATCGGCCGTTATCGGTCCGCCGCCGGCGCCGCCGGCCGTGATGGGCTGACCGTTCTTATCCAGGCCCTCGCCATTGCCCGCGCAGCCCGCCAGGAAGGCGAGCGTGCATAACGCGGCCCACGGCACCTACCGGTCCATCTGCATGCTCTAGTACTCGAAAGTGACGACAGGCAGTAAGTACCCGGCGGTGGGCGGGCGGTTTAATCGAGGCGCAATTGTTTATCGCGGCCGCCGACCGATCCGGCGCCGCAGGTGCCCCCTGCGCACCGCACCACCGTCCTGTTGGCGGACGACAATCGAGACGCCGCGCAGACCATGGGACTTCTGCTGCAACTGTCGGGTTTTGAAGTAATCGTGGCGCATTCGGGGACGTCAGGCCCTCGACCTCGGCTCGCGGCATCTTCCAGGCATCGTGATCCTCGATATCGGCATGCCCGATATGAGCGGCGACGACGTGGCCCGGGCCATAAGGCAGGAGAGCTGGGGCAAGCGCGTACTTCTGTTGGCCGTCACCGGCTGGGGACAGCCGGACGATCGGGAGAAGGCGCGGCGCGCAGGCTTCGATCAGCATCTGACCAAACCGGTGGACCTCGATGACCTCGACAAACTGTTGAGCGCCTACTTGGAGTCGAAACGACCGTGAGACCGTTCGTGCCGCCGCACGCAACCATAGTCCCGAAACTGAGCGAGTGCGGTTGCGCCCGGCCTTCTCGTGTAGACTAGCCTGAGCCGGTCTCCTGTCGCCCTTCATTCTGTTTCGCGGCCTCGTCATTTCCGCCGTGCAACGCTCTGCTCGTCGGTCCGCTCGTGAGGTGCGCTTGACTCTTCCCAATCGACAGGGTCTGTATCTGCGTCCCGATCCGGCGCGAGTGGTCGTCCGGCCTTTCAAGCCCGCGACCGAACCGCGTGAGCTCAACGCCACCGATAAGACGCGGGCCAACCATATCGTCGATCGAGTCCTCGCGCTCGCTCCCGCGGCCGCCGCCAGTCAACTGGCCGAGGTCCTGGAGAACTTCCAGGGACGCCACCGAAATCTACTCGAGACATTCGAGGCGCGCGCCGAAGAAATGGAAGACGCCTTTGCGGCGCATGCGACTTTCACCAGGGAACAGCGCCAACTGGTCGGCGCTTACTTCCTGCATGAATACTCTTTTGAGGCGGCGGCATTGTTCAATCCGAGCATCGTCGCGCATCCGGATCAGTCAGGCGCCCCGCCAGGCGGCCGGCGATACATATTGAGCCTGCGCGCCGTTGGCGAGGGTCATGTTTCATCCCTGACCTTTCGATCGGGATCCATCGCCGCCGATGGACGCGTGACGGTCGATCCGTCGGCGCGTCTCGCGTCGATTCCCAAAGTCCAACAGCGGATCGCGGGTGTGAACGGCGATGAGGTCACCCTCGTGTTCAAGCCCGAGGAGGACCTCAGCGAGCGAGTCATCTTTCCCGTCACGGAATCCCAGGCAAACGGTATCGAGGACGCCCGCTTCGTGGAGTTCGATGACGATGGCAGGAGGATCTTCTACGCTACCTATACCGCTTACAGCGGCAAAGCGATTCGGTCCGAATTATTGGAGACGCGCGACTTTACGTCCTTCCGAATGTCGCCGCTGACGGGAACCGCCGCAAAGAACAAGGGTATGGCTCTGTTCCCCCGCCGTATTGCCGGCCGCTACGCGATGATAGCGCGGCAGGACAATGAGAACCTGTATCTGATCTACTCGGACGACCTGTACTCGTGGAGCGGCGGCGTAGCCATCCTGAGACCCGAATTCCCGTGGGAGTTCGTGCAGATTGGAAACTGCGGCTCGCCGATCGAACTCGACGAGGGCTGGCTGCTGTTGACCCACGGCGTAGGGCCGGTGAGGAGATATTCGATAGGAGCCGTTCTGCTGGACAAGGAAGATCCGTCGATAATTCTGGCACGCTCGAGGGAGCCCTTGGTGCGGCCGGAACCCTCGGAACGCGAAGGCTACGTGCCCAACGTCGTCTACACCTGCGGGGCGATGCGGCACAACGATCTGATCGTGCTGCCCTACGCGGTCTCCGACACGTTTTCGAACTTCGCGACCATCAAGATTGCGGCGCTGATGGATATCATGGGCGCTTGAGCGTGGATGACGCGCTCAAGCGCCCCCTAGTCGATGCCATGCCTCACAACCGGCCAAGTTCACGGCGCCGAGAGAGTAGGGACGGGCGGCGCGCCGAACGTATCGTGCAACAGTTCCTTGGACCACTTGTAGCCATTGAGCGCGACGAGGTGGCTGTCCGGCGAGACGCCGGCCAGATCGGCGGGCGATCGCGGGATGACATCGCCGATGGTGGCCTTGTCGTCGTCGACATAGAACCCCAGGGAATACCGCAGGTCCAGATCCTTGTCATCCGCCTCGTGCGCCAGATGCATGCTCGACGGGTCGGCCGACAGGACCAGCCGCCAACCGGCCGCTTCCAACCCTTCCAAAGGTGCGACCGGCCGCAGTCGCGTCAGCCGCTCGGTCCAGAATGCCGCCCAATCGTAGGGATAGACCGCCGAGAAGGCCCGGACGACCATGCCGAAGTCGTACGGCACGACGCGCGGAGCGCCGCTGGGCGGGCCATAAAACAGCTGGCAGAAGTCATCGAGACTCTTACGGCCCTTGGATCCGCGGCGAATCACGGTGTCCGCCTCCAGCCACAGCAGCGCCGACTCTTGATGGAAATCGTCCTGGCGGCGCAGCCGTGCCGCCCAGGCGCGGGATTGATAATAGAGGAGCGGCGCGGAGACGGTCGTTTCCTGCAGCGATCGCCACTCGCGGGCCGAGTGCGATTGCATGGCGGCGGCGATGCGCGCGAATTCCTCGTGAAATTCCTGGGGAGTCAACAGACCGCTGCGCACCGCCAGGACGTCGCTCAAGTACTCGGTGAGCCCCTCGTAGACCCACAACATCTCATAAGCCGCCGAATCGTTCGCGTATATCGCTGCCCGGTGGCGGAAGTTTGCCTTTCAGGTTCTCGGCCACGGCGGACAGGTAGACCTCTGACGGCTCGAACACCCGCCGGTAGATGTCGCGGCACAGCTGCGCCGCCCGCGTGCCCGGCCAATCCGCGGGCAGCAGCTGTTCCGGCAGCAGCGGATCGCGCAGATGAAAGCGGCGATACTCGTGAATCAACAGCGTGCGCACGAGGAACGCCGACGCCGTATCGGGTTCGCGCTGCAACAGCGTCGCTGCGCGCTCGAAGCGCTGCACGAAACGCTGATAGCGAAGCGCCAGATCCTTCAAATCCCAGCCGCGTTCGATCAATGCCGATGCGGATTGGCTCGTCAGGTCGGCCTCGAAAATGAGCGCGTTTTTGGGCAGCGGCGTCTGCCATGCGCGGGCCGCGAGGCCGGCGGCATCGACCGCGGGATGCGC
Organism: Gammaproteobacteria bacterium; assembly: GCA_003134045.1. Taxonomy (GTDB): domain Bacteria; phylum Pseudomonadota; class Gammaproteobacteria; order Steroidobacterales; family Steroidobacteraceae; genus Bog-1198. Next base: position 37,781 of record PLAH01000175.1, read on the forward strand.
AAACACGCCGCTCTGCAATTCGCCGAATCCATGCCAGCTCAATTCCTTCCTGAGCTGCCGCCGCGCCGCCGCCTCCCGGGGCGGCAGTACGATCAGCGTCCACTTGCCCGACCAGGGACCGCTGCCCGGACCATAGATTCGGCGGGTCGCTTCGACGAAGCGCTCGCGGCCGCCGGGCGACAAGCGATACTCGCTCAAGCGGCCGTCGCGCTGCGCCACCACCCAGCCGTCGTGGGCAAGTCTCGTGGCCGCGGTGCGCACCAGGCGTTCGTTCAGCCCAAAGGGATCGGCCAGCCGAATCAAGCTGCCCAAGGTGATGGCGCCGCCGCGCGGCAAGATCGAGTCGCCAAAGATCGTGACGATGAGCGAGCCGCCGCGCAGCGGGCGTTGCCGGCGGAAGCGGCTCACCAGATCGGCGGCAAAAACGGCAAGAGCGGCGGTCATGGCGCTATGGTAGCGGATCGTCGTGACACGGAAAATCTTGTAATAGACGCATTGTTGTATCAGAATGACCGCATGTACACACAAGCACTGGATACGCCGGGTTCGGATGCCGACGCGCTCGACGAGCAAGCGCTAGAATTGCGCTTTCTGGCACGGGTCGACGCCGAGCAGAAAATCGAACCCAAGGATTGGATGCCCGCGCGGTATCGAAATACGCTGATCCGCCAGATCTCCCAGCACGCTCATTCGGAGATCGTCGGCATGCTGCCGGAAGGCAATTGGATCACTCGTGCGCCCTCGCTCAAGCGCAAGGCCATCCTCATCGCGAAGGTGCAGGACGAAGGAGGTCACGGCGCCTACCTCTACAGCGCCGCGGAGACTCTCGGCGTCAGCCGCGATCAGCTCATCGACCAGCTGCTCTCGGGCAAAGCCAAGTACTCGAGCATATTCAACTACCCGACACCGACCTGGGCCGACGTGGGCGCCATCGGCTGGCTGGTGGACGGCGCGGCCATCATGAATCAGATCCCGTTGTGCCGCTGTTCGTACGGTCCATACGCCCGTGCCATGGTGCGCGTGTGCCGCGAGGAGAGTTTCCATCAGCGGCAGGGCTACGATCTCATGCTGCAGCTGGCGCAGGGCACGGCCGAGCAGAAGAAGATGGCGCAAACGGCGCTCGACCGGTGGTGGTGGCCGGCGCTCATGATGTTCGGGCCATCGGATGCGAACTCGACGCACAGCGCCGAATCCACGCGGTGGAAGATCAAGCGCTTCTCGAACGACGAGTTGCGCCAGAAATTCGTCGACTTCACGGTACCGCAAGCCGAGTTTCTGGGTTTGACCATTCCCGATCCGCTGTTGCGGTGGAACGAGCCGGCGCAGCGCTATGATTTCGGGCCCATCGACTGGAGCGAATTCGAGCAGGTATTGAAAGGCAACGGCCCCTGCAACGCGGAGCGTCTGGCGGCGCGCCGCGATGCGCACGCGCAAGGCGCCTGGGTCCGCGAGGCGGCGAGCGCGTACGCCGAGAAGAGGAAACATCATGCAGGATAATCGTCAATGGCCTCTCTACGAGGTCTTCGTGCGCGCGCGCGGCGGCCTCGATCACAAGCATGTCGGCAGTCTGCATGCCGCCGATGCACGCATGGCCATCGACCATGCGCGCGATCTATACACCCGCAGACAGGAAGGCGTGAGCATCTGGGTCGTGCCGTCCAGGGACATCACGGCGTCGGACCCGGCCGAATCGGATGCGTTGTTCGAGCCCGCGCGCGACAAGGTGTACCGTCATCCGACGTTCTATGACATACCCGACGAGGTCAAGACCCTGTGACCGCCTCGTTTCGCTACCTGCTGCGGCTCGGCGATTTGAGCCTGATACTCGGGCAGCGGCTCGGCGAATGGGTGGGACACTCGCCCGCGCTCGAGGAGGATTTGGGGCTGGCCAATATCGCGCTCGATCTGATCGGCCAAGCCCGGCTGTTGTTCAGCTACGCCGGTGAGGTCGAAGGCCGCGGGCGCGATGAGGATGGAGTCGCGTTCCTGCGCGAGCACGGCGACTATCTGAATGCCATTCTGGTCGAGCAGCCGAACGGCGACTTTGGGCAGACCATCGTGCGCCAGGTGCTGGTCGATGTCTTTCAATTGGAGCTGTACGAACGCATGGCAGCCTCCACCGATGCGCGCCTGGCCGCCATCGCTCAGAAGTCCGTCAAGGAGGTCCGCTACCATCTGCGTTTTTCGAGCGGCTGGTTGATTCGGCTCGGCGACGGCACGGAGGAGAGCCACCGTCGGGTGCAGGGCGCGCTCGATCGGCTATGGCCCTACACGGTGGAGCTGTTCGCCGCCGACGAGTTGGATGAGGCGATGGCCGAGAGCGGCGTCGCGCCGCGCCTGCCCGAGGTGCAGGCTGCCTGGTCGGCGCGAATCGACGCACTGCTCGCCGAGGCGACCCTCGTGCGTCCGGCCGCGCGCCCCCATATCTGGCATGGCAAACGCGGCGAACATAGCGAGCACTTGGGCTATATCCTCACGGAGATGCAGCACCTGCAGCGCACCTACCCCGGGGCTCGCTGGTAGTCATGTCGCCAGCAGACGCGGCATGGCGGGCGCTCGCCCGGGTGGAGGATCCGGAGATACCGGCGATCAGCATCGTCGATCTGGGCATCATCCGTTTCGTGACGCCGCGTGCGGACGGCAAACTCGAGGTCGGCTTGTCGCCTACCTATACGGGGTGTCCGGCCACCGACGTCATTCGGCAGTCGGTGGAGCAAGCATTGCGCGAGGCCGATGTGGGCGAGTTCGTCGTCACCGGCGTCTTGTCGCCCCCCTGGAGCAGCGACTGGATCAGCGAGGAGGGCCGGCGCAAGCTGGCCGCATACGGCATCGTGCCGCCCGACAAGAGCGCGCTGCGGCGGCCGATCGCGTGCCCGCATTGCCACTCGCTCGATACCGAGACGGTGAGCGAGTTCGGCTCGACCCCTTGCAAGGCGCTGCATCGCTGCCGCGCCTGTCTCGAACCGTTCGAATATTTCAAATGCATCTGATCTCGGGGACCGTGTGACGGGCATGTTCAAGTTCCATCCGTTGAAAGTAGCGTCGGTCGAACGTGTCGCCGAAGACGCCGTGTGTGTGACCTTGGACGTGCCGGCGACGCTGCGCGACGAGTTTCAACATCATGCCGGGCAATACGTCACGGTACGGCGGCAGATCGGCGATCGCGAAGAGCGGCGTACCTACTCCATCGTCACCGCGCCGGGCGGGGCCGTGCTCAAACTCGGCATTCGCCTGCAAACCGGCGGACGCATGTCCGGCGATATCGCGACCCGGCTGCGGTCGGGCGATCTGCTCGACGTGGCGCCGCCAGCGGGCCGTTTCCGGACGCAAATCGATCCGCAGCGCCGGCACTCGTACGTGGCGTTCGCCGCCGGCAGCGGTATTACGCCCATCTTGTCGCTGGCCGCGGATATTCTGGCGCGCGAACCGGGCAGCCGGTTCACGCTCGTCTACGGCAACCGCAGCATTTCGCGCACCATGTTTCTGGAAGAGACGTTGGCGCTCAAGAATCGCTACCTCGACCGATTCTCGGTCTACTTCGTGATGAGCCGCGAACCGCAGCAGACCGAGTTCCTCAATGGCCGCATCGATGCGGACAAGGTGCGCGAACTCGCGCAACACATCGTGGAGATCGGGACGGCGGACGAATACCTCATCTGTGGTCCGGGCCGGATGGTGGACGAGGTGCGCGAGGCGCTCAGACAGCAGAACGCCACGTCGCCGGTTCGATTCGAACGTTTCGCGACCGCCGCGGCGCCGCTCGAGGTCATGACGGCCGAGCGTGCGCCCGCACCCGCGCCGCAAGACGTTCTCGCCACGATCACGGTGGTCATGGACGGCCGCCGCCGAACGTTTCCCATGGCAGGCACCGATGCCTCCGTGCTCGAGGCCGCCGAGCGCGCCGGGCTCGATCTGCCGTTCTCGTGCCGGGCGGGTATTTGCGCCACATGCCGCACCCGTATCACCCGGGGCGCGGCGGTGATGACGCACAATATTGCGCTCGAGCCGTGGGAAACCGCCGCTGGGTTCGTGCTGTGCTGCCAGGCGCGCCCGACGACCGCCGCGCTCGACATCAGCTACGACGAAAAATAGAAAAACAGGGGGAGTCATGTCTTATGAAACCATCGTATTTGCCGTCGAGAACGGGATCGCCCGGCTGACTCTCAACAGACCGGACAAACTAAACAGCTTCAACACGCAGATGCATGGCGAGGTGCGCGAGGCATTGTCGGAGGTGACCGTCCGACGGGCCCGCGTCCTGGTGCTGACGGGCGCCGGTCGAGGCTTTTGCGCCGGCCAGGATCTGGGCGACCGTTCGGTGCCCCCCGGCGGCGCGGCCGTGGATCTGGGCGAATCCATCGACAAGTACTACAAGCCCTTGATATTGACACTGCAGGGCTTGCCGCTGCCGGTCATCGCGGCGGTCAACGGCGTCGCCGCCGGGGCGGGCGCGAATATCGCTCTGGCCTGCGATCTGGTGATCGCCGCACGCTCGGCGAGTTTCGTGCAGGCGTTCTCGAAGCTCGGGCTGATTCCCGATGCCGGCGGCACCTGGGTGCTGCCTCGGCTGGTCGGCAATGCGCGCGCGCTCGGGCTGACGCTGCTCGGCAGCAAACTGTCCGCCGAGCAGGCGGCGGCATGGGGCATGATTTGGCAGTGCGTCGACGATGCGGAATTGGCGGGCAGCGTCGATACTCTGGCGCAGCAACTGGCCATCGCCCCGACGCGCGGCCTCGCCCACACCAAGGCGGCCATTCGCGCCGGCTGGCACAGCACCTTGCCGGAGCAGCTGGATCGGGAGCGCGATCTGCAGCGCGAACTCGGCCGATCGGCCGATTACGCCGAGGGCGTCGCCGCCTTCGCTGAAAAACGTGCGCCCCGCTTCACGGGCACTTAGAAGACTCGAGGATCAAAGTACCATGCGCGATGCGTTCATCTGCGATGCCATTCGCACCCCGATCGGCCGTTACGGCGGCGCGCTCTCGAGCGTGCGGCCCGACGATCTCGGCGCCATCGTGTTGCGAGAACTGATCGCCCGCAATCCCGCACTCGACCCGCACGCCATCGGCGATGTCATCATGGGCTGCGCCAATCAGGCGGGCGAGGACAATCGCAATGTGGCGCGCATGAGCGCGTTGCTCGCGGGGCTGCCCATCGATGTGCCGGGCGTGACGCTCAACCGCTTGTGCGGCTCCGGCCTCGATGCGGTGGCGAGTGCGGCTCGAATGATTCGCACGGGCGAGGCGGACGTGGTGCTGGCCGGGGGCGTCGAGAGCATGAGCCGCGCTCCGTACGTCATGTCGAAGAGCGCCACCGCCTTTGCGCGCGATGCGCAGATGTTCGATACCACCATCGGCTGGCGCTTCGTGAATTCGCGGCTGCTGCAGCTATACGGCGTGGATTCCATGCCCGAGACGGGCGAGAACGTGGCCGCGGAATTCCACGTGACGCGCGAGGATCAAGATGCCTTCGCACTTCGCAGTCAGGAACGCGCGCTGGCGGCGCAGGTCGCGGGTCTTTTCGCGGCCGAGATCGTCGGCGTTCCGATCCTCCTCAAGCGCGGACCGACCACCATGGTGAGCACGGATGAGCATCCGCGCGAGACCAGTCTTGCGGCGCTCGCAAAATTGCCGACGCCGTTTCGCACGGGCGGCACGGTCACGGCGGGGAATTCTTCGGGCATCAACGACGGCGCCTGTGCCTTGCTGCTCGCGAGCGCAGAGGCGGTGTCGCGCCATGGCCTCGAGGTGCGCGCACGGGTGATCGGCACGGCGGTCGCGGGCGTCGCGCCGCGGATCATGGGGATGGGGCCCGTCGCCGCGACGCAGAAGTTGCTGGCTCGCCTCGATCTGCGGCTGGCCGATGTCGACTTGATCGAGCTCAACGAGGCATTCGCCTCGCAGTCGCTCGCGGTGCTGCGCAGTCTGGGCATCGCCGACGATGCGCCCCACGTGAACGCGCAGGGCGGTGCGATCGCCCTGGGCCATCCTTTGGGGGCGAGCGGAGCCCGGCTGGTGACCACGGCCGTGCATCAGTTGGAGCGCAGCGGCGGGCGGCGGGCGCTGTGCACCATGTGCATCGGCGTGGGTCAGGGAATCGCCATGGTCATCGAACGCGCATGATCGCCGTTGAGCGTCATGGCGAGATCGCCGTGCTCAGCATCGACAATCCGCCGATCAATGCGCTGGCACAACCCGTGCGCAAGGCACTCCTCGATGCGGTGCTGGCGGCCGACGCTGCCCCCGACATCCGCGCCGTCGTCATCCGCGGCGCCGCGGCCCATTTCGTGGCCGGAGCGGACATCCGCGAATTCGATGAGGAACCGCGCGCGCCCGTGCTCAGCGACGTGCTCACGGCCGTGGAGGCCGCTTCCAAGCCCATCGTGGCCGCGCTGCATGGGGCGGTGCTCGGCGGCGGCCTGGAACTCGCGCTCGCCTGTCATTTTCGCATCGGCGCCGACTCCGCGTCGCTGGGAATGCCTGAGATTCGTTTGGGATTGCTGCCCGGATCCGGCGGTACACAGCGCCTGCCGCGCCTGATCGGCATTGCGCAAAGTCTGGCGCTGATGCTGAGCGGCGATCCGATCACCTGTGAACGGGCCCACTCGCTGGGCATGGTCGACCGAATTGCGGAATTGCCGGATCTGCTCGGCGCCGCGTTGGCGTTCGCGCGCGAGATCGTGGCAGCGGGCCGCAGGCCGCGCCGGCTTCGCGATGAGCCGGTGCGGGGCGGGATGCCCGATCCTGCGTTTGTCGAGGAGCAGCGCGCCCTGGTTGCCCGCAAATTCCCGGGGGTCGACGCGGCGCGCGAGGCCATCATCGAGTGCGTTGCGGCGTCGGCCACCGAGCCGTTCGACGCGGGGGTTGCGCTCGGCCGCGAACGCTTCAATGCCTGCAGACAGTCCGATGCTTCACGGGCGCTGCGCCATCTGTTCTTTGCGGAACGCGGTATGCGGCCTCGCGCCGCCCCGCGGCCGGTCGCCACGCTCGGGGTCCTGGGCGCCGGCACCATGGGATCGGGTATCGCGATCAGTCTGGCGACGGCGGGGTTCGATGTGGTGCTGGTGGACACCCAGCCGGCCGCGTTGGCAGCCGGAATCGAGCGGGTCCGCACCACGGTCGAGGCATCCGTCGCCAAGGGGCGCATGACGCCGGCCGCGGCCACGGCGACCTTGAGCCGCGTCCGCAGCGGCGATCGGATCGATGCCCTGCAGAGCGCGGATCTCGTCATCGAGGCCGTGTTCGAGAGTCTCGCCGTCAAACGAGAGGTGTTCGCGGCGTTGGGGAGGCTCTGCCGACCGGGCGCGGTATTGGCATCGAATACCTCCACGCTCGACATCGATGCCATTGCGCAGGCGTCGGGAAGGGCGCAAGACGTCATCGGCATGCATTTCTTCAGCCCGGCCAACATCATGCGCCTGGTCGAGATCGTGCGCGGCCGTGCCACCGCACCGGACGTCATCGCGACGGTGGGCGAGGTGACCCGGCGCATGGGCAAACTCGGCGTCGTCGTCGGCAATTGCTTCGGCTTCGTGGGCAACCGCATGCTCTATGCCTACGGGCGCGAGAATCAATCGCTCATGCTGGAGGGCGCAACGCCCACGCAGATCGATGCGGTCATGGAACGATTCGGCATGGCGATGGGGCCGAACGCGGTGGGCGACCTCGCGGGACTCGACGTGGGTTACCGTGTGCGTCGCGAGCGCCGCGACCTGCCGGACGACCCGCGCTACTACCGCGTCGCCGATCTGCTGGTCGAGGCGGGCCGTCTCGGCCAGAAGACCAGCCGGGGCGCGTTCGATTACATGCCGGGATCCCGGCGTCCCGCGCGGGCGCCGGAGGTGGAGGCGCTGCTCCTGGCCGAGTCGCTGCGCCTCGGCGTGCCGCGTCGCGTGATTGCGGACGACGAGATTGCGACGCGATGCGTCTTCGCGCTCATCAACGAAGGCGCGCAGCTGCTCGCCGAGGGCATTGCGGCGAGCGCCGGCGATATCGATGCCATCTGGTGCAATGGTTACGGCTTTCCGAGGGCGCGGGGCGGACCGCTGTTCTACGCCGACACGCTGGGTCCGTCACTGGTCTTGCAAGGCATACGGCAATTGGGCGAACTGCACGGCGCGCGCTACTGGACGCCCTCGCCATTGCTGGTGGAGATCGCCGGACGCGGTGAAAAATTCGCAACGTGGAGTCCGCAATGAAATTGGAAAGTTATGTGGCGGGTGGCTGGCGCGGCGGCCGCGACGACGGAGTGATGCTGCGCGATGCGAC
>PLAH01000158.1 GCA_003134045.1 Gammaproteobacteria bacterium
GAATTGTGTTCCTGCCGCAGTGTGTGAGCCTAACAGCACACTTGCGCCCAGCGGGGGCAGTGCGAGGCTAGATGGGGCGACGCCGGCCTCGCGATCAGCACGGGCTTTTGCGTCGCGCCGTTCAGCGACCTCCGAATCGAGTGTGCACACGAGTCGTCCGGCATCGATCGCCATGGTGACGATGCCCCGGGCATGCGGTTCACGTTCCTCCTGGTAGCTATCGAGCAGCGCATCGGCCGGCCCACCGCGCAACGCCGCGTCAATCTTCCAGGCTAAATTGTGGGCGTCACGCAACCCCGAGCACAGTCCTTGGCCAGCGAACGGCGGCATGAGATGCGCTGCATCCCCCGCCAGAAGGACCCGCCGATCGCGCCAATGTCGTGCCACCAGACCGTGGAATCGATACACCGCTCGGCGTTCGATCACGAGGCCGTGACTTCCGCCCCAGGGCGAGAGCAGCCGTTCTATAGACCCTTCGCCCATCATCTGTGACGGATCTTCCTCCGGCCGTAACATGAATTCCCAACGCAGACGGCCAGGCCCCATCAATGTAAACGTCGTCGGACGCGCGGGATCACACAGCTGCAGACATACCGCGGGGGTACGCGCCTCATCCAATACCAACGCATCGATCACCAGCCACGGCTCGTCGAACCCGTAGTCGTCGAACTGCACCCCCATCGCCTCGCGCACTGTACTCGAAGCGCCGTCGCATCCCACCAGCATGCGAGTCGATACCGAGACGCCGTCAAGCCACGCGGTCACTGCGTCGCGCGACTGCTCTAATCGCTGGAAGCTCGTCCCCAGTCTGACGTGCACCGTGGCTAAATGGGCGCACAGGCGTCGCAGTACCTGCTCGATGCCGGGCTGGTAGATCATTAGATGAGTCGGCCAGCCGTCGTCTGCAAGGGTCGCAGCAGGCACCGAGATCAGAATTTCGCCCGCCGTGTTGCGAAACTCGTACGGCGGCGCCGGCCGCGTATGCGGAATGACGGCATCGGCTACCCCGAGCGACTGCAAGATTCGCATCGTCTCGCCATCGATGTGGGCCGCTCGGGGCTGAGGGTACACCGTCATACTTCGGTCAACGGCAAGCACGCTCAACCCCCGCATGCCAAGCGCGGCCGTCAGTGCCGCGCCAACCGGTCCGAATCCGACGACGCACACGTCGTAGTCGCAGTCGCGCCGCATCGCCGTCAAGCCTCGTTCACGCAGGTCCCTTCAATCGCACCGAGCTCATCGATCTCGATCCGAACGGTGTCTCCCGCTTTGAGCCACGACTTGGTCGCTGCGCCAACGCCGCCTGGAGTCCCCGTGAAGATGATATCTCCGGGCGACAAGGTCATCGCCTTGCTCAGATGGGCAATTTGATCCCAAACACTGAAGACCAAGTGTCGGGTGTTCGAATTCTGCCGAGTTTCGCCGTTAATAATGGCTCGGATGCCGAGCCGATGGGGATCCCCGACTTCATCAGCTGTCGTAATCCAGGGCCCGAACGGAGCATGGCCGTCGAAAGACTTACCGAGCATCCACTGAGGGGTTTCCCATTGCCAATCACGCACGCTGAGATCATTGCCGACGCAATATCCGAATACGGCCGCCGCAGCATCGGCTCCGCTGACATGCTTCACGCTGGCACCTAGCACCGCCACCAATTCGGCTTCGTAATCAGTCATGCTCGATACCCGAGGCAGCAAAATCGGATCGCCCGGAGCAGCAACCGCATTGTCATGCTTGCAGAACCACACCTGTTGTTTGGGGGTTGGCATGCCGCTTTCGGCGATGTGGTCCGCATAGTTGAGCCCGATCGCCAGGATCTTCCCCGGCCGGGCAATGGGGGAGAGAAGACGCAGCGCTTCCATTGGAACTGCCGCGCCGCCTCGGATCTCGAAGTCCCTCAGCAAAGCGCCGTACCTATCCCAAGCCGCAATGAGGCCCGTTATGTCNNCGACGCCGATCTGCGGCAGAGACCCGCTCGCCGGCAACATACCGCTGGCGGTGACGATACCGATCTCTGGGCCATTGCCGCGCTCGAATCTCGCAAGTTTCATGCTGACCTCATCAAGTACACTATCTGCATTATTATCGATTCGTCAAACAAATTCCATGGTATATCGATTAAATGCCGAATCGACGGATTGTGGTGCTTTTTTCTCCCCGCGGACGCACTATGTGGCTTTTTGAATCCAAGGAATAGCATGGGACGGCGAAGCTTGGGGGCAGCGATGAACGGGCGAACGACCCTTACCTCATCGGTGTATGAGCAAATGCGTGACGAGATCGTGAACGGTGTTTTGGCACCCGGGGAGAAGCTCCGCATCGATGTGCTGAAGACACGTTATGGGCTCGGCGCATCCCCCGTCCGGGAGGCACTGAATAGACTTTCGATGGAAAAGCTGGCCGTGCAGGTCGACCAACGAGGCTTCATGGTTGCGCCCGTTTCATTGCACGATTTGCAGGAGTTGACCGAGACTCGCTGCCAACTCTACGCACTCACCCTGCCTCGTTCGATAGAGCGCGGCGATCAACTTTGGGAAGAAAACATCGTCCTGTGCCTGCATCGCTTGAATCGCGTGCCCTGGGAGATCGGCGAGCCGCCTATGCTCAATCCCCTCGCCCGGCAGTTGCATCGGGAGTTTCACCGTTCCTTGGTTGCCGCCTACGGCTCCACCATACTCATCGACTTCATGGATACATTGTTCGATTTTTCAGACCGATACCGTCTGCTATCGCAACGGGCGCACGCATCGCGCAAGCGCGGAACCTCAACCGAACACGCTCAAATTGCCGAAGCCGTCATCACTCGGCGCGTCGCCGAAGCGGTTGACCTCACACTAGCCCATGTGCGCCATACATCCGAACTCGTCATGCGAGCCTTCGGTGAGCAAAAGGCGTTCGGCGCCGTCGCCGCGGGATTATCTACCATTGTGGCGTAATTGATAATTTATCGATTTTTCTTGACGGAATTGCAAAATATGCGACAGTCTCTCCATGAACGGCTGGTTTCAATCCCTTGCGTACACCTCCTAGGGTGCCTGCCGCTCATGCGAGTTCCGCGGCCACTCGCGGTTCTCTCCGAGGTACTTCGACGGAATCGGCCGAGTTCGAGCCGACGGTGCGCTCCTCGAGTACGTCAGACCCTTGGCCGTCGTCTCGACAAGCATGGTGGGCGGTCTTTGTATTTGGCGTGACGTTGGCGGTCGGCTATCTCGATCGAGGCGTCATTACCCTAATGATCGAGCCCATCAAGCACGATCTTTCCCTCAATGACACCCAGATCAGTCTGGTGATGGGCTTTGCCTTTATCGCCTTTTATCTCGTACTTGGCCTGCCATTGGCGCGTTGGATCGATGGCGGTCATCGAAGATTGATCCTCGGCTCCTGCGTTGCTGTGTGGAGCCTTTGCACGGCACTGTGCGGCGTCGCTCAGAATTTTTGGCAGCTCGCGCTTTTTCGAGTGGGGGTGGGCGCAGGTGACGCCGGCGTTTCGCCGGCGATTTCTTCGATGATTGCGGATCTATTTCCGAAAGAAAAATTGGCGCGCGCGATGTCGCTGCTCGCGCTCGCTTTTGTCTGCGGTAATGGTCTGGCCTTGGTGCTCGGCGGCTTTGTGCTCGGCACGCTGTCCAAGGCCGGTGACCTACATCTCGGGCTGCTAGGGACGTTCCATCCATGGCAAATCACGTTCTTAATTGTCGGATTGCCCGGTTTTCTC
>PLAH01000079.1 GCA_003134045.1 Gammaproteobacteria bacterium
CTCAGCCATCCAAATTCTGATTCGCGCCATCGCCGCGGCGAATCGTACTCAGTGTGGGCCAGATCAATCTTTGGCGGGCTGCATCACGAATATTTTCTTGCGCCCGCATGAGCGTGACCTGGTTTTTTGCGGACCACAGGGGTACAAGCCGCCGAAGAAGGCGATCGTCCCGCGGCGACCCGCGCTTCTGCTCCTGATGCCCGATCCGGTCAATGCCTGGACCTGACCCGTTTGAGACGATCGCGACCGACTGCTTCACGGCGATAGATTTCGGCAAGAACAATCTATTCCAGGTCGATTGCGGTCAGCGTAAGTCCATAACACTAATCGCCATTCCCATATCGGAGGCTCGTTAGCGCCAACCGCTCCCGTTACCACGCACCTAGTCCGCAATACGATGCGTATTCGGGTATCCGCTACAGCATTACGGTCCGAATCGGACTAGGCTAGGCTTTCTTTTACCGGGGGGATTGCCTCATGAGTATCAATCGTCCAAAAAGCGAATTGCCTGCCATAAAAGAGCATGCAGCGGCCGAAAAGGAGGCCATTGCTCGGCTAAAAGCTACAGAAGCCGAAAAAGCGGCAGCTCATCCTCATGACAAGGGCGGGACTCACAGTACCCCTACGAGTCCTGAACTGGGGGAGCGGAAGTAGCCTCGGCGGCCCAGCGGCGCATCGCGCGCCCAGTCTGGTGCAGATAGTGCTGTTCCCAGCGGGTCAGCACGAAGTTTCTGACCGCGATTTGGCACATGTATGAAAGTTGCCCTGCGGCGCCACGGCTCCGTATCAACCCGAACTTCATTGCCAGAACCACGGATGGAATTGTCGTGTGCGTATTAGACGCGACCAATATGTCCGACACTATTTGCCGCTTGGCTTGTCGAAGCTCAGTATGAGCGGCTGCTTTCCGAAAGGCATTTCGGCATGCAGATTGACCGCAATTGGCCGGTCACGTCGCGGAAGGACCGTTACCTGGCGGCCAGAGCTGTCGTTCGAATTGGGAAATTTAACACTGCCAGGCTTGGAGGTGTTCGACAACCTACGGTGTTGACCCTCATCTGCCCATTGCCGGCGGCTGCTTTCGGGAAGCCCAATTTGGACTTTCGCTTCGCCAAACGCCGCGCGCGCACCGGATGATTTGCCGTACCGTCAATTAGCTCCCGCAACGAAGGCGACAGTCACTTCAATCGCCTTGGCGCAATTCGTAGCCATTTTCGCGAAATAGCTTTAGACACGCATCAACAACGACAGGGTCATAGGCACTGCCGCGCCCGCGCTCAATTTCCGCCAGCGCTTTATCGATCCCAAGGCCCGCGCGGTAGGGACGGTGCGAGGACATCGCCTCGACAACGTCGGCCACGGACATGATGCGCGCCTCGAACAGGATCTCCTCGCCTTTCAGGCCCTGCGGGTAGCCGCTGCCATCCATTCGTTCATGGTGCTGCAGCGCAACCTGCGCCACCGGCCAGGGAAACTCTACGCTCTTCAGGATTTCGTAGCCGGCTTGCGGGTGCCCTTTGACCATCAGATACTCAATGTCAGTCAGTTTCCCCGGCTTGGACAGAATCTCAGAGGGGATACTGATCTTGCCCACATCATGGAGGCTGCCTGCGATTCGCATTCCCTGCAGCCGTTGCGCATCGAATCCAAGTTCGGCGCCGATCGCGACTGCGATCTCGGCCACCCGCCGCTCGTGACCGGCGGTATACGGGTCGCGCATCTCGCTCAGTGTCGTGGCGACCTCCACGGTGTGCATGAAGGCGGCTTCGAGTTGCGCAACGTGGAGTTTGATTTGCTGTTCGGCGTGCCTCTGTTCCGTGACGTCGAGTATCACGCCGATGAGCATTGGCTTGCCATTGCGGCAACCAAGCGTGCCGTGTGCACTGATTCGCACCTCGCTGCCATCTTTGCGTCGCCCTCGGAATTCCGCCACGCCGATCGGTATTTCGCCGGAAAAGACCGCCCGAACCGCACGCTCTACCGCAGGCCAATCCTCGTCCATGACGTGCACACTAAAGGGCTGTCCCACGAGTTCTCCTGGCTGGTAGCCGAATATCTCCAAAGTCCGCGGGTTCCGATAGAGGACCTCCTTCTCATCCATCAAGAAGATTCCGACCAGCGGCTGCGTCTCGACCAGCGCTCGATATGTGGCTTGGGCCTCTGCCAGCGCCTGCTCCACTTCGTGGCGCTCGCTAATGTCCGACAGCAGCGCCAAGAGGTGCCGCTCCGAGCGAAACTCGAAAGGAACAAGGCGCGCCCTAATCCAAACTTCTTTCCCGTACGTCGTGGACGGGATGTGAATTTCCTTGTCAGTGATACGATTAGTGGCAAGCGCTTGCTCTGCAAGACTCAACAATCCAGACGACTTCCACGATTCAATTTCGCGGAAGTTCTGCGCTGCAAGTTGCGTAACAGTCCCACCGGTAATCTTGGCCGCAGCGGTATTGACGGAAATAACGCCGCCCGCTGCATTGTAGGTGACGATTCCAATCGGAGAGGATTCGATCAGCACGCGGTTGTACTCGAGCGCATCCGCCGTACGCTGTCGCGCAACTGCGTTATCGGCCTCACGCGCTTGGTTGTGGAGCCCAAATGCAATATCTTCGGCCATTTCCTCGAACGTCCGAAGTATCTCCGGTCCGAAGAACCCGGCCGTGCATACGTAAATCTCGAGCGCACCGATGGCCACGCCGCCATGCCTTAACGGACACACGGCCATGGCACCGATGCCGGCGCGTCGCGCTGTCTCGTGCAACGCAACGGTGGTCGGATCGTTGACAATATCGTTGACGACAAGAAGCTTCTCGGACCGTACTGTCTTCGCGCTGAGGCCTCGCCCTGCGTTAGCAAACTCGTCGAGCGCGTCATCGAATCCCGTCGAAGACCCTGCGGCCTCGCTGTACGAGTCCGCCAACAGCGAATGTCGATCCGCCTGATCGGTCAGCACGATGGTAGCGAGGCGCACGCCTCCGTGCTCCACCGCGATGCGGCAGACGGTGCGCAGCAGCTCCTCGCGACTTCGCATGCGCACAATGGCATGGTTGGTTTCGGACAGCAGCTTGTAGCGGCGCGACAGCCGTTCCAGATCAGCCACTTTCGTCTCGAGCTGCGCGACTAATTCCATGGAATGGCGCTTATGAAAGCCCTCGTTGTCCAGCTGCCGCAGCTTTTGGGTCGCGTCGGGAACAGAGCCGAAGAACAGCCACACGTCGACTACCGCGCGCAGATCCTGAGGGGTGACCGGCTTCTTCAGCACGGCGACCGCTCCGACGTCCTTGGCAAATCGCTGCTTGTCAGGTTCGCCGAACTCCTCCGTTATCAAGGCTGTCGGCACGTGGCGCAAAGTCGGGTCCTGTTGCAATTGGCGGCATAGCTCGAAGCCGTCAACTCCGGGGATTTGGATGGCGGACAGAATCATGTCGGGGGTGGCTCGCCGGACCAGCGCAAGCGCCTGTTGAACATTGGAAGCTTCTATGACCGCGTGGCCCATCTCCTCCAGCAGGAGTCGCAGTTGTTGCCGGACTTCCGCGCTATCGTCCACCACCAGAACCGTGGCGACACGAGACTCGCGCACTGCGGGGACGGTTTGATCCAGAGCACGGGGTTGCGAATTCACATTTTCCATGAAACGCCTGATCGCTGACCCACACAATGACTCTCGGTGCCTATTGCGACTTGTTTCACAATAAGTCAAAGCTGGCAGTGGTACGGATTGCGTGCGCGGCGGCGCAGCAAGAGTCGGCGGAGATTTTGCTGCGCCGCGTGAGTTCGAGCAGACGCACGACTTTCAAGAACTTCCGCGCCCGATGCCGATGGTCCCGCCGAGCAACCACGACCGCGCACCTCCTGCTTGTGACGGACCCGCTCGCCTTACGCTCGGCGCGCTTGCCCATCGTGCTGGCTCTCGCCAGGTGCTGTTTTAGCACCGGTGTCCGCAGTAGAGCGGCCGAGTTGCACAGGCTTTTCGGACGGCAAATCGTGCTACCGATGAACGTCCGCTACGAGGCTGCAATTATAGATCAGCGGACGGCAAGTAATGGCCGTATGCCGCCCGCCGTACCCGCTTCTGCAGCCCAGCGCAGCAGGCCTTCGGGCAATTTGGGTTATTACACTCCCGGCTTCGCCGGCAACGAAGCCCGCGACGCCGACATTCCGCGTCGGCTGTTAATCCGAGCACGGCGTTCAGCTTTAGCTTTTTCTTCGCGTCGTGTTCTGCCAAAACGGCGACCTTTGTAGGCTCTAGAACGCAGTCCAAGCGCCGTAGTACCGTGAAGGGCAAGATGACCTTGCCATATTCGGATTGCTTGTAGTCGCCGCGGAGCAGATCGGCGACGGACCAGATGAAGGAGGAAAGTGCTTGCTGATTCATGAGTCTTTGTTCTCGGTTCTGCCCTGTCCACTGAAAATGGCATCTGCCGCGCCGCTATGCAATCAACTTTGAGGCGCGAAATTCTTGTTCGTTTTCATTCACTACGCGCCTCCTTTCGGCGCTTCATTCATACGTTTACGAGCCGTCGCACCGCTTCAATGGCGGTGGAAAACGCAATAGTCTCGTCTTTTCCGGCGAACGAAACGTTACGCACGAATTCCGCATATTCATCAGCCCATAGTGCATCTTTGGTGAGCCGATCAAGCATGACGGCGAAACGTTCCGCCGGGTCTGGTGGGGCTCGGCCGCCGCCCCTGCCCGTATCGGCGATCATGGCCGCAGCCAAGAGTGTTTTGAACGCCGGTGCCGCAAGGGCACGGTGTTCGAGGGCAGCCAAGTCGTGCAAGTGCCGAATAATCGTCGGGTCGTCCCTCTCGCCGCCATGTTGACGGAGGCAGACGCGCCAGGCGAGTGCGCTCAACTTATCGGCGGCCGTCTCGATCGGATCAACACAAGGAAATGCTGGGATCTCAGGCGGATTATTCTGTGCTATCGCCAACAGGGACCGAATAGGGCGTTCGATCGGAGGCAAAGCCGGCGCCTCGAAGGTCATCTCCAGACGCAGATGCGGACGGAAACCCGGCACCACAGGGAATTCGCTGTGGTAGGCAATGTCTGTCGAGAAAAACTTGCCCTCTCGTCCGCCAAGAGGCTTGCCAATAACCTCAAAGTCGGCCGCGTTTAGTGCGGCCAAGACGCGCTCGCGATAGCGCCGACGGTGGGCGCGCGCTTGCGATGTGCTGGACGCGACCGGCGTCGCAACCTTGAAGTCGATATCTTCTGAAAATCGCTTGATGAGACCCCAGGCTGCCGAGAGCGAGGTTCCGCCGGAGAAGGCGGGCTGCATGCCGCCATGATCGAGCATCGCGATCACGCTGATGGCACGCACGACGTGCCAGTCCTTTTCGACCAAGCCTTCGTCGGTATCAAGCCGGTTCGCGGCATCTTCAACGAGGCGCGGATCGAGCACGTTCAAAACTTAGGGTTACTCCGTTGTAGCCGATCTTGCGTCGGACCCGTTTTCTGACAGCGACCACGCGACCGGCGGGCACTTGGGTGGTCTGGCCGGCGCTGTAAGCTTGTTCCAGGCGCGTGGGTTCGGTTTCAATGCCGAGCCGGTTCAGTGCTTCCACGGCAAGTCTGCGGAAGCCTTTCACGGGCGTTGGGGCGCCGTCGATAAGCGATGGCCGGGTGCGCGCATAAAGCCCAAGCCCGATTTTCACCAGCCTGCCTTGCCGGACGAGCCGAAGTAGGGCGCGGCCGACTTGGTCATATCCGCCGAGATCGTTGAAATCAGAACGTAGAAACACATCGCCGCGCTTGCGGTCGATCCGCTTCGATAGCCGTGTTTCCAAGGTTTTGTTCATAGTGTCAGACTACGACATCTATGGGCAAATTTCAATAGAAAAATCAAAGAGATGATTGCCTTGAATTCCCTGCGTTTTTTGACGTACCGAATAAGATGCCATCGCTGGGCGTCTACCGCCGGGGCTGGATGCTAGGCGCAGCGACGCGCCCCGAGCCTCCCAAAGGCGGGGTCTCGGCGATTCGGTAACGCCCCCCTGACGCGAAAGACAGGCTTGGAGCTCCGACCCTAGCGCGGCGCCAGGGTAACGCTCCGCCGCCCGCTGGGGTATCTCCAATCTTCCTCCCTTTGGTCGTGCGGACCAGGTCATCCCCCGTCGGTCGCCCTGGCGCCTTGCATTCCCGTCCTCGCCGGGTGGCAGGGGCATCGCAGCGCTGCGATGCCNNACCCCCGACACTAAAGGAGCGGCGGACCATGACGACGACCATGAAACCCCGCACGGATGTTTATAGCCGTGTCACCGCCAAGATCGTTGCCGACCTAGAACGCGGTGTCCGATCCTGGCAGAACCCTTGGAACGCTGACCATGCCGCCGTCCGGATCACACGACCGCTACGCGCCACGGGCCAGCCCTATCACGGTATCAATGTTCTCTTGCTCTGGTGCGAAGCGCTCGACAAGGGTTACGACGCTTCGATCTGGATGACCTACAAACAGGCCGCCACGCTGGGCGCACAGGTTCGCAAGGGCGAGCATGCCCTTCGCCGGGAAGGATGCCGTGGGCGNNGTGCCGGCCACCACGGGCCCCGCTGCGGTGAGAGCGCGCCAATGGGGGAGGAGGCGATAAACCCCATGCCTTCTCTCCCGTAGTAACCGAGGCCACCACCAGCTGCGGTACTGAGGGGTCAGTCGTGGCAGCGCCTACGTGTAGCGACGTGATCAGGGCGTACCGAAGCCTTCGCTCATCAGCCTTGAGAGGCGTTGTCGCCCATCCCAAGCCAGGCCATTGAAATAATCTTGAGCGCAGTTGACCGTGTGTTTGCGTGCCACAGGGAGACCGCATCGCGGGCGACGCTCGATGATACTGAAGACATGCCGATCTGTTGCACTCGGATCTGTACTTCGGTGATGCCTGGCCGCCAATAACCAACGCGCGGCCCGCGTCGCCGTCAGCGGGCGTATCGGCCACCGTCGGCTGGCCGCAGCTCTGTCTGCGGCCCTACTTGCGGGCGTATTGGATCGTAGTTGATCGCGCGCAGTCATATGACAGGTTGGGGATAAATCTGGGGAGAACCGTCAAAACGACGGGTTGCCAATTCAATATAATCAATGAGGTAGTCAGACTATTCGAGTCCCAGCCGTCCCACCAGATAAAAACGCATTAAATCAGTTACTTGGACGTAACTAGACGCGCATCTCGCGCGCAACTCCTTCTTCGTACGTACATCCATACGTAAACTTATCTTCCGACTTAGGCTTGAGGCTGATGGGCATAGCCGCGTCCTCATTGGGCCGGGAGCCAGCGTTGCACATGAACGTGGGCTCGCGGAATGATCCCAGCTAATTTCCATCCATCCTGCTGGGTTCCTCCTTCTGCAGCGGCATGCTGCACTGCAGCCCGCAATCCGCATCCGGCAAATTTCCACGAGGGCAGGGCAGCGTAGCGGAGCGCGCCCCAGGATAGCCGCGTAATTTCTGCGCTCGCTAAAATTGCCAAAGTCGGTAATTGCGATTACGAATAGGCAGGCAGGCCGGTCTTTCCATCAACAACCATTCGTATTTGGAGGCGTCCGTGGGCAATGTCATCGAATCTCTTCCGCATCTACGTTTTGAGATCAAGGAAGCAGCGCAGATCTTGCGCATCAGCCGGGCGACGCTATACGAGCGAATTCGAGATGGCCGTATCGCGGTTCAAAAGGATGGGCGCCGCACATTCGTGACAGCACCATCTGCTCTTCGTTGAATCTCGACTTTTTCATGGTCCCTCGTTATCCGAGGGGGCCATCTTCTCAGGTTTCGACTGGTCCGAAAATCGCCCGGCAGGTCAATTACGTGACGGCGGAGAAAGTCGGCCAATCGCCCACGGGGCGGACACTGGCGCGCACCGTCATCCGCGACTTCATCGGGGCGCTGTACGCCGTCGAGCGGCACATCAAAGAGCGACGCGAACGGTGTGAACAGGCCGGCCAGTGCTTCGGCTTGGATGAGGTACTGAAGATCCGCCACGAGAAGGCGGTGCCGATCGCGGCGGCGTTCAAGGCATGGCTTGATGAAGTTGGCCCCGGCGTGCCGCCCAAAGGCGCGCTCGGCAAAGCGATCGCGTACTCGCAATCGCAATGGCCAAAACTGATCCGCTACCTCGACGATCCCGAGATGCCTCCCGACAATAATCGGGTGGAACAGGCTATCCGGCCCTTCGCAGTAGGAAGACGGGCGTGGTTATTTATGGACACTCAGGCCGGTGCACGAGCGAGCGCCAACCTGTACTCGCTGGTGTTGAGCGCCCAGGCCAACGGCATCGAACCGCTGAAGTATCTGACGTATCTGTACACTCAGCTGCCAGCGGCCACCACCGTCGAGCACTTCGAAGCGTTGCTGCCGTGGAACGTCAAGGAGGCGCTGAAAGCTTCCGACGCCACTGCGGCAATATGGCCTCCGACGGTCGCCGCGAAGTCGAACACACGGTTAATCGAGACCATCAACGCCGACTGACTCCGATGCTATGCCAACACGGCATCCGCCGGCCCAAAACACGTGGTTACCCGAGCCCTTACCGTTCGTTATCCCTACATTGGTGACGATTTCCTCTGCACTCGGAAATGACGCCTCCGCGCTGGCCGGCGATAAACGAGTGAAATCCAAGTTAAGCAAGAAATGGCTTACGTCTCTGTGTCGCTGCATGAACGTCTATCCGCAGGGAAATCTTCAAGAGGTTATGGCCACGGTCATGGCCTTGCGCACGGCGGGCGTGGATATTCTGGCAGGCACGGACGTGTCGGAGCCAATCCCAAGCCTCGACGGGCTGGCCCATGGCGC
Organism: Gammaproteobacteria bacterium; assembly: GCA_003134045.1. Taxonomy (GTDB): domain Bacteria; phylum Pseudomonadota; class Gammaproteobacteria; order Steroidobacterales; family Steroidobacteraceae; genus Bog-1198. The sequence continues at coordinate 8,772 of PLAH01000079.1, forward strand.
CAGCTTGCACCGCGAACTCCAATTACTGGTTTTCGCCGGACTGACGCCTCTCGAGGCTTTGCGGGCGGCCACCTCGACCCCCGCTCGCCGGTTCGGACTGACCGACCGGGGACGCATTGCGACGGGCCTGCGCGCCGATTTGCTGCTGGTGGACGGCGATCCTACCAAGACCATCTCGGACACACTGTCCGTTCGAATGGTTTGGCGCGGCGGCGTCTGCTTACGTAAATCTCAATAATTGGCCTTGCGGGCCTTGGCGGCGTCGACATCGCGCCTCCGGCGTTTCCGCCGCCAGTTGGGCCAACTGCCGTCATATTCGAGCAGGCCTGAGTCTAAATGCCGGCCACCACCGGGATGATCTCGCGGCCGAAGATTTCCAGCGGCCGGATGTCATGCACGTTCGGCATGTTGAATATCGCATGCTGCACGCCGATTGCCGCGAGCGCTTCGCAGTGCGCGATTACGTCTTTCGCGCTCATCTTACCGGGTTGTAGATCCACTGTACCCAAGGTGGTCTTCTCGATGGTGGCGTAATCACGGCCGAGCGCATCGCAATGCTGCTTCAGGATTGCAAACTTGTCTCGCACCGTCTCCGGCGGTCCAAAAATATTGCAGGCGTCCGCATATTGCGCCACCATCCGCAGCGTTTTCTTCTCGCCCCCGCCGCCGATCATGATGGGTGGATGAGGACGCGACAGCGGCAACGGGCTGCATAGGGTTTCCGCGAGCTGATTGTGCTTGCCCCGATAGGGGCCGTTATTCCCCGACCACATCTGCTTCGCAATCTGCAGCGCCTCTTCGAGCAGTTCGAAACGCACACCCAGCGGCGGAAAGGGCACGCCCAGGCCTTTGGCTTCCTGCTCGTTCCAGGCGGCGCCGATGCCAAGATACGTACGGCCATTCGAGAGCACATCCAGCGTCGTCGCGATCTTGACGAGGAGGCCGGGGTAGCGGTAGATGACGCCCGTCACCAGCGTGCCGAGCTTCACTCGTTTGGTGAGCGCGGCCAAGTAGCCGAGAGCGGTGTAGCCTTCCAGCATGTCATTCTCATGCGGACCAACCCCGCGGATCTGGAAGAAGTGGTCCATTAGCCACAGGCTGTAAAAGCCGGCATCATCGGCGACGTGCGCGATTTGAGCGAGATTCGCGCCCATCTGCGCCGGTCCGCCTGGCCACGTGAAGCTGGGGATCTGCAAGCCGATTTTCATCAGAATTCTCCTTGAGTGTAGCCTCGAGGCGGGTCATCAATACCGTACGGTCGGTCAGCGTGGGCGCAAGGCTCTCGACGGATCCTGGGGTGCGATGTCAGCGCTGAGCGGAACCCGCCCGGGATACCGACGATAGAACCATAACAAAAGCAAGCCAAATGAACCGCCGCGACCGTCAGTTACGGCGTAAGTTTACTAAATCTCACTACAATTTCGTACGTTGGTCTCAGTCTCGCAATAGTTGAATTAGGCGAAATATTTCAGGATTCCATGATCTGCGCGATGACGCCCAACGAACATACGGACTTCCACGTGAATACATCCCCGGGAACCCAACGCAATCGGCGAATTCCTGGGCCAGAGAACCGCTGATTTCCCTTCCATCTCTTGCGGGAACCGGAAGCTGCATTCCGGAAAGTACCGATGGCGCTTGCGCCGAACGGCGACCATGATGCAATCGTCGCAATATATTTGGAGAGCGCAATGCAAGAGACTATGAGGGATCTCGGCACACTGATCGAGGACGTGGAGCGATTGTCTCGGCGCTTCGCGAGCGAGGGCGGTCAATGGGCCGGCGAGTCCGTCGATCATCTGCGCGCTAGCCTCGAGGACATTCGCAAGCGATTCATGAAGCTCGAGGATCGAGTGCAGCATCAAGTGCGTTGCAGGATGCGCGAGACCAATCGATACCTACACGAGCACCCATGGCAAACGGTGGGCACTGCGGCGGCAGTTGCGTTCGTGCTGGGGGCTCTCACCGCGCGGCGCAGACGATGAAGTGACCGCTATTTTGTCCTTGACTCGAGGCGTGTTTCCCGTCGTCAACGTGTTTTTCGAGCTTGGCCGCAAGGGCACGAGTTGTGCGCGAGATCCGCTGCAAGCCTATCGCTTGGTGGATATCCAGTATCGTGATCGGGGGAGGGGCGGTGAAGGTAAAGGTGCGACATATTTGGCTCATGCTCATCCTGGCTATTCTGCTGTTCCTGATTGCAAGGGCTATCCACACGTCGTCCTCGTGATCCACCTCCAATTTCGGCTGTGATGTATACAAATCGGCAATCGGCGGGACGGCAGCTGGCAAAGCTATTGGGCGCCTATGCTAATCGGGACGATACGATCGTCCTTGCACTGCCTCGTGGCGGCGTGCCGGTGGCAAAGGAAATTGCCGAAGCGCTCAACGCGCCGCTGGATGTTCTCGTGGTGCGCAAGCTAGGATTGCCATGGCACCCGGAGCTTGCTGCGGGCGCCATCGCAGCCGGTGGAGTGGTGGTGATGAACTCCGAATTGCAAGCTACTCATGACGACCTGCAGAAGACTCTGGCTCCCGTGATCGAGGTTGAACGCAAAGAAATGCAGCGTCGCGAGATGTTGTACCGCAAGAACCGGCCGCCGCTTGCGGTGCGCGACCGGGTCGTCGTTCTGGTCGACGACGGCATTGCTACCGGTGCAACGATACAGGCTGCGGTGCTCGCGTTGCGAGCGATGCAGGCGGCGATCATCGTAGTCGCGGTACCGGTAGCGCCGCCGGAAACCATCGCACGGCTGGCGCGGCTCGTAGATCGGGTCATTTGTCCGTTACAGCCTGCCAACTTTATGGCGGTGGGGGAGTGGTTCAGCGAGTTTCCGCAGGTCTCTGATGCGGAGGTAATCGAATCATTGAGACCGCCGCAGGCGGGCGCCGGTTTCTGATGCGAATAGTGCCGTACCGGGGTCGTGCAATGACGTTTCTCCAATAGCAGCGCAATATGATCCAGCTCACTGTCAACGGGAGGTCTGTCGAGATCGCTGATGGTTCGACATTGCTCGATGCTGCGCGGGAGGCCGGCGTCCATATTCCGACGCTCTGCCACTATCCTCGTCTGCCGTCCCACGCCGTGTGCCGCATGTGTCTCGTCGATGTCGAGGGTGATGCCCGCCCGCAACCGGCCTGTGTCACGAAGGCCAAGGAGGGGGATAGGGTCGAAACCGACTCCAGGGAGCTGCGTAAATTTCGCACAGCCAATTTAGATTGGCTGCTGGCACGCCACCCGAACGACTGCATGCGGTGTGAAGTCAACGGGTCTTGCAAGCTCCAAGGTCTTGTCCACGAATATCAATTGGAGGGCAGTTGGGAGCATGTCCCAAGAGGATCCGCTGAACATCCGCAGCATATCCTCACGGACCATACATCGCCGAGTATCTGGCGTGATTTGACGAAATGCGTGGAATGCGGTTTGTGTGTAGAGGCGTGTGGCGAATCGGGGCAACGCCAATACGTGATCGGATTTGCGGAGCGCGGATCGGCTCGCTTGCCGGTCACCGTCTTCGATCAATCGCTGGCTGACAGGAACTGCATCTCCTGCGGTCAATGCACTCTGGTGTGCCCGGTCGGCGCCTTGATCGAAACGCCGCACTGGCACGAGGTTCTTCATACCCTCGATGCACGTAGACGTATCTCCGCGGTACAGGTCGCACCGGCAACGCGCATCGCGATCAGCGAGGAATTTGGAATGAAAGCCGGTACCGTGAGCACCGGCAAAATGATCAATGCCCTCAGACAACTCGGTTTTGATTACGTGTTCGATACCAATTTTGCGGCCGATTTGACCGTCATGGAGGAAGGCTCCGAGTTGCTGGCGCGCCTCAAGACCCGGGAAAAGCTACCGCTTTTTACGTCCTGCTGTCCCGGATGGGTGAACTGGGTCGAGATCAACCGGCCCGATCTACTGCAACATTTGAGTACGGCAAAGTCGCCGCAACAAATGCATGGTGCGCTCACCAAAAGGGGGCCTTTCGCGCGTTCGCTTGGTCCTGCATTCGCCGATGGCAAGGCAGAACCATATGTCGTCAGTGTGATGCCCTGCACGGCCAAGAAAGACGAGGCCCAGCGGCCCGGCGTAGCGGGTGATATTGATCATGTGCTCACGACGCGGGAGCTGGCTAGAATGATCAGGGCGCGCGGCTTAGCGTTCGGCGCGTTGCCGGAAGATGGTGAATTTGATAATCCTCTGGGTGAAAGCACGGGCGCTGGGCAGATTTTTGGGGCGTCGGGCGGCGTCATGGAAGCGCTGCTGCGGACCGGAGCGCATTTCCTGGGCGAGGAGAACTCGCTACCGTTGGAATGGCATCAGCTCCGGGGCGTGGACAAGGGTGTGAAGACCGCCGACGTTCCCGGGTTGGGCACGGTCGCCATATGCAATGGCATCGCCGCCGCCCAACGCATGCTGGAGACGGAAACGTGGCGAGAAGAGTTCGTCGCCATCGAGGTCATGGCATGTGTCGGTGGCTGTCTGGGCGGCGGTGGCGAACCTAAATCCATGGACCCGCTTATTCTCGAGAAGCGCATGCATGCCATTTATGAAGTGGACAAACAGGCACCGCGACGACGCTCGTATGAAAATCAGGAGGTACAAAAGTTGTATGCGGCGGAGTTGAAGCACCCGAATTCCACGCGCGCCCACTCCTTGCTGCACACGAGCTATGCCGCGCGAAATTCCAAAAGGTTGCTTTTGATGAGGTTTCTCGATTGTGTAGACAGGCGAGATGGCCGAGGTGCCGTCAAGCTGTGCCATCCAGATGCGTCGTGGTCAACCGCATCACCGTTCGGTGACATCCAAGGCGCCGCGAATATCGAGGCATTTATCGATACCCAATTGCCGCCGCGCGGGTATGGCCCGGGATATGCGCGTCATCGGATGGAATCCGCCGCGGATATTGAGGACCTCAGGATCATCACGCCCACGGGCGAGCGTTGCGGGTTCAGGATGGAAATAGACACGCTGCACGAAGCTGGCCAGTCCAGGATGGTCATCACGAAACTTGAGCGGGAATATCCTGTAAGCCCTTCCTAGTGCCTTAAAGTCTCCGTAGCTCAAACCGTCGGCCCATTAAATCCCTCGCCACAGGAACATCAAGCGCCAGTTCCTCCACCGGCGCACGTTTGCTGGGTATTGAGCACCTCTTTGCCATCGATATGCACGACCACATCGCCGCTTTTCAGGCCAGCCCTCCCCGCGGGCGAATTCTCGTTAACTTGCGAAATGAGCGCCCCTTTGGTGTCTGGCAGATGGAAGTTCCTGGCGCGGAGTCGGCGGCGGCTTCGCCGTTGACGACCATGCGGGAATCGTGGAGAGTGCCTTTTCCGCAATCCGCACCACGGTTTCGATGATCGAGTGGACTGTGACCCGATCCTCACGCATGATGCGGACATTCGGCCGCTCGGCTGATTCGCAGCGGCACGCCCGTCCTCCATGTAATCGTCCTGCAGGGAAATGCCAATATGTCCTCGCCCCATACGGTAAGTGCTTATGAGCGCGATTTGATTCGGTTGGACGATCTGGTCGTCGGCATGGGATTGTATGGAATCAGCCAGTTGGAGAGGGCGTTGGCGGCGCTCGAGGCGCGCGATTCGGCCGTTGCCGCGAGCGTCATCGCCGGCGATCTTCGTGAGGACACGTTGGAGTCCGAGGTCGAAGAGTTGGTCGTGCGGCTGATCGCACTCCGGCAGCCCGCGGCCAGCGATTTACGCCAGGTGCTGAGCGCGTTCAAGAGCGCGGTGCACCTGGAGCGGATCGGCGATTATGCGGTGCACGTGGCGAAGCGGTCGCTCGACCTGCCCGGCGACTTTTCCGCGGCCAAACTGCTGTCGATTCCCGGCATTGGCAAGCTGACGCTGAAACTGCTCCGAGACACCATCCGCGCTTATCGCGAGCGCGACCTGGATCTCGCCGTCGATACCTGGCGGGGCGACGTGGAACTCGATGTCTTGAAGACGGCTTTGCTACGCGAAATCGTCGCGTCGATGAAGGGCGATCCGAACACCATTGAAGCCGGAACGCATCTGATGTTTATTGCCAAGAATCTCGAACGGGTGGGGGACCAGGCGACGAACATCTGCGAGCTCATCTACTACCGGGTATCGGGCGAGCATCTTCCGCGCCGTCGCGGTGAAGGAGGCAATCCAAGGTGATTTTGGGCTGCGGACTCGGCTCCTGTCGGCTCCGGCGCGAAACATCCACGTCTGCATCCGAATAAAGATTTGAGGGTGCCGCTGTGCTAGGCGTTCCCGAGAGCAGTCATGGGTCCAAGAGTTCCGGCGGATTCGGGACACCCTTAGATGATGCGTGAAAGCTCGGATGTTGCTGCGGTCACGTTTCCGACATCATCCGGCAGAGAGGAGGGGATTGTTATGCTTACCGGCACTGTTAGCGATTTCGACAGCGATGGTCTCTTTGGCGTGATCAACGCAGAGGATGGGCGGTTGCTGCTTTTCAATCTGCGCGGGATCCCGCCGCCGCTTCACGAGCTGTTCAGGATCGGGACACGCGTGCAATTCGTCGAGCGAGAGTCCGATCTCGCACCACGCGCGATTTCTCTCGTCCCGCTCGATGTCGAGGACAACCTTGCTGGACGTGGATCGTTCGAATGCAGTTGACCTTGCGATCCGAAAGGGGGTTCCGTTCGGGCCGGAGAGTCCGAGGCCGAGGAGCGTCTCATTAGCGAGGGAGGCAATTCTGATGCTTGCGCCGAATGAAATAGACTTTCAGAAACTTCGCGCGGAAATGGTCGAGCGGCACATCGCGCACCGCGGCGTGCGGTCGGCGGTGGTGCTCGAGGCCATGCGCAGCGTGCCGCGCGAAGAGTTCCTGCCCGAGGATATGCGGGAATTCGCCTATGAGGATACACCGCTTCCCATCGCCGAAGGGCAGACGATCTCCCAGCCGTATATCGTCGCCATGATGACCGAGGCGCTGGGCCTCGAGGGCGGCGAGAAGGTGCTGGAGATCGGCACGGGGTCGGGCTACGCGGCGGCAGTGTTGTCAAGAATTGCAAAGGATATCTACACGGTCGAGCGCATCGGGCAGCTCGCGGAAAAATCAGCTGCGACACTCTCGCACCTTGGGTACGACAATGTCCATGTGCTCCATGGCGATGGAACGCGGGGCTGGCCCGATCACGCACCCTATGATGCGATCATCGTCGCGGCAGGCGGACCGCAGGTGCCGGAATCGCTGAAGGCACAACTCAAGGTCGGTGGTCGTCTGGTGATTCCCGTGGGAACGCTTCGGCGTCTGCAGGAATTGGTGCGCGTGACCCGCGTCGCTGAACATGAGTACACCACGACGGAGCTCGCGGATGTGCGTTTCGTTCCCTTGGTGGGAGCGGAAGGCTGGGCCGAGCCAGGCAGGCGCACCGCAAGAGCGCCAGATGGCACGCTGGCAGATGCGATAACAGGGTCCAGCGAGAAATTCACGTCGATCGACTCCGTGGATCTCCAGCCATTGCTGCAGAGGATCGGCGACGCGCGAGTCGTGCTTCTCGGAGAAGCAACGCATGGGACATCCGAGTTTTATCGCATGCGCGAGCGGATCTCGCGCGAATTGATCGAGAAGAAGGGCTTTTCCTTTGTCGCCATCGAAGGTGACTGGCCTGATGCGGCCCGGATTGACCACTATGTCCGGCACCGCAAGGTGCCGCCATCGGAGTGGACGGCATTCGCCCGGTTTCCAAAATGGATGTGGCGCAATCAGGAGGTNNTACGGCCAGGCGACTCTGAGCGGCCAGTACCAGACCTGCGAGCCCGAGGTCACCTCCATGCTGACGGATTTGCTGAAAAAGCGCCGTGCCTATGCCGAACACGATGGCGAGCGGTTCCTGGACGCGGTGCAGAACGCGCGCCTGGTCGCGAATGCGGAACGCTATTACCGGATCATGTACTACGGATCTCGCGCCTCGTGGAACCTACGCGACAGTCATATGTTCGACACGCTGAAGAATCTACTGACATTTCACGGGCCGCACGCCAAGGGGATTGTGTGGGCGCACAATTCGCATGTGGGCGACTCCGCGGCTACCGAGATGTCGACTCGCGACGAATACAATATCGGCCATCTCTGCCGGCAGGAGTTCGGTGATCTCAGTTATTCGATCGGCTTCGGGACGAATAGCGGCACGGTCGCGGCCGCCTCGAACTGGGACGAGCCGATGCAGGTCAAGACCGTGCGTCCGGGCTTGGCGGGAAGCTACGAGCGCTTATGCCACGAAACCGGCGATCAGCGCTTCTTGCTGCCGCTGCGGGGGTTGGGTTCGACGACGCTGCTAGGCGGATTGTTGCAGCCGAGACTCGAACGGGCAATCGGCGTGATCTACCGGCCGGAGACCGAACTCCAAAGCCACTATTTTGAGGCGGTTCTGCCGCGCCAGTTCGACGAATACATTTGGTTCGACGAGACAAAGGCCGTCACCCCGCTAAACACCGAGGAACTCAAGGGCCTTCCCGATACCTATCCGTTCGGTCTTTGAGCATGGCCATCTGCAATGACCCGCGCTATGCCATCGCCAAAAAGGGCCTGGACGCGCAGGCATCGATGTGCGTTGGGTGATTGGCCGCCAGTGTTCATCGATGCCTCTCCTTGATCTGGGGATACCCGACGGTTTGGGCAAATAGCACACGCTGTTTGCCCCGTAGGCCGAGTTTTTTGAACAACGCAGCCCTATCGCAATTGTGAAACCACGCGGCCAATCCGAGAGATGCAGCAAAGAGATAGACATTCGCGGCAATGAGACCGGTGTCGACGTAGTAATAGGATCGCTGCACCTCGGGATCGTTCAGTCCCGGCTCGGAAAATCCTTCGGTATGGGACAGTCGTGCCACATCGACGACATAGATGAGCCTCACGGCCGCTCCGCAGCCCAAGTTCGATTGACCTCGGCCGATTGCGAGCGGCCGCAGATCACCCGAGACGATCGGAAGCAGGGCATGGGCGAAAGGGTCGTACCGGTAGGTCGCCTCGGACAAGGCCACATAGACCGCTATCTCCTGAGAGTTGCTCGCAGATGCCGCAGTTCTGCCTTTAAGGCCGAAAGGTCCTTTCTGGCGATTTATCCCAAAGGCGGCCCAAACTAAGTTTGCCAGGGTTTGCAAGGACAAGGCCTTATCGCTAATCTCACGGATGGTTCGGCGCCGCCTGAAGGTGTCGAACAGTGGCTTGCCCCGGGTCCAGGCCGCCTTTGGCAACTTTATGGGCACACCCGAGCAGGGATCGTATGCCGGTGCGCTCACTATCGGCCGAGGCCTTTCCCTTGCATCCTTACTTCGCACTGGCCGCCGCCGAAATGAGAATCAAGGCCGGCGCATGATAGAAAACCTGAAAATGGGGGTCATTGAGCATTTTGGAAAATCCCGATAACGGAGGCCGGGCAAGTATGCGTCAGCGACGGCGCGTCCGCCCATCCGCACTTCCCCTGATCAAATCGAACTCAGTACGGAATCTCCTGGAGAGCAACGTGGCCAACTGTGACATGCGCAACCAGGTGTTAATTGCGTGCGCCGTTGGTCTCTATCCTGCCGGTTTGCGGTTCAGGGGCTCAGTCACACCTCGATATCGATGTGACATTTCGGATACTACGTAAGGGAACCGGGCGCGTGCGGATATCGTGGTAGCCGCATTCACACTATTCTATACATGCGAGTTTTAGCCTGTTTCCCAGGGAGTAAGCTGCCGAGCACGCTATCACGCGCGACACCCTTGTCCATCGACTATAACGATGTACATCGACAATCATTTGGGGGATTGTCGGCATGGCCGCGGCCGCATGAGGCGGCGCATCATGAGTCAACTCGGAGGGCAGTAGATGCCGAAAAGCAAGCTTGACGCCGGGCACATGCACCCACCTGCATTCTCTTCCTATTTGATTCAGGATCCGTATTACGAATACGGTGTGCAATTCATCGAGCATGCCTATCGGACATATGGACAGCGCGCAGTCTGCATGTACACAAATCGACGCGAACGCCTGAAGCATGAAGCGCAGCTCCCGCAACTACGATCGGCCGCCGTCGCAGCCTCCTACGACGTAAATCTCAGGCGCCTGGATGACTTTATCGGAATGGCGAAATCGCATCACAAAATTGACGCCGTGATACCCTTCAACGAGACGAGCATCATACCGGCTACGGATATTGCTCAGTCTCTAGGTTTGAGTTGGGCACAGCCTAAAATCATGCGCCTCTTTCGCAACAAGTTTGCGCTCAAGGAGCATCTGAGAAACGAATCTCCCGACCTGCGCATGAATGCATCTCGAATCGTACGCACAGTTCAAGACGTACTATCGACTCGCGGCCAACGGGAGTATCAGCGTTTTGTCCTAAAACCCAACGACGGCTATGGCAATAGAGACATCGGGCTATTCCGCGCAGAATCCAACGAGGCAGAAATACAGGCGTACATGGATCGTGTAAAAAAACACTCGGAAATCGTGATGGAGGAATATATTTCCGGTACCGAATATTTCGTCAATGGGCAAGTCGATGCGGCAGGGGACGCCCATACCGTTGCCATATTTCAATATGTGAGGAGGCCCGCCAATGGGCGCCACAACATCGATTTCGAAACATTGCGGCTATCTCATGGCACACCTCTTTTTGAAGCCTTGGCACGCTATGCGCAGGATGTGATTCGAGCCACCGGCCTCAAGCGTTGCCCGTTCCATGTGGAAGTTAAAGTGGATGGACTGGGCCCTTGCTTGATCGAGGCCGCTGCGCGACTGCCGGGTAACGGAAATGCCCGATTGAGCGGGGAATTGCACGGTCCTAAAGGCGATCTTGTAGGCTTCGCCTGTCATTACTATTTCAAGTCGGATCACCGAGAACTGCCTCTGGATTGGTCCGCATATAATTCCCATGCGGTTCGTTACGTCCACGGTGTCGCGCAAAGGCCGGAACGCATTTGTGAGGTGGAAGGCCTCGAAGAGGTCGAAGCCCTCCCCGAGTTCCACTCGTGGGTGAGGAAGCCGGTAGTCGGCACCAAAACCCAGCGCACCGTGGACTGCCTCAGCATGCCGTGGTGCGTGATATTAAAGGCGCCCACTGAGCCGCAGGTAGCCAGAGCCGCTCACCAGGTGCGACAGCGCATTCAATGGAATCGCCACGTGGGATCCGTCAAGCGGACTGCGCTGAGCATCAAGTTCAAGTTTACCCGAGTATTCAATGGCGTTCACTGAGAGCTTCTCATGGCTCTCCCGCCGCGCAGATGACGCACTCCGAGGGGAGTAAGGCAACACGGATTACATCCCATGACACTCAATCCGGAGGATCGCGATGGCCACCGCTATTTCATTGCCAGAGACTCGATATTCCTCGCACGCCGAAGCGCTCGCTGGTGGATTGGGCGCCTCGCCTGCAGAGACGGCCGTATCCTCCCTCGATAGCACTGCCGGCCTATGTGCCGCACCGCGATGGAAGGACGACCGTCATGCTCTCATTGCCAACGCCGCTTTCCTGATCGCGGCAAGCCGACGCTTTGCCCCCGGTCGCGAGCTGGACGATTGGCTTGTTGCAGAAGCGCAGGTCGATGCGCGGTTGGCCGGCGAGTGGTGCATCTACTGACGCGTGAGCAGGACGTTCCTGGGGTGAGCACTGAGCGCTACGTACATATCCCGATTCTCTCCTCCCCGAGTGCGTCACATACTTTCCCGCATCACGGTCGCGGGGGATTTGAATGGCGCTTCGCAGCAGAAAGAATCACGAACAGGAATCTCCTGAAATCCAAAATCCGTCCGCGGGGCCGGTTCAGTGGATCCTTTGGTTCGATCAACCCGAATGCAGCGACATAAGCCGCGTCGGCGGCAAGAATGCCGGTCTGGGCGAGGTGACTCGCGCGCTCGTAAGCGCCGGTATCCGCGTACCCGCAGGATTTGCCGTCACCGCGGCCGCCTATCGGACCTATATCGAGACCAATGAGCTTGCAGCGAAGCTGCGCACCCACCTTGACGCCTATCACGGCGGCAAGGAATCGTTGGCGGTGGCCGGTGCGGCCATCCGCCGGCACATCGCCGATGCTGAGTTTCCAGCGCCGATCGCCGACTCGATTCTATCGGCCTATAGGGAATTGGCCGAGCGCTGCGGGGCACCGGATTTGGCCGTGGCCGTCCGCAGCAGCGCGACCGCCGAGGATTTGCCGCAGGCAAGCTTCGCGGGTCAGCAGGAATCGTATCTTAATGTGCGCGGCGAATCGGAGCTATTGCGCGCATGTCGTAAATGCTACGCCTCGCTGTTCACCGACCGGGCCATCGTCTACCGCGAGACCAACGGCTTCGATCATTTGCAGGTCGCCTTGTCCATCGGCATTCAAAAAATGGTGCGTTCCGACCGCGCCGGATCCGGAGTGATGTTCACACTCGATACGGAAACCGGTTTTCCCGGCGTCGTCGTCATCAATGCGGCGTGGGGGCTCGGTGAAAACGTGGTGCAAGGTACCGTCAATCCGGACAAGTACGTCATCTTCAAGCAGTTCCTGACGGATGAGCGGCGGTGCCCCATCATCGAGAGATCGCTCGGCGCCAAAGAGAAAAAGCTCGTCTATGGCGAAGGGGGCAACGCCCGCACGCGCAACCTCAACACGACGCGTCGCGAGCGCGAAACGATGGTGCTGAACGATGCGGAAATCCTGCAACTCGGCCGATGGGCAATGGCGGTCGAGAAGCACTACGGCCATGCAATGGACATGGAATGGGCCAAGGATGGTGATACCAACGAGCTATTTCTTGTACAGGCGCGCCCGGAGACAGTCCAGTCCGCCAGGTCGGCCACATCGTTCAAAACCTATAGCCTCAACAAGAAGGGCAAGTCCATCGTGACGGGCGCAGCGATCGGCGAGGCCATTTCGACCGGCGCTGCTTGCTTGATTCACAGCGCAAAGGACATCGATCGGTTCCGCGAGGGCGCTATCCTCGTGACTGAATCTACCGATCCGGACTGGGTGCCGATCATGAAAAAAGCTGCCGGACTCATCACCAATTATGGCGGCACCACGAGCCATGCGGCCATCGTCAGCCGGGAACTGGGGCTGCCCGCAATCGTCGGCACCTTGCACGGTACCGAGTTGATCAAGGACAAGCAGCCCATCACACTGTGCTGCGCCGAGGGCGAGCAAGGTACCGTGTACGACGGCATTCTGGAATTCAAGTCGACCGAGGTCGATCTCTCGGATGTGCCGCCGACCCGCACCGCCATGATGGTGAACATCGCCAGCCCAGCGGCCGCATTTCGGTGGTGGCGGCTGCCGGCCAAGGGGATCGGCCTCGCGCGCATGGAATTCATCATCAACAACATCATCAAGATCCATCCGATGGCGCTGGTGCATTTCGATGAGTTGAAGGATCGAGGCGCGCGCAGGCAGATCGAGGCATTGACTCGCGGCTTTGCCACCAAGGAGGAGTACTTCGTGGACACCTTGGCATGCGGCATTGCCAAGATCGCGGCTCCGCACTATCCGAATCCAGTTATCGTGCGTTTGAGCGACTTCAAGAGCAATGAGTACGCGCATTTGATCGGCGGCGCACAGTTCGAAATAGCCGAAGAGAATCCGATGCTCGGTCTGCGGGGCGCGTCGCGCTACTATAGTGACCATTACAAGGACGGCTTCGCCCTGGAGTGCCGAGCGATCCGCAAGGCGCGCGAAGACATCGGTTTCGGCAATTTGATCGTCATGGTGCCTTTTTGCCGTACGCCTCAGGAAGCGGACCGCGTGCTGTCCGTCATGGCGGAGCATGATCTGAAGCGGGGGGAGAACGGGCTGCAGGTCTATGTCATGTGCGAGATCCCATCCAATGTGATTCTCGCTGAAGAATTCGCGAGCCGTTTCGACGGATTCTCCATCGGCAGCAATGATCTGACGCAATTGGTGCTGGGCGTGGATCGCGACTCCGCGGAGCTTGCCAGCCTGTTCGATGAGCGTGACGCGGCCGTCAAACGCATGATCGTCGATGTTATCGGCCGCGCTCACCGCGCCGGCACCAAAGTGGGCATATGCGGCCAGGCACCGAGCAACTATCCGGACTTTGCAGCGTTTCTGGTCGAGACCGGCATCGATTCCATCTCATTGAATCCGGATAGCTTCATAGCCACGACTCGATTGGTCGCGGCAACGGAGCAACGACTGGGGCGGGCAGGTAAGTAGCCGGGAACGGAGCATATCAGCGTGCAGAGACTAGCGGTGTTGACAAGCGGCGGCGATGCCCCGGGCATGAACGCGGCCATACGCGCCGTCGTGCGCAGCGCGCTTGCCCGGGGCTTCGACGTGGTCGGCGTGCACGGTGGCTATCAAGGGCTGGCGAGCGGAGATCTTCGACCCATGGACCGGCGAGACGTGGGCGGCATTATTCAACTGGGCGGTACTAGGCTCGGCACCACGCGCTATGAGCCCCTGAAGACCGTTCAGGGACGCGAACGGGCGCTCACGGCACTGCGCGAGCACGAAATAGCGGCGCTCATCGTCATCGGCGGCAACGGCTCCCAGTCGGGCGCGGCGGCGCTGCATGCCGAGGGTGCGCCGGTGATCGGTATTGCGTCGACGATCGACAACGATCTAGAGGGCACGGATATCAGTATCGGTGCGACTACGGCGATCGATGTCGCGCTGCACGCGATCGATCTTCTTCGGGTTACCGCTTCATCCATGAAGCGCGCCTTTCTGGTCGAAGTGATGGGCCGGCATTGCGGCTATCTTGCGCTGATGGCGGGAATCGCCGGAGGCACCGAGGTCATTGTGATACCGGAAGCGGATACCGAGCCGGCGAGTGTCGCGCAGGCATTGCGCGCGGCGTACGACCGCGGCAAGAGCCACGCGATAGGAGTGATCTCCGAAGGGGCCAAATATAACGCGGATTTGTTGACGCAGTATTTTTGCACGCACCGCGACCGCCTGGGATTCGACTTGCGAGTCACGAAATTGGGACACATACAGCGCGGGGGTGCACCAGGCGTCTTCGACCGAATGCTCGGTACTCTTCTGGGAGCCGCGGCGGTGGACGCTGCGGTCGAGCGCCGTTACGGAACGCTCATCGGCATGCGCGACGGCAAGCCGGCCAGCGCACCGCTGGCTGACGTGGCTGGCAAGACGAGGCCTGCGGATACACGCCTTCTCGCACTCGCGCACATGTTGGCGATGTGAGACGGGGTACCAATCTTCATGTGGAGGAATTTACGATGTTATTGAAAGAAGTGTGCACGGCCAGCGTGGTCAGTTGCGGGCCCCAGACCACCGTCCTCCAGGCGGCGAGTCTCATGCGTCACCGGCATGTGGGCGATCTGGTCGTGGTGGATGATCCGCAGGACGAAGGCATACCCCTCGGCGTCGTCACCGATCGGGACATCGTGCTCGAGGTATTGGGAAATGGGCTCGATCCGGCGAAAACCACCGTGGGAAGCTTGATGCGCAAGCCGGTGGTTATCGCGCACGAGTCCGAAGATACGACTCAAGCGATCGAGCGCATGCACGCTCACGGTGTGCGTCGGCTGCCGGTGGTGGCGCAGGAGGGCCAGGTGATAGGAATCATCACGCTCAACGACTTGCTCAGGCTTTTTGTTGCTGATGCCAATTTGCTGCTCGGCGTCATGACCAAGGGTCAAATCAACGAGCAGCATGCGCGCCGCTAGATGCCTAAGGGCCCACACGACGCCCATGCTCCTGAGAACAGTGCAGTCCCCTCCGACGGAAACCCTTGACGCAACATTGAATGTCGAATTACGAGGAGCAGAAGGACAGTGGCCATCAAAATAGGTATCAACGGCTATGGACGCATCGGCCGCAATGTTCTTCGCGCACTGTATGAGGGCGCACACGCGGACGAGATCAAGATCGTAGCAATCAATGATCTGGGAGACGCCAATACGAACGCCCACTTGACCCGCTTCGATACGGTACACGGGCGCTTTGGCGGCGAGGTCGGTGTCGACGGCGATGCGATGATAGTCGACGGAGATCGCATCCGCGTGCTTGCGCAGCGGGACCCCGCGAAATTGCCGTGGGGCGAATTGGGTGCGGAAATTGTTCTGGAATGCACCGGATTGTTCACCAGTAAGGCGAAGGCCGCGGCGCACCTCACGGCCGGCGCCAAGAAGGTGCTGATTTCGGCGCCGGGGGGAAGCGACGTCGACGCCACGATCGTTTATGGTGTAAATCACGGGGGGCTCAAGTCCGGCCAATCCGTGGTCTCCAATGCCTCCTGCACCACCAACTGTCTCGCGCCGCTCGCGAAAGTGCTGAACGATGCGATGGGCATCACGGCGGGGGTGATGACCACGGTGCATTCCTACACCAATGACCAGGTGCTGACGGATGTTTACCACAAGGACTTGCGGCGCGCACGATCGGCGACGCAGTCCATGATTCCGACCAAGACCGGCGCGGCTACATCCGTAGGACTGGTCCTGCCGGAACTCAAGGGCAAGCTTGACGGCTTCGCGATCCGTGTTCCGACCATCAACGTATCGCTCGTGGACCTTAGCTTCATTGCCGCTCGCACCACCAGCGTCGAGGAGATCAACACGCTGATGAAGGCCGCGGCCGAACGGGGACCCCTAAAGGATATCCTTGGGTTTACGGACGCGCTCCTGGTCTCGGTCGACTATAACCACGATCCGCGCTCCTCGATCTATGACGCCACCATGACCAAGGTGATCGGTGGCACGTTGGTCAAGGTGTGCGCGTGGTACGACAATGAATGGGGATTCTCGAACCGCATGCTCGACACGGCACTGGCCTGGTCGCGGGCTGCGTGAGACTGGAGACATCGATGACATTGCTATACATGTCTGATTTGAATCTATCCGGCAAGCGGGTGATGATCCGCGAAGATTTGAACGTGCCGATGCAGAATGGGCAGGTCGCAAGCGACATGCGTATCCGCGCCGCGCTGCCGACGCTGCGCTCAGCGATGCAGCAAGGTGCGCATGTGATCGTCCTGTCTCACCTCGGTCGACCGGAGGAGGGCAAATACGACCCCGAACTGTCGCTCTCGCCCGTGGCCGCAAAGCTCTCCGAACTCCTCGGTGTGCCTGTGCCTCTGTGC
>PLAH01000159.1 GCA_003134045.1 Gammaproteobacteria bacterium
CGGCTTCGCGTCGTTGAGCCTCGCCGTCGGCGCCTTGCAGCTGCTGATGGATCGCGGCGAACAGAACGATTGGTTCTCCGCCACCGAGACCTGGGTGGAGGCCGTGATTCTGGTCGTGGCGGCCACTTATTTCGTCGCACATACCGCGCTCAGCCGCGCCGACAAGTCGTTTCTCGATTCTCGCCTGCTCAAGAACCGCAATTACGTCAGCGGTCTCGTGTTCATTTTCATCGTCGGACTGGTGCTGTACGCCACGCGCGCGCTGACGCCGACCATGCTCGAGAACCTGATGGACTATCCCGTCGCCACCACCGGACTCGTCACCGCGCCGTCCGGCCTCGGCACCATGCTGTCCATGCTGATCGCCGGCCGTATCATCGGCAAGGTCGACACGCGCTTGATATTGCTGCTCGGCTTTGCCATCAGCGGTTTCGCCCTGTGGCAAATGACGCGCTACACCCTGGTATTGTCGGAAAGCGACATCGTGTGGCCCGGCGTCATCCAGGGAATCGGCGTGGGGCTGGTGTTCGTGCCCTTGAGTGCGGCGACGTTCGCAACGCTCGCGCCGGCGATGCGCGCGCAGGGCACCGCCATTTTCAGCCTGGTGCGCAATCTCGGCAGCAGCATCGGAATCTCCCTGGTGCAGACGGTGTTGGAGCGCAACACCGTGGCCGTTCATGCATCCTTGAGCGAACGGATCACCTATGCCAATCCCGCGTGGAACAACCCCGCCGTTGCCTCGGCGTTCGACTTGAGCCGTCCCAGCGGCGCCGCCGCGCTCGAGGCAGCGGTCACGCAACAGGCCTCGATGATCGCTTACGTGAACGATTTTCGGCTGATGCTGTATCTCACCCTGGCTNNCTTCTGGCAGTCATTCCGCTGCTGCTGTTCCTCAAGGCGCCCGGCCGTAATGACGCGCCGGTGGACACTCACGCAGTCATGGACTGAGCCCGGCGCGAGACTTGGTCCGCGCGGAACGTCGCGGCGCTGCAAAGTCCTGGGTCCAGTAGACCA
Organism: Gammaproteobacteria bacterium; assembly: GCA_003134045.1. Classification (GTDB taxonomy): domain Bacteria; phylum Pseudomonadota; class Gammaproteobacteria; order Steroidobacterales; family Steroidobacteraceae; genus Bog-1198. The sequence goes on from PLAH01000159.1 coordinate 1,015, forward strand.
GTTCGCCGCTCGAGAGGTTGACCGCGAAGCCGATCCCGACTTCCGCGAACCGCGGGTCCATGATGTTCTCGCAATGGGCCGGGCTTGCGAGCCAGCCCTGCGTGACTTCGGCGGGGGTCATGGCGCCCGCCGCGATGTTCTCGCCCACCAGCGAGTAATCGCCATAACCCGCGCGTGCGACCCGCACGGCGGGCGTACTGCCGTCGCGACCCCGATGGTCGAACGCGACATAGCGCGCCATGGCCTGCGAATGAGCGAGCGCCGCGCGAGTCAACGCGGCATTCAGCACGAGCGGTGCCGCGGCGCCGTACATCTTGCTGCCGCAGCGATGGCCGCGCGCGCGCGCCTCGTTCACCAGGCTCAGAATCTGGCGGCTCACCTGCGCGGCGTCCTCCGTCCTGGGCACCGCCACGGGGGCCGCGAGTACCAGCCAGACATCGCGGCCGCGGCGCCGCGCGCCGAAGTCCTCGAGGGCCGGATCGGTCAACGTTGCGCAGTAGTTCGCCGCCAGAATGCGGCGGAGCTCGGCGTCGCCGACGACTCCGGACACGTGGACGGCCGACGATTGCGCCGCCAGATAACCCACCGCCGTGAGCGACGCATGCAGCGACTGCCCGTTCGCCAAGCGCCCGGCGGCCAGGGCGAGTTGCGCGCTGTCGTACAGCGGCGCACGCGTGCCGGTGGCTCGACATCCGGAGCCGCGTGCCCAATTCACGGAATCGCGCACGTCGGCCGGCGCCGCTTGTGCGACGGCGAGCAGCGCCGCGACGATCAGCACGTACGTTTTCAATGTCGGAGGCTAGACATTGGCACCGTGAATTTGGCCGGTTGTGGGGCATGGCATCGACAAGGCAGCGTTCGAACCGGTCAACATCAGGTTGCCAAGAAGTCTAGATTCCGTCGGCTGTGCCGTCGCCCGGAGCCAGGGTACGACTCGGCAGAATTCCCGCGTTGGGCAATCCCGCGGGCGGCGATGCGCTGGGCGGCAGCCCACCGGCCGACGATATGCCGCGCGTCGATGCGTGGGGCGGCAGCCAGCCGCCCGGGGCTCCCACGGGTTCGGCCAGGAGCTTTCCCGCCTTCGGCGCGAGCCAGCGTTCCACATCGTCGATCACGGTGAAGACGGCCGGCACGACGACCAAGGTCAACAGCGTCGAGGTGATCAACCCGCCGATCACGGCGGTGGCCATGGGCGAGCGGAAATCGCTGTCGCCGCCCCAGCCCATGGCCACCGGCAGCATGCCGGCGATCATGGCCACCGTCGTCATGACGATGGGACGCGCACGCTTGTGGCCGGATTCGAGTATGGCCTGCAGTCGAGATTTCCCGGCGCGCATTTCCTCGATCGCGAAATCGACCAGCAGGATGGAGTTCTTGGCGACGATGCCCATGAGCATCAGGAAACCGATGACGACCGCCATGGAGAAGGGCTGGTTGCTCAGCAGCAACGCCAATGCCGCGCCGCCCAACGACAACGGCAGCGCCGAGAGGATGGTAATGGGCTGAAACACACGCGCGAACAAGAGTACCAGCACCGCCAGCACCATCAGAGTCCCGGCGCCGATGGCGAACGCAAAGTTCTGCATCATCTCCTCGAAGAATTCCGTGTTGCCGGTTTTGACCAGGTGCACGCCCTGCGGCAGATTCTTCGCGGTCGGCAGCGCGTAGATCTTTGCCGTGCCCGCGCCGATCTCGACGCCGGGGCTCAAGTCCGCCTCGAATCGCAGGCGTCTCGTTTGATTGTAGCGGCGCACCACCGAGGGTCCTTGACCGAAGCTCAGGTCCGCAACCGATTTGAGCGGCACGGCCACGCCCGATGCCGTCGGCACGGGCAGATTCTCGAGCGTCGACAGATCGCGGCGTGCGCTTTCGATCAGGCTGACGCGGATCGGAATCTGGCGATCGGCCAACGAGAACTTGGCGCCATTTTGCGGCAGATCGCCCAAGGTCGCGATGCGGATCGTCTGGCTGATGCTCTCGACGCTCACGCCCAATTGGGCGGCGACATCCAGCCGCGGCTTGACGACGATTTCCGGGCGCGGCAGATCGCCGCGAATCTGCGGATCGCGTATCTCGTTCAGCGCTTTCATCTCCGCCAGCAGTTGGTGCCCCGTTTTTTCGACCAACGGCGGATCGTCGCCCGTCAGAAAGAACTCGATGTCGCGGCCGCCGCCCGAACCCTGGCTCGAGAAATTCAAGTGGCCGTCCGGCACCTGATTCAAGAGCGGCATCATGCCCTGCTCCCATTGCTTCTGGCTCAGCTTGCGCTGCGTACGCGGCACCAGACTGATGTAGATGTTGCCGTTGCGCACCTCGCCCGTGTCGCCGCCCACGAATTCGATCACGTCGGTGACCTCTGGCGATTTCCTGAGCACGGCGGCCGCGGCGGCCGCCACCCGCGAGGTATCCTCGAGCGTGCCGCCCGGCGGCAGTTCGATGGCGAGCTCAGAACTGGCAAAGTCCTCCGGCGGAACGTACGACTTCGGAATGATGGCCAAAGCGACGATCGACAGCACGAAGAACGTCATGCCGGCCGCGATGGTCTTCCACCGGTTCGCCACGCACCATCGCAGCAGCGCCATGTAGCGCAACATGACCGGACCGTCGGCGTGCTCGGCTCCGCTGACGATATCGCGCCGCAGAAAATAGGCGGCCAGCACCGGCGTGATGAGCCGCGCCACCATCAGGGAGATGAACACCGCCGCGGCGACCGTCAAGCCGAACTGCCGGAAGTATTGGCCCGACACGCCGCTCATGAAGCTTACCGGGAGGAAGACCGCGATGATGGTGAATGAGGTGGCGACCACGGCCAAACCGATCTCGTCCGCCGCATCCATCGCCGCCTGGTACGCGCTCTTGCCCATGCGCATGTGCCGCACGATGTTCTCGATTTCGACGATGGCGTCGTCCACCAGCACGCCCGCCACCAGCGACAGCGCCAGCAATGTGATTTGATTGAGCGTGAAATCCATCCATTGCATGAAAGCGAACGTCGGCACGGCCGACAGCGGGATGGCCAGGGCCGAAATCACGGTGGCGCGCCAGTTGCGCAGGAACACCCACACCACGAGTACGGCGAGCACCGACCCCTCGATCAGCGCGCTCAGGGACGAATCGTAGGTGCGCTGCGTGTGGTCGACCGTGTTCGATATCAGCGTCACGTGCAGGGCCGGGTTCTCGGTTTGAATCTTCGCGAGTTCGGCTTGCACCGCCTTGAAGACGCTGACATCGGAAGCCCCCTTGGCCTTGAAAACGCCGAACGCCGTTGCCGGCCGGCCGTTCAAGCGGGCAATGCTGCGCACTTCCTCGATGTCGTCGCGCACATCGGCAATCTCTCGCAGGCGGAAGAAGCGGCCGCCCCGGGCAATGATCTGCGTGTTCCCCAGCGCCTCCGCCGTCTTGGCCCCGCCCAAGACGCGTATGGCCTGTTCGCCGCCGCCCACTTGGGCCCTGCCGCCGGCCGCATCGAGATTGAGCGCACGCACCTGTTCGTTGACCTCGAAAGCGCTCAAGCCCAGCGCCTGCAGGCGTCCCGGATCGAGCTCGACGCGAATTTCCCGACGCACGCCGCCGCTGCGGGAGACTTGCGCGACGCCCGGAATGGATAACAGCCGTTTGGTGACGCTGTTGTCGATGGACCAGCTGAGCTGCTCGGGCGTGAGCGTCGTCGTGGTCACCGCGTAGTAGGCGATGGCGTCGCCATCGATATTGATCCGTTGCACCAACGGTTCGAGGATGCCTTGCGGCAGATCGTTGCGCACCTTGGCCACCGCGTCGCGCACGTCGGTCACCGCCCGATCGATGGGCGTGCCGATCTGAAATTCGACGTCGATCTCGACCGAGCCTTCGATGATGTACGTGACGATGTTGTGCACGTTGCCGATGCTCGCGATCGAGCCTTCCACCTTCTGCGCGATCTGCGGCTCCAATTCCGCGGGCGCGGCGCCGGGTTGCGAGATGGTGACGCTGACCAGCGGAAAGGAAATGTCGGGGCTCAAGTTGATGGGCAGCCGGATGAACGCCACCACACCCAGGAAAAACAGCACCACGAACAGGACGATGGGCGTGATGGGATGGCGGATCGCCCAGGCCGATATGTTGTTCACGACGCGCCCTTGTCCCTCAGAACCGGCTTGACCACCTCGCCCGCCTGCAAAAAGGCTCCCGCCGTGGCCACCACTTGTTCATTGTTGCTGACGCCGTCGGAAATCGTCACGCCGTTGCCTGAGATGCCGGACACGCGCACGGCGCGTCGCTCGAGCTTGTTCTGCGGGGTGACCACCAACACGTAACTTCCCGCATCGTCCGTGAGCACCGCCGTCTGCGGCAGCACCTTGCGCTCGGCATTGCTCACGGTCACCTCCGCGCGGGCGAACGCACCGGGCCGCAGGTTCGGATCGGGCTTCAAGGCCACGCGGACGGTACCCAGACGAGTCTGCGGATCGATGACGGCGCCCAGCAGCCGCACCGTCCCGGGGTAGATCGTGGATGTACCGGTCAATTTGACGGACACCTCCTGACCGAGCTTCAACAGCGGCAGGTCTTGCTCCGCCACCTGGCCGCGCAGCTCGACATCGCCGTTCTCGGACAATCGAAACAGGGCTTCGCCGCCGGGTGTCGCGGTCTGACCCACTTCGACATTGCGGGTCAGAATGATGCCATCGGAGGGTGCCCGGATGTCGGCGCGAGCCAGGCGTGCCTGGGCTTCGGCCAGCATCGCGGCGGCAACCTTCACCTTGGCGGCGGCGGTCACCGAAGTCGACTTGCGTCGCTGGGTTTCCTCCACCGACAGCGCGCCCGAGGCGCCGACCGCCAGAGCTCGATGATATTCTGCATCGGCGAGTTCCGCTTCGGCACGCGACTGTTCCAGCGCCGCCTCGAGATTGGTCACCTGCGGCGCGAGTACCGAGACATTCAGCCGCGCCAGCACCTGACCGCGCTTCACGCGATCACCGGCCTCGACGTAGATGGCCGAGATCCTGCCGGCGTCGCCCTCGACGCCGATGGGCATGTCGTAGCGCGCATTGATGGTGCCGATGATTTCGACGGTCGAAGGCACCGTGGTCACGCCCACCTGCGTCACCGAGACGGTGGGAATGGGCAGCTTGTTGGTGATGGCCTTCTTCACGCTCAAGGCCTGCGTCAGGCGCAAGCTCAACATCGCGGCGATCGCCAGAATGATGAGCGCCGCCGTCCAGGCCACGCGTCGATTGGTGAGCCAGGATTCCTGCGCCGGCGACGAGTCCTGCAGCAATAGAGTCATTTCACGACTTCCAACAGATAACTTCCATTGTCAACGCCACGATCCTGCGGGGTGGCTCCTCTATTCGGCGATTCGGTCGATCACCAGGTCGCGCGCCCCATCGCGGCCTATATCATAAGTAAGTTCGCCGTATAAATCGCCCGCGGCTGGAAGCGGCTGACCGCCGAATGAAATGCGCGCCGTGATCGATACCTGCTGCCCGCTCACCAGGACGCGGCCCGGGATCATCGAATCGGCGGCGGAAAGATGAATCTGCGTGCCGATGGCCGCGCTTGTCAAGCGTTTCGCGGCCAAAGGCGGCCCGCGGCCGCCGGGTTCGCGCGCAAACACGAACAGCGGCGCCTCGCGAGTCAAACGCGCCTTGAGCGCCGGTGCGATGCTGATGTTGACCGTCGCTTCGGCGCCCGCCGCCGAGCGTGCCGGGGCCTCGGGCGTGGCCACGCCCGGCGTCGCCGCTGCACCGGGCGCCTGCGCACCATCCGCCGCAGTCTCGGCACTGGAGGCCGCGACCGGTGCGGCTCCCGGTGAGCCGGCCGCCGCACCCGGGACGCCGCCTGCCGCGGCAAGTTCCGCGATCCGCGCGTCCAGCATCTTCTCGATCTGCTCGGGCGGGTGCAACTCCTTGAGTGCCTGCCAGCGGGTGCGAGCCGCGGCAGCGTCGCCGCGCGCCGCCGCGGCAAAGCCGGAGTACAGCAGGGCCTTGGGATTGTTCGGCGCCAGCCTGAAGGCCTGCTCGAACAGTTCCGCGGCGGGCGGCGTGATGTTGCCCCCGGCGCGCAGGCTGATGGCCTCGCCCAGGCCGAGATCCGCCTCCGCATTGTTCGCATCGAGGCGGTGCGCATGATCGTACGCGAGAATGGCGTCGTCCAGGCGTTCGAGCGTCAGATACGACCGTCCGAGCATCATCCAGCCGGAGACATCGTTCGGATCGTCGCGCATGCGGCTTTCGAGTTTTGCAACCATGGCCAGTACGTCGGGCGCAGCGGCCTGACCCTGGTCGTGCCAATTCCAATTCGACCACAGCGGATAGAGCCCGGCAGCCGCGGCCGCGATCAGAATTGCCGCGATGGCGCCGGCCAGGCGACTCTGCCGATCGCGCAGCAGGGGTACGGCGACGGCGGCCGCAGCAAGCGCAGCCATGATGGCTGCTACGACGAGAAATGAATTCATGGTCTACAGAGGCCCGGGCGTGGGCGCATCGTCGAGCGGCATACGCGAGCGCTGGCGGACGACTCGAAAAATGATGCCGGCACCCAGCAGCAACACGAAGAACGGCGCGCCCCAGATCAGCAGCGTCTTCGGCTCCAACGGCGGATTGAAACGCACGAATTCGCCGTAGCGGTCCGTCATGAAGTCGAAGATCTCTTGGTCGCTCTTGCCGGCGACCAGCATTTCGCGAACCTGCCGCCGCAAGTCACTGGCCAGTTCGACGTTCGAATCGGCGATGGACTCGTTCTGGCAAACCAGACAGCGTAAATCCTTGGCGATGTTCTCGAAGCGCGCCTGCAGCGCCGGATCTTCCAGTTGACCGTTGGCGTCGAGGGCACGCGCCACGGACGCGGCTGTCAAGGCGCCCAGCGCCACGATGGCGAGCAGCATCCAGGTGCCGGTTCGCGCTGTCATGCGCCGCTCCGCCGTGCGGCGGCGATGCGCGGCAGGAACTCGCGCTCCCAGATCTCGGGTGTCATGGGCGAGATGAACTTGTAGACCACGCGGCCGCCGGCATCGACCAGGAACGTCTCGGGTGCGCCGTAGACGCCCCAATTGATCGCGGTGCGTCCATCGGTATCGAAGGCCACCGAGGTGTAGGGATTGCCCAGTTGCTCCAGCCACTGCTTGGCGTTGTCGCGCTTGTCCATATAGACCAGACCGATGATGGGGACCACACGCTGCTGTGCGATGGCGAGCAGTTCGTCATGCTCCACGCGACATTCCCTGCACCACGTGCCCCACACGTTCACGATGTACACCTGGCCCTTGAGCGCCGCGTTGCTCACCGTGCGGCTGGGGTCGAGCACGTCCGTGAGCGAAAATTCCGGCGCCGGCTTGCCGATCAGCGGCGACGGCAGGGCATGAATGTCGCGATTCGGATTCAGGCCGAACGCAAACAGCACCGCCAGCGCGACGAAGGCGGCGAACGGCAGCAGAAACTTCCACATCACGCCGGCCCGAGCGTGTGGGCCGGTGCGCCATCGACCGCGCCGGCATCGGCCGCCGGCACGTCGTGTGCCGCCAGCGGGACTTTTGCGCGATAGCGTCGGTCGGTGGCCGCAATGAAGCCGCCCAACGCCATGACGATCGCGCCCAGCCAGATATAGCGCACCAACGGCTTGTACTGGATGCGCATGCTCCAGGCGCCTTCGCCGAGGGAGTTGCCCATGGCCACGAACAGGTCGCGCGACCAGTTGACCGAGATCGCGGCCTGGCTATTGTCGGTTTGCTGCACCCAGTAGTGACGCTTCTGCGGCTTCAAGACCGCCACCGTCCGTCCCGCGCGCGTGACTTCCACCAAGGCCTGCACGGCATCGTAATTCGGCCCGCGTACGTCGACGGCATTGACGAACCGAAAATCGTACCCGGCGACGGCGAAACTGCCGCCCGGTTTCAGGGCCACGTCCTTCTCTACTTTATAGCTCTCGACCCCGCTCGCGCCGATGGCAAACATGCCCACGCCCAAATGGGCGATCGCCATGCCGAGCATCGCGGCCGTGACTTTGAGCCCCTGACGCCAGCGGCGCAGCGGCTCGAGCACCGAGGAGAAGACGATCCAGAGGCCGAGACTGAAGCCCAGCAGCCCCACCCAATGGACGGCGCCGAATACCAAGCCTTGGATGGCGAGCGAGAGGACCACGGCAAGCGCCAGCAGCCACCACAACGGCTTGGCCGTCACCGTGAGCTTGCCGCGGCGCCAGGCCGAGTGCATGCCGACGGCGAGAAACACCATCAACGGCACCATGGGAACCAGGAACATCATCGCGAACACTGGCGGCCCCACCGAAATCTTGCCTATACCTAAGACCTCGTACAGCAGCGGCGACAGCGTGCCCCACAGCACGAGGCCCGCCACGCACACCAGGATCACATTGTTCACCAGCAGAAAGAACTCACGGGAGAACAGTTCGAAGCCGCCCGGGGCATAGAGCTTGGGCGCGCGCCACGCGTACAGCGTCAGCGAACCCCCGATGGTCAGCGCAAGGAACCCCAGGATGTAGCGGCCGCGGGTCGGGTCGGTTGCGAACGAATGCACCGATACCAGCACGCCCGAACGCACCAGGAAGGTGCCGATCAAACTCAGCGAGAATGCGAAGATGGCCAGCAGCAGCGTCCAGCTCTTGAAAATGCCGCGCTTCTCGGTGACGCTGAGCGAATGCACGAGCGCGGTGCCCACCAGCCACGGCATGAAAGAGGCATTCTCCACCGGGTCCCAGAACCACCAGCCGCCCCAGCCGAGTTCGTAATAGGCCCACCAGCTGCCCAGGGCAATGCCGATGGTCTGGAATATCCAGGCGAACAGCGTCCAGGGCCGCGTCCATTTCGCCCAGGTCTGGTCGAGCCGCCCTTCCAGCATGGCGGCGATCGCGAAGGCGAATGCCACGGAGAAACCGACATAGCCGGTGTACAACATGGGCGGATGAATCGCGAGCGCGAAATCCTGCAGCACCGGATTCAAGTCCGCGCCGTCCTGCCACGCGGGAATCAACCGCTCGAACGGATTCGAGGTCCAGAGCGTGAACAACATGAAGCCGCCGCTCACCAGCCCCATCACCCCGAGGACGCGGCTCGAGAAACTCACGGGCAACTGACGGCTGAACGCCGCGACGGCCACGCTCCAAATCGCCAGGATCAATATCCACAACAGGAGCGAACCTTCGTGCGCGCCCCACAGGGCGGCAACGCGGTAGAACAGCGGCAGATGCGAATTCGAATTGTGCGCAACGTACGCCACGGAGAAATCGTCGGTGACGAATGAATAGACCAGGCAGGCGAAGGCGGTCACGACGAAGACGAACTGGCCCGTCACCGCGGGACGCGCCACCGACATCCACACGGGCTTCGCGCGCCATGCGCCGATCAAGCCGAAGAACGCCTGAGCGAGGCTCAGAACGAAGGCCAGGATGAGAGCGAATACGCCGAGTTCCGGTGCCATATCGATACTACCTTGCTCTAAGTGCTGGGGCCGGTCGTGCCGGCCGATGCGTTGGCCGCGGGAGTGAGCGCGGCTTTCCGTTTGAGGGATGCCGCGACTTCCGGCGGCATGTATTTCTCGTCGTGCTTCGCCAGGACTTCGTCCGCGACGAACGCACCGTCCGCGCCCATGGTTCCATGCGCAATGATACCCTGCCCTTCGCGAAACAGATCGGGTAATACGCCGGTGTACTCCACCGGCACTTGATGCGCGAAGTCGGTCAATACGAACTTGACCGTAAGATCGCCCGGCTTGCGCGCGACGCTGCCCTTCACGACCATGCCGCCCACTCGAAAGCGCTTGGTCGTCGGCGCTTTGCCGGCGGCGATCTGGCTGGGGTCGTAATAGAACATGATGTTCTCGCGCGACGCCATCACGGCAAGCGCCACGGAGGCCGCGACGCCCGCCAGAATGCCGAGCACCACGAACAGCCGTTTGCGTCGAGGGGTCATGTCTCGCTCGCCGCCATGGCGCGCGCGCGGAGGGTGCGCAGCCGCGCCGCCGCATAGAAGCGGCGCGCCGCCCACACATTCCACGACAACACCGCGAAGGCGATGCCGAAGCACGGCCAAACGAAGCGGGCATATCCGCCCATGGACCAAAAACCGCCGCTGCTCACGATTTGACCGCCTCCTGCACCCACGTGGCCTGGCGCTCCCGATTGAGCACCTCGCCGCGCAACCGTATACACAGTATGGCTCCGTAGAACAACATGAACCCGACGGACATGGACAACAGGGGCCATAACATGCTGCCCGGCATGGAAGGTTTGCCCAGTTTAGCAACCGTGGCGCCCTGATGCAGGGAGTTCCACCACACCACCGAGTAGTGAATGATGGGTACGTTGACCAAGCCGACGATGGACAGCAGCGCGGCCGCGCGGTCCCCCCGGCCCGGATCCTCGAAGGCCGGCCGCAGGGACATCACGCCCACGTACAAGAACAATAGGATCAATTCGGAGGTGAGCCGCGGATCCCAGGCCCAGTAAGTCCCCCACATCGGCCGGCCCCAGAGAGATCCTGTCACCAGGGCCAGCAGCGTAAAGGACGCGCCGATCGGCGCCGTCGCCGCCGCCACGGCATGACCGATCTTGATGCGCCAGATGAGCGCGATCGCGCCGGCCACCGCCATGGTGGTATAGGCGAACAGCGATAGCCAGGCGCTGGGCACATGGACGTAGATGATGCGAAACGCATCGCCCTGCTGATAGTCGGGGGGCGCGAACGCCAATCCGGCGATCACCCCGTAGCCGATCGTGAGGGCCGCCAACGCCACGAACCACGGAGTCAGTGCCGCCGCGACGCGAAACACGAAGGGGGGAGAAGCCAACCGGTAAAACCATGTCCACATAAGTCGTTCTCGCTGTCTACTCGAGCGTGATCCGCAGCGCCGCGGTCGCCGCAAACGGCGCCAGAGTGCACGTCAGCACGCACAGCGCCGCAAGCAGGTACAGCGCGCCGAGCGCACCCGTTCCCGATATTGCGCGATCCGTGGCCCCGGCGCCGAATATCAGCAATGGCATGGCCAGCGGCAGCACGATCAGCGACAACAGGACGTTACCGCGTTTGAGGCCCACCGTCAGTCCCGCGCCGATGGCCCCCAGCCAACTCAATGTCAAGGTGCCCAAGGCCAGACTCCCCATCATGGTCGCGAATGCGGCGGTCGGAATGGCCAATGCCGTGCCCACCAGGGGCGAGACCAAGACCAGGGCCGCACCGCTCACCAACCAATGTGCCAACGTCTTGGCAACGACGATCAGCGTCAGGCTCTGACCGGACAGCGCCAATTGCTCCAAAGTTCCGTCATCCGCGTCGCTCTTGAACAGCGAATCGAGCGACAGCAACGACGATAACAGCGCAGCCACCCAAAGCACACCCGGCGCCATCTCCCGAAGCAACGACAACTGGACGCTCAGGCCCAAGGGAAAGAGCGTGGTGACGATCAAAAAGAACACGAGTGGCTGCAGCAGCTGATCCGGGCGCCGGAAACTGAGACGGAGTTCACGGCGCAGCACCAGGCCGAACGCCTCCCCCAGGCCCACCAGGACCGGTGCCTCGCCACGGCTGCCCACGGTCACGGCGCGAGCCCCAGGCGACGCGTAGCCGATCCGATCTGCAGATCGTGATGCGCCACCACGAGCGCCAGCCCCCCCGTCGCGACGTGCTCCTCCAGCAACGCCGACAAGAGCGCGGCTCCCGCCGCATCGAGGTTGGAATACGGTTCGTCCAGCAGCCACAGGGGCGCACGAAACGCCAGCACCCGCGCCAGCGCCACCCGACGGCGCTGGCCCGCCGAGAGCACGCGCGCCGGCAGGTCGGCGCACGGGGCAACGCCCGTGCGTTCCAGGCTGGCGTGCAGCTCGGCCGTCGTGACGCGCCGTTTGAGGCCCACCATGAAGCGCAGATTCTCGAGGGCGGTCAAATCGCCCTTGAGCGCCGGCTCATGCGAGGCATAGGCGAGCGCCGTTTGAAACTCCGCTGAGGCAGCGGCAATGGAACGCCCGAGCCAGGTCACGGTGCCCTGCTCCGGCCGCAGCAGACCTGAGGCCACCCGCAGCAGGGTGGTTTTGCCGCTCCCGTTCGGACCCGAGACGTGCAGCAGTTCGCCCTCGCCCAACGTAAGACTCACGCCTCGCAGCACGTGGCGGTCACCGCGCCAGACATGGACCTTTTCAACGCAGAGACCGTCAGCGGCGGTAGTCATGGAGGCGTGAGCTTAGCAAAATCAATGAGTTGAAGCTATCAATTCAACAAAAATCTGGAGATCAGGCCAGAACCGCGCGCATCTAAACCCTTTCGCGACATTGCGGTACTCACTCGGCAGGACATCGAGGAATGTCGAATTCCCGATCGTGCCCGACATCGGCAGACGGGGCCGAGCACCCATTCGAGAGGACATTCATGCTGCATGTGGTTCAGATCAGCTTCTTCTTGGATCCACAAAGGCGCTCCCCGGAGCAGATTATTCGCGACTGGTGGCAGCTCGTGGTCGGCGCCGAAATGGTCGCCCGCAACGGCGCCCGGGTAACCGTCGTTCAGGCATGCGGGGTGGATTATCGCATGACTCGAAACCGCGTCTCGTACATGTTCACTGCCCCCGACGACGGTCAAGGCAGGATTTCGACCAGTCTGCGTTTCGGGCAGCTGATCCAGACACTCGACGCCGATATTTTCCACGTTCACGGATTGGGCTTTTACCGCGATGTCGTCCGCCTTGCCGAGTTGGCGCCCACCGTCCCCATCTTCTTACAGGATCATGCCGACCGAGTGCCAAAGCTCTGGCGTCGCCGCGCCATGCGCCGGGGACTCGCAGCGGCCGCCGATCTATTCGTTTCGGGAAGCCAGCGGGAAGGCAGCGGCACCGCGCTCCTGGAGTCCCTCGCCTGCGGACTGCCCCCAATCGTGACGGACATCCCGTCGTTTCGCATGCTCACCTGCGACGGCAGAATCGGCGCACTCTGGAGTTGGCCGGCACATTGGTCGGATTCATGGGCCACAATGGATCAGGGAAGACCACCACCGCGGATTTGATCCTGGGCTTATTGGCCCCCACGCGGGGAGAAATACGGGTCGACGGCATTTCGATCGACGAAGGCAATCGCAAGCATTGGCGGTCCCAAGTTGCTTACGTTCCGCAACAGATCTATCTGGTGGATGGCAGCGTGGCAGACAACATCGCGCTGGGAGTGGCACCCGCTGAGGTCGACGCGCAGAGGATGGAGCAGGCCGCGACCGAGGCCGGCATGCGCAGTTTCATCGACGCACTGCCGGCGGGATATCGGCACGAAATCGGCGAGCACGGACGCCGGTTGAGCGGCGGCGAGCGTCAGCGGATTGGAATTGCCCGCGCCCTGTATCGGCAGGCACCTCTACTCATCCTCGACGAAGCCACGAATGCGCTCGACGGCATGACCGAGCGCGAGTTTTTGCACACCCTCGCGACGATTCGCGGTCGGCGCACGGTCATACTGATCGCGCACCGGGCAAGCACGTTGCGCGGCTGCGACTTGTTGGTCGAGTTCGACGGGGGCGAGATCGTCAGCGTTGGAAATTTCGACCAGGTTGCCGACGAGTCGATACGGATGTGTCAAATGGTGACTCGCGAGTCATAGTCGCTGCTTGCGTCCCGCTACGAACGCAAGCGGGTGCGTCAGCGGGAAGCGGCGCGGACCGCGAAATAGGGACTCGCCACGGCTATCTTTTCCTCATGACCATGAGAAAGTGATCTCCCATTGCACGCAGCAGCGGCCAGCCCGACACGCGTCGGTCCAGTTGCCAAAGCCGTTCGTACCAGCCCGGATGCCTCTCACGCACTCCGGCAAGATAGGGCGGCGGCGCAAACACGCACAGGCCCCGATAATGCTCGAGCGAGAATGCGGCCGCGAACGGCCGGAAGAATTCCTTCGGCGTGTAGTAGCGGGTCCATATCTTGCGCCCGTTCATGGTCACGGGCACGACGCCGCGCGAGAAGCGAACCGTCGCCCTCGCCCAGCGCCGCCGCGCGAGGTAGTGGGCGATCTCCCAAGGACACGCCCTGCCGATGACCGTGAACACGAGGGCCGCACCGGGTTTCAAGAGGCGCGCGCATTGCCGCGACACGTCCTCGAGATCCGGTACGCAATTGAGCGGTCCGAGGTTCGAATACGCGCCGTCGTACGCGCCCTCGCCGTCGAGGCGGCCGAGTTCGTGGCTGCCGATGGCCAGCGCCTGCACCCGGTCGGCGACCTGGCTCCTGAGGGCTCGATCCCGGGTCCGTCCGACCATTTCGGCGGACCAATCGGTGGCGGCGATCGAATGACCTTGCCGCGCCATCCGCACCGCATCCAAGCCGGTACCGCATCCCAGATCGATCAGGCAACTGCCGGGAGCATAGGTCGCATCGAGCCAGCGCCACATCTCGGCGCGCATGTCTTGGATGAGTTCGTTGTTGCCGCGCGCCCCGTCATAGTCCGCCGCGACGCTGTCGAAGGCTTCCTGGGTGTCGCGCAACTGCGGCGCTTCGAGCGATTGGGCGGCTCGATGGAGGGTCGAATTGCTCATGATTGACACAGGTACCGCCGGTGTTTACGACCGAGATTCAAGCATCTCGGTACTCACGCCTGCGCACGCAGCAAGCGTACGCAACGAATCAACCGTCGTGGCGGACGTTCAGCGACAATCTGCTGGGACTGGCGGCCTTCGAACTTCGCCGCGGCAGGCATCCCGACGAAGCAGTCGATTGTCTGGGCGAAGTGCTAAGGACGTGAACCACGGGTTATTTATAATTATTACGCAATCTGCTAATTTTCCGACCGCTGCGCCGGGCGTTTTCGGCGCCACTCGAGGGATGCACGATGCCACTGGCAAGGAAGCTCGCCGCGGAGTTCATCGGTACGTTTTGGCTCGTACTCGGCGGCTGCGGTCAAATTGCAGACCCCCGTCGAATAGTGCTGCCGCTCGGGCGGCCGCGAAAGCGGCCTCTGCTCGCGGGTCGTCGGCTCACCTCGTACGTCGACTCAGCCCTTGGATCGCGCCACTGCGAAGCTCGGCTGGATCGCGAGGCTACCGCGGCGGCGATGCCTCTCGAGCCACCGGTGCCTGCAAATCCACGATTCGCGCAGCGACATTCGCGCCATCGATCGTCAACTCGCCGAGCGCAATCGGTAATTTGAATCGGCGCGGCCCCGCGCTTCCCGGGTTGACGAAGAGCACGCCATGGCGTTCCTCGATCGACGGTTTGTGCGAATGACCGGAAACGACCACACGGATCTTGCGCTCGCGCGGGTCGAAATCGAGTCCTTTCAAGTCATGAATGGCAAACAGACGCACGTCTTGAACGTCCAACGTCTCGGTGTCATTGATGGCCCGAGCCCAGTCGCCGTTGTCGTTGTTGCCGCGCACGACGGTCAGAGGTGCGATGCCCAGTAATTCATCGAGAATCTCCCGGCCGCCGATATCCCCGCCATGGATGATTCGGCTGCAACCACGCAAGAATGCGGCGGCCTCGGTACGCAGCAAGCCATGCGTATCTGAAATGAGGCCTATTCGGGTCGCCACGCACGCCGCCGTTCAAGAACGGCGCGCCCGCAGGACGCGCCGCCGATCTCATCGCTCCCAGTGGCCGCGCTCATGGTGCCAACGTTCGCCGCGTTGATCCCAACGGTCAGGTACCCAGTGATAGCCTCGACGTTCGCCGACCCAGTGTCCGGGAACCCAGACGTGTCCATGCCCGCGATAGTCCCAAAACCCAGGGGCCCAAACATAGCCGGGACGCGCGACGGGTACCTCCTCGACTCGAAGGGCCGGCGGCGCGATGTTGATATCGATGCCAATCCCTGCGAATGCCAGCGTGGGCGCAACGCCGGCGCTGCCCGCGATGCACAGACTCAAGAGCAATGCTCGTGTTCTACTTTTCATTCAATACTCCTTACATGATTCCGTCGGACGACTGCCCCGACTCATACGCCAGAACGCGCGGTATGTATGGTCGGTTGACCCCGGATGCATGTCTGTAGGACTACACCGCCTTCCGAAGAACGCTGATTGCAAAAACTTAACATGCGTCACACTTCCCGCGGGCCGCAGCCATTCACGCTACGTGACGCCTCCCTCGGCAGCATAGGGTGTCACGGCCTCGGCCGCCAGGGTGGGCAGCGTCCTCACGCTGCGAATCACATGCAGGCGGCGCGCCACCAGCGCGAGCAGAATGGCGGTGCCGCCGGCAAACCCCAGCGCCACCCGCAGTCCGAATCGCTCGCCCAGCCAACCGCCCAACAACGCCCCCGGACCGGCGGGGATCAATATCAGCCAACGCATGGTGCTCGTCATGCGGCCCAGCATGGGTGCCGGCGTCACCGATTGGCGCAACGATAGAAAGTTGATGAAGATGAAGACGGCGCCGACGCCGAACGACATCAACATATACACGTAGGCGGCGATCCCAAAGGCGTTGAGCGGTGCCACCGACAACACCAGCCAGCCCACGCCGCTCACGGCGAAACCCAAGACGAGCGTCGGTCCGTTGCCAAAGCGGCGCACGACCCGATAGCCCACCGCGCTCGCCGCCACGGTTCCCATTCCGAGCGCGACGTAGCTCAAGCCCACGCCTCGCTCCGTGAGCCCCAGCTGGCGGGTGGCGAAGAGAATCTGCACCACCATCGCGGCCTGATTGCACATCTGCCAGATGCCAACGCACGTCGCCATCGTGATGAGCAGCCGGTGGCCGCGCACGAAATCCAGTCCCTCGCGCATGGCCGGCCAGAACTTCGCCTTCGAGGCTCGATGCGTTTCCACGACCTTGACACCGCGCAATATGGACGCCGAGATCAGCAGCAGCACGGCGTCCGCCAACAACGCCACGGGCGCACCCAGCACTTTGATGAGCGCGCCCGCCGCGCCGGGGCCGGTGACCTCCGCCGTCGACGACGCCAACGCGTTTTTCGCATGCGCCTCCACCAGGCGTGCTCGCGGCACGATTTGCGTCAACACGATTTGCGCAGCGCTGCCGGCGGTGGTGTTGACGGCGCCGATCGTGAACCCGACGAAATACAGCCATTTCATGGACAGCCATCCCAGCCACCATGCGATGGGCACCGTGGCGACCGTCACGGCGATCGACAATTCACCCACCACGTAGATCGGGAGTTTGCGCATGCGATCCAGCCATACGCCCGTCGGCAGAGAGAACAGCACGAAGGGTGCGATCTCCATCGCGGTGAGCAAGCCCATTTGCGTGGGAGTCGCATGCAACAACACGGCCGCCGACAGCGGCAGAGCGAGCAACGTCACCTGGCCGCCGAACGATGCAATCAGAATCGACGTCCAGAGACGGCGGTAGGTGGCGTCGCGCAGCAGATCCGTCGGAGCGAGCGCGAAGCGAGACAACAAGCTGGGAAGTGACAATGCCATTTCAACTACGTGACACACGGCCACTGCGAGCGAGTGTAGCCTTCAGCATCCGGATTATACGGCGTAATGGAGCGATTTATCACCCGCGTTTCGATTGGTGGAGAGGGGTGGATGCCGATTCGGACGCACGAGACACCGCGCGCATGAAACGGCTGCGCTGGGCGGTCATGCGCCGGTCACGTGCGACGGATTATGCGGAGCCATTGCGATCAGGGTTCGGAACCCGCGGCCATGTGCTGCGCCATTCGCTCCGCGTGATCGCGCAGTTCCGCCGCAGCGGTTGCCTCCCAGTGATCGGCCCGCAACATCGGCCCCAGGTAGTACAAGGGGTGATTGGCCGTACCGTCCGCAGCGACGCATACCCCGTTCAGGGTCGTGCGCAATCCGAGCTCCAAGGCATCCTCGGAGATCAATTTTGCATCGCGCAGCGATTTGAGCAGCGAATTTTCCGAGCGTCTGACTGAATAATCCGGACCGATGGCGTTGACTACCACGTCCGCCACCAACGTGCGCAGCACCGCGCTGCCGCGGCGTCGCCACGTCACCCGCAATCGATCGGCGTCAGCCTGCATGGCCACGATACGGCCGGCATTGACTTCGAGGTGGCCGCTACGCCGCAGCGCATCCAGCCGAGACGCCATTTGCGGCGGCAGGCGGTGGCGGTGCACATCCCAGTAACTCCGCAGGTGCCGCACAAAACGCCGCCGTTCGACCTCAGGCAGACGTCGCCAGAGCTGCGGCGCCAAGTGGCGGATCAAAGTGACCACCTCGCGCCAATCGCCGCCAAGTTCGTCACCCTTACCGACCAATGCGCGGCTCGCCGCCAGCAATTCGCGGATCGTCCCCGCGCGCGCCAACTCGAGGCCGTCGCTCTGCAGCGCCGGCGCGCCGAACTTCGACTGCGGCAGAGGCAGGAGCCCGTGGCGCGAGATGCTGACCATTCGCGGCGCACGCTCCGCATCGTCGCCCAACGACGTGACGACATCCGCCATGGTCAAGCCGCTGCCGAGAATTACCACCGCTTGCTCCGGTCCGAGCCGCCGCGGCAACGCCCACGGATCTGCACGATACCCGGGATGATCCCGGACGGCGCGCGCCCAAGGCATCGTCGCCGGCGGCGGATTGCCCACGGCCAACACCACGCGGTCAGCCAATACGCTGTCGCGACCGGCAACTTCGAGCTCGAATGCTGCATCGGCCGCGCACGGCGAAATACGCCACACCTCGCCAACGATGCGCGTGAATCGTACCTGCGCCGGCGCGTCGCGCTCGGCACGAGACAATACCTCTTGCAAATAATCGCCGTACAACTCGCGCGGCAGGAAATCCTCCGCGTCCGCGTCGGGCAATGTTCGCTGCGCGAACCGCAAAAACTGCAGCGGCTCCTTCGAATCAACGGACAAGCGTCCCGCCGGCACGTTGAGCAAGTACGGCCAATCTCGCACCGCATACGCGACGCCGCGGCCCATGACGGGACTGCGCTCGATGAGCACCACCTCGGCAGGCGCGTCCGATGGCAGTCGGCGCAGCAAACTGGCCGCGAGTACGGTACCGCTGAAACCGCCGCCGACGATGACGATGCGTTGAGGCATGCTGTATTCTGCGGAATTCGGAAGACAATTGCGCGTCAACTTTTGAGTGCGCGTCACGCGCGTCACCCATCGACAGCGTTAGGCGCACGCGTGACGGACGCGAATCCGCTCTAGCCGTGGGTCATGCCGGATTCCACGATCCATAGACTGACTTGACGTTCAGGCCTTTCATGACGTAGTAGCTAACTTCGAACGCAGAATGATCGGAAGCACGTACGTCGTTATAAGTTCGACACCTTTGGGGGCCATTCCTGACGCCCGGTTAGGGCATCGCTCGAGTTGACACGCTGGCCGCGACAGGTCAGTCGTAAAGGACAGGGAGCAGCGAGGATGAAATTCGGCCGGGGCCAATTTCAACTGCAGTTCGTTACACCCGATCGAGTGCGACTGCCATGTTGCGCTTCGCGCGTGCCGCCATCACAACGGCGACACCAAGGGCGACTCCGTAGCCCCAGAGGAGCCACGCGGCGCCGAGTCTGACCGTCGTGTCGTTTAAGCTGTAGACAGTCGAAAACCATCGGAGCGCGGATTTACTTTTCGGGGATTTACGCACTCCCAGAATTCCACCACCCCGCCATCTTTCCCGCCGACCTTAATGGGAATGTTTCCCCACCATGGGTCAATTTAACTCCAACACCACTTTGACGGAGTCGTCGAGGTCCGCTTTATCGATGTATCCGACGGCCTTGGGATCCGACGCGACCGCCTTTTTGATCGCGGCAGAGTCCGAGAGCTCCTTGGGCGGCTGGCCTTGGCCGGTAAAGGTGAGTCGCGACCATACGGCCTTGATCTGAGGCGGGTCGCGATCGGTGGCTTTTTTGTAAAACGCTGCGCGAAGTGGGTTTGATTCGGGCAGATCAACCGGCTTTAGGTTGTTGTTGCGGCCGAGGTAGATACTCGCGACCTGATCCTTAGTGAGCGCAACCGCTCCCCGCCCCATCACCACGACGATCTCGGCGGCGTGAGCATTGGCCGCGGTGGCAACGATCGCTAAGAGTCCGAGGCGCCACCTGTGGAATGTCTTACTCATGGGAGACGTCTTAAAATACGAAATCTACGCCGAAGCTGTACACGTTGATGCGCTCCTGCGATTGAATATTCGGGTTAACCCAGTAAACATCGTCGTTCGCTTGGGGGCGGGAGATCTCGGCCTTGAGCGCGACATTGCGCACCACGTCGTAGCGCAGATTCACCGACCAGGTGCGTAAATTAGCGGCTGGCTCCTCCAGCGAATCACCTGGCTTGAAATCTCCAAAGATCACCATCGGGGTGAACTTGCCGAATCGCCAGCCGCCGGCGAGGTACCACTGAGTGGAAACGGCCACGGGGAACGGCAGTCTCGGGACATTGGGCTCGCTGCGCTTCGCCCATTCGCCGATGACGATGGCTCGGCCATCGTCATACTGCGCTCCCACGGTATCGTAGCGGTCCTGTAAATTGAAGGCGAGCGTGTCGGTGGCGGTTACGGGAAGTGCAGCCGGCGTGTTCGACCTGGTTCGCGCAATGCGCACCAAGAAATTGCCGTACTCGAGCGAGGCCGAGGCGTTGAAGGTGTAGTTTGAATGGCTGGAATGCGTTTCCCCGTTAAAGTTTACCTGCGCGCTGGTAGTGCCGTAGGCTGATTGGAGCCTCACCACGATCTCGCCGAAGTTGTGCCGCCACAGGATTTGGCCGCCATCGAGTGAGTTGAACGGATTGGGGCCATAGATTTCGTTGGGCGCTCGAAACCATTGCGCGGCGTAGCCGATCTCGCGTGAATCTGATAGAAGAAAGGTCGCAAGTACGACCCGTCCGACGCGAAACTGCCAGTCAGGGGTTGGGACATACTAGGCATACAGCCATGCGGTGTCCAAATTGAAATTGGTGCTCTCGCGTCGGCGCGCGACCTCCTGGGCGGTGACCGAGAAGCCTGAACCGAAATCGACTATGGCCTGCACGCCGAGCCGCGATTCAAGGCCGACATCGAACGTATTGGTCGCACCTACGAATTCGGTGACGTCATGACGGTAGGCGTAATTGCCATCGCTCGTGAAGGTGCCGCCCACGGTACCGAAGCCGCTAATGCTCGTGTTGATAACGTTATCGGCGCGGGCCACGCTGCCCGCTGCGAGCATCAGCGCCATGCAGAAGGTTGCTCGGATGGACAGTGGCTCAAGGTCTTGCATAACTGATTCTCGTTCAGTGGCAGTGTGAAACAACAAGACTTAAGAATCAGTGCCCTGCTTTTGCCAGCGCCGCGCGCGAACCGACATAGGTAGTGCCTGCCGTTTGCGCCTGTAACAGTTCGGTAAACTGCTGTGCAGGTACGGGTTTGTTGAAATAAAATCCCTGAAATTCATCGCAGGCGTGTTCGCGCAAGAATTCTGCCTGCTCGCGGGTCTCGACCCCTTGCGCCACGACCGTCAGGCTCAAACTCCTGCCCATTGAGATGATCGCATCAGTCAAAGTGCTGTCTTTGCCCGGTGTGGCGATGTCCCGAATGAACGATCGATCTATCTTGATGGTATCGAGCGGGAATCGCTGCAGGGTGGAGAGCGATGAGAACCCCGCCCCAAAGTCATCGATGGCGATCCTGACGCCTAGGGCCTTCATCGCGATAAGAATCTTGAGTGTCTTTTCAATGTCATGGATAAGCAAGCTCTCATGGATTTCAAGCTCCAGCAGACCCGCCTGCATGCCGGTAGATTTGAGGATGTCGGCTACGTCGCGCAACAGATATTCATCGAAGAACTGGCGTGCTGAAAGATTCACGGCGATCTTCAGATGATGCAGGCCCTGCTTCTGCCAGGCAACGTTCTGCAGGCAGGCAGTTTTGAGCACCCATTTGCCGATTGGCACGATCAGACCGGTTTCTTCCGCCACCGGAATGAACTGCATGGGTGCGACCATGCCCAAATCCGGATGCCGCCAGCGCAGCAGGGCCTCCATGCCCGTGATCTCGCCACTGGCGATATCACGCTTGGCCTGATAGTGAAGCTCGAACTCATTGCGCTCGAACGCGTGCCGGAGACCCGATTCCAAGGTAAGGCGCTCGAGCGAGTTCGCGTTTAGCTTCTCGGAATAGAATTGAAAATTGTTCTTCCCGTCCTCCTTGGCCTGGTACATCGCGATATCGGCGTTTTTTGTCAGCGTCTTCTCATTCTGCCCATCCAGCGGATACGTGCTGATGCCGATGCTCGCCGTCACGCGAAATTCCTGGCCCAACAGGACAAATGGCCTAGCAATGGCGGTGAGTATTTTCTGCGCCACGGTCGCCGCGTATTTCTCCTCCTCCAAGTCCGTCAACAGCACCACGAACTCATCCCCGCCCAGACGCGCGACGACATCACTGTCGCGCAAGCAGGTCTTGAGGCGGCTGGCAACTTCTTTGAGCAATTCATCGCCGGCATCATGCCCCAGGGTATCGTTGATTTGTTTGAATCGATCCAGATCGATAAACGCCACGGCCAGTGGTTTGTTGTAACGCTGGGCTTGACTGATCGCTTGACCCAATAGCTTGTTGAAGAGACTGCGATTGGGGAGTGCCGTCAGGCCATCGTGGTAGGCCAGGTACTCGATGCGCAGCGCATTGGCTAGCTTGGCTTCGGTCTCACGTACCCGGCCGCGCGCGAGCTGCCAGCTCATGCGTCCCAATACGGTCGTGAGCAATATAAGTAAGCCGCTGCCCGCACCCGCGCGCCACAGGTAGACCTGCGCGTCGTGACGCGCGGCTGCCAACTGCTCGTCTTGCGACAAGCCGACGATCACCGCCAGTGGAAACGCGTAGAGTTTCTGTACGCCAGTGTAGCGGCGCACACCGTCCCAACGGTTCGCCGCGAGTGTGAGCGCAGGCTCCGCTTGATCCGCGCCGGGTACGATGCTCGCGTAATCGATCGTATCCCCGGCCGTGACGCGCTCTCCCGTGCGTCGTGCCCGAAACACGCCATCGACTCCCACCAGGGCGAGGACGCCCTGCTTACCCAAACTGGAAGGATCGTAGCCGCTGACAAAATAGGAGGCATCGACCGTGATCAGCACGGCGCCGGCCGCCGCGCCGTCGGCGGCATTGAGTGCGCGGCCGAATTGCAACGTCCATTCTCCGGAGAGAGCATCTTTGCGCGGTGGATCCACCCAGAGCTCATCCTCATGCAGCCGCCGCACTGCTGGCTTGAACACGGAGGGCGCCTCGGCCGGCCGGGTAGTGGCAACAACGGTTCCCTCCGTGTTGACGACACTGACGACGAAGAGCAGGTCCGGCGGCAACAAGCTCCTGGCCTTCAAGTCTGCGAGAGCTGCACTGTCTCCACTGGTTTCGGTTTCATATTTGACGAGCTTGAGCGTCTGATCGATTTCCCGCAGGGCACGCACGACCTGCGCCTCATACGTGTTGAGGAGATCCAGAGTGGCTGCGCCGGCGGCCGTGGCCGCATTGGCGCGCTCGATTTTGATCAGATTCAAAGTGGCGCCCCAGATCAAGCCGAGTACCAGAACGGTGAGCGCCGGAAATAGAATGTGCGGTTCAGTGAACCTAGTCAGCCAGGCTCTTAGCCCGGTTGGGGCAGCGCTCTGCCGGGCGCGCATGCGCTGTGTCTCGTCGAATGTAAATTTCGTTGACACGGTCATAAGCAGCTCCAATCGTCTCGCTGGATTGAGGCCTTCACATGCGCCGCCGAGACCAGGTATCTGGGTTCGAAGATCTGAATGCCTCGACCAGCAGCCAGGGCAAAGCGCTCAAGAGTCCGCATCATGCAGCGGTCCTCAGCATCCCCGCAGTTGCAATGCAGCAGCAAGCTCATTCGCTATTCTGCCCATTTGCCAGCTATGTGCCGGTAGTGCGCCACAAAATAAATAAGAACATTGAGGTCTGAGTAGCAATTGGACGGAAAACGGCCCGTGTAAGGCTAGAGAGGCTGGGCTTTCAACCGCCGGTTCACCATTCCAGAGAAAATTACGGCGGCGGCACGACGCTGCTTCGCTGACCGCTTGAGACCGCCGATCACTTATTAGTCACTTACGCAAAACCGTCAGGACCGGCGCACGTGTAAGACATTGATTTTATGGCGTGCCCGGAGAGATTATTCGGCCTTCGGCCTCACCCCTTCGGGGTCGCCCTGCGGGCGATCAACTTGGCCTACGGCCAAGTTGTCGAACTCCCGGCCTCCTGGTTCGTAGCAACAAAGTTCGACTCCCGAAGAGCATTCCTGTATCGACAGGAACACTCCCAAAGTGGTGGTGCCCGGGGCCGGAGTCGAACCGGCATGACCGTGAGGTCGAGGGATTTTCTTGCCACTTCAGCTTTCGCCGCCAGCGCATAAACTGTTCGTGGTCTGGAGCACGCCTTCACCGTAGCTTGCAGCTTTAGGTGCCCGCCGTCTGCTCTCTACACCTTCCCATGAATCTTACGATTCGAGGCTTGGCTCGGCGTTGGCTCGGATGCTCGTGCTATCCAGGGCGTTCGCCGAATTTGACGGGCTACACCTTCGGGGTTTCCTCCGAAGGGCTCAAATTGTTTCAAGTCCCTTGTGTCTACCAATTCCACCACTCGGGCGTGGTTTAACTCCGGGCGCATTGTCGCGCAGCCGCGAAGAACTTGCTTAACTGTTGCGCTCGAGCCGGCCCTCAGGTGACACCTAGGCCCTAAAGCGCCAGTTGGAGCCCGCTCGAGAACCCCGAGTTTTTCCGGCTTTCCGCGAGAAAATCCCGGTTGACACCACCGATTTTAAGTCCGTTGCGTCTACCGATTCCGCCACGAGGGCGCTGCGCCCCCGAGGTTTAGCAGAGCTTTGCTAAAAGGCGACGCGCTCGGTCGCGGGGACGCACCAGATGTCCAAGGGCGCGCTTCGCCCGCGCAGGGCGAATTGCGGCAGCTGCAGCACCGGAATCGGACCGATGTAAATCTCCCGGGTCCCGCCGTCGATGTCCAGCGCGCCGGCGACCGTGCAGGACAACAATACCTCTCCTGCCCGGGCGCGGCTGCACAGGCGCGCGGCAACGTTGACCGTATCGCCAACCAGCGTCATGGACTTCCTCCCCGGGGGGCCGAGCAACCCCATCGCGACTTCGCCCAGATGCAGCCCTACGCCGATGCCGGTATCGATCGCAAACTCCTGACGCCAGCGGGCGGCCAATTCGCTGAAACTTTGCAGCATCGCGTGGCCCGCCGATAACGCCTCGCGCGCTCCGTCGTGCGCAGGGTCCGCCCCCCCGAACC
>PLAH01000006.1 GCA_003134045.1 Gammaproteobacteria bacterium
TTTACACGCCGCGCGCCGTCGTCCGCTTTATGGTCGAGGTCACCGATCCGCGCCTCGGCGAGACCGTGCTCGACCCCGCGAGCGGCACAGGCGGGTTTCTGGTCGAAGCGTACAGCTACCTCGAACGGCAGGTGAAGACGGTCGGGGACCGTAAGAAACTCCAGACGGAAACCCTCGCTGGCTGCGAACCGAAGTCTCTGCCCTATCTTCTGTGTCAGATGAACTTGCTGCTGCATGGACTCGACGCCCCTGAGATTGACCCTGGCAACGCACTGCGCTTTAAGCTCTCCGAAATCGGCGAAAAAGAGCGCGTCGATGTGATCCTCACNNAACCCGCCCTTCGGGGGCGAGGAAGAAAGAGGCATCCAGGGTAACTTCCCAGAGGATCGGCAAACATCCGAAACGGCCATGCTGTTTCTGCAGCTCATTATGCGGAAACTCAAGCGCCAGCCAACGTCCGCTAAGCGACCCGCGCGCGCGGCCGTTGTTGTGCCCAATGGAACGTTGTTTGGCGACGGTGTTTGCGCACGAATCAAGGAGGAGCTGCTTAAGGAGTTCAACCTTCATACCATCGTGCGGCTACCCAACGGCGTGTTCGCACCCTATACAAGCATCCCGACCAACATCCTATTTTTCGACCGCTCCGGGCCGACAAAGGAAGTCTGGTATTACGAACAGCCCTTGCCCGAGGGCCGCAAAAATTACACGAAGACCCAGCCCGTGCAGTTTGAGGAGTTCAAGGGCTGCATGGCATGGTGGAGGAAGCGCGAGGAGAACGAGCAGGCGTGGAAAGTGTCCGCCAAAGAGCTTCTGGAAGCCAACTGTAACCTTGACCGCAAGAACCCGCGCGCCAGAGTGGATTTCGAGCACCTACCGCCAGATCAGCTTGCCGACGACATCTTGAAGAAAGAGCTGCGAATCGCCGAGCTGATGCGGGAGATTAAGGTTGCTCTAGGGGCAAGCGCATGAGTGCGACTTGGCCGACCGTTGCTCTTGGTGATGTGCTCCGTCGTTCTGAGCATCTAATTCCACTCGACCCCGAAGTGACCTACAAAGAAGTGACGGTTCGCATCAACGGCAAGGGCGTCGTTGAGCGTCGTCAAGTGCAAGGCGTTGAGATCGCCGCTGACCGCCGCTACGAAGTCAAATCGGGCCAGTTCATCATTTCGCGTATTGATGCGCGACACGGTGCAAGCGGCCTAATCCCCGAAGAGCTGGATGGCGCTGTCGTCACTAACGATTTCCCTCTGTTCGATGTAGACGAAGACCGTCTTGATGCGGGCTTTCTTGGTTGGATGTCAAAGACCGCATTGTTTGTTGAGTTGTGCAAACGCGCAAGCGAGGGCACAACCAATCGTGTCAGACTTTCAGAAGACCGCTTCAAGGCCCTGAGCATCCCGCTTCCGCCGCTCGATGAACAGCGCCGCATCGTTGCACGCATCGAGGAACTGGCCAAGAAGGTAGTGGTGGCACACCGCCTGAGGGCTACTGCGATGGAAGAAGTCGAAGCGCACTGGCCAGCAACCCTCAGGATTGCCTTCGATGGGCGGCTTGTAAGCCCAGTGCCGTTCAAGGCGAGTGGGCAAGAACTTATGAAGCAAGCGGCAACTGCGCATGCCGGCTATCAAGAGGCTAAGAACAATAACGCCTATCCTCACAAGCCGCAGATTCTTGACAATGGTCCATATGCCCTTCCGACAGGATGGTGTTGGACGACCTTAGGTTCCGTTCTTACCCACATGGTCGATTGCGTCAACGACACTCCCAATTTTTCGGAAGTCGATACTGGGTTGCTGGGGTTAAAAACAACAAACATCAGACCCTATCGACTTGATCTACAACGCCGTTGGTACATGACCCCCGACGATTTTGGTTCGTGGAATCGTCGCCAAATACCACAAGCAGGCGACATCGTTCTTACACGGGAGGCGCCCGTAGGAAACGTGTGTCTGCTTCCGGAAGGCATTTCGGTGTGTTTAACGCAACGTCTAATGCTGCTCCGGATAGAAAATCGTGTGATACAGAGTCGCTACCTTTTACATTTTTTGAATAGCCCCTGTTTCACAGACCAAATCATGGCGAGCGGTAGAGGGCAGACGCATCCGCACATTCGTGTCGGCGATGCTCCGCATTTCTTGCTGCCGCTTCCGCCAATGGAGCAGCAGGTCACAATTGTGGCCGAACTCGACGCACTTCAATCCAAACTCGATTCGGTAAGAGCGCTTCAAACCGAAACCGCCGCCGAATTGGATGCCTTGCTTCCGGCAATTCTCGACAGGGCATTCAAGGGGGGGTTGTGACTGTATGAGCGCTGCCGACGTCTTTCACTCAATCTCAAATAGCATATCGCGGGCACTTGATCCTTACAGTCGAGTTGCGCGCCTTTATCCAGCGCTCCTTACGATTGCCCCGATTGCGTGGACCGTCGCGGTGTTGCTTCCTGGGATAATCACGAGAGATTTAGCAGAAGCCATTCTAAGCGCCTTTGTGTTTTTCGGCGGATTAACAGTGCTAGTCAGCCTCGCACGTTCGCGCGGAAAAGCGCTGGAACCCCGCCTGACCAGTGCCTGGGGCGGCTGGCGAACTACAGTACTGCTGCGTCATAGTGATGACACGATTGAAAAATACACGAAGGCACGCTATCACCAAAAACTGGTGGCGCTGTGTGAAGGCTTGGTGCTGCCAAGCGCCGATGTTGAAGCCCAAGATTCCAAAGACGCAGACGAGCGATACCGATCAGCTACCAAGCGACTCATCGAGTTTCGTCGCGATGCCAAGTACGCAATGCTGCATAAAGAAAACGGGCTGTATGGATTTCGGCGAAATTTGCTTGGCTTGAAGACTCTGGGAATTTTTATTACCGGCCTAGTGATGGTCGTCACTGGACTGATTTGGTGGCATGGCGCTTTATTGCCAATGCATACGGTTGACGATGTGTTGAAAGATGCCACAACACGGTGGCCGATCTATGTCGTCGAGGCGCTGAATCTCGTCTATCTGGTGTTTTGGATTGCGGTGGTGAACCCCGCATTTGTTAGGCAAGCGGCGGACGAGTACGCGATCGCTCTGTTCAGAACATTGGAGTGAGAGATCATGCCATCTGTGCATTTCCTAAATGTAGCTCCAGGAGATTGCACGATTATCCGTCACCTCAGCGGTCGCGTCACGATGGTGGACATCTGTGACGGAAACATCCAACAAAAAATAAAGAAGCTAGAGCTTGCTATCGAACGGGCCATCAATCCCAAGGGAAACTTCGGGATGTGCGGGTATCCGACGAATCCTATTGATTACTTGAGCAGTCTCGGAATCACAGAACTATGGCGGTTCGTTTTAAGTCACCCCGACATGGATCACATGGATGGCCTTGATGCTCTCTTCGATGCGGTGAGTGTCCATAATTTCTGGGATACCGGTGTGACGCGGGACGCACCCGAGTTCGGAGATAACTCGCCCTACAAGGAAGATGACTGGAAGCGCTATGAAAAATTGCGCGACGGAGAGACCTCCACCAACAGTCATAAAAAGCGGGCCGGCGCACGATTCCAATTGGCAAATCGCGGCCAAGATGGCACAGGTGGGGGCGACGGCCTCTTTATCCTCGCGCCAGATGACGCCCTTGTTGCTGCGGCATCCGCCGGCGATGACATTAACGATGGTTCGTTTGTGCTGCTATATCGATCCGCCGGTGGCCGGATATTGCTACCCGGCGATGCGCACGACGCGACATGGGATTACGTCTTGGAGCACTACGAATCGGACGTAAAGAACTGCTCGGTGATGATCGCCCCACATCATGGGCGCCACTCAGACCGGGAGTTTGAATTTCTCGATACGATTAGACCAAAGCTGACGTTATTTGGATGTGCCCCCTCGGAGCATCTGGCTTACTCCGCGTGGAGCGGCCGTGGATTGGATTACATTACCAGTAACCAGGCCGGAAATGTTGTTTTGGAAATCGTCGATGGGGCGATTGACGTATATGTCGAAAATGAGACCTTCGCTCGGGCGAAGGGCGCGGATCTGTCCATCAAGAACGGTCAGGGATATGTGGGGCTCTATCGCGTGAAAGAATCTGCACCGTGATGAATCTCCGAATATTTGACGTTGAGCACGGCGCCTGTGCGATGGCGATCGGCCCGAGCAATGCACTCGCGATGATCGATTGCGGCGATAATGTAACAAGCGGATGGCGGCCTAGTGATTTCATACGCAACAAGCTCAATCGAAGTCAGGTTGATTATCTGCTTATCACAAATGCCGATCAGGATCACCTTAGCGACTTGGACAATCTGATCAATAGCGGCATCAGCGTGCAGCACTTGATTTCTAATACGCAGGTGGCCCCGGGAACGTTGCGCATCCTCAAGGAGACGAGCGGTCCATTAACGGCAGATGCGGAGGCGTATCTCCGCATGCGCAGCGGATTTGGCTATGGAGTCGGGATACCATTTGACCAAGCGATGGGCGGCATCACGGTCCGGGCGTTCCACAACACCTTCCCCGCCTTCATGAATACAAATGACCTTAGCTGCGTCTTTTTCATCCGATATGGTCCGTTCAAAATCATGTTCCCCGGTGACATTGAAAAGGCGGGATGGAGAGCCCTCCTGCAAAGATCCGACTTCAGAGCCGAGTTACAAACCACCACGATTTACGTTGCGTCACATCACGGGCGAGAAAGCGGCTTTTGTCCCGACGCTTTTGAACACTGGAAGCCCCAGGCAGTAGTCATTTCTGACAAGTCAATTGTTCATGATACTCAAGATGTCGATCATCGTCCGATTGTTTCAGGAGACGGAATAGCAATTACGAATCAGAGTGGGCGGCGGCATGTACTTACGACACGTCGCGATGGTGACATCCTCTTTCGCGTCCAGCCAAACGGCCAGTATCATGTGACGACGAACTTTGTCGGGTAGGCACTAGCGCAGATGGAGTCGACAAATGTCACAGAGGTTGCCTAAGGCCAACGTTTGATGAAGATGTTCTTCCGGAGTTGGCAACGGTCGTGCTTTGCGATCGATGATTTGGTACGTGCAGTTCTCGAACGCAAGTGCATTCGTTGTCGTATATTCTCTGTTGGGTCTAGGCCTTGTTGTCTGTCCTCCTCTGTGGGCGCGGTAGCCGGCATTGTGCTTTTCGTGCAACATCCCAGAACTTTCAACAATCGAAGAAGGCGAATGGCAGTTTGTTCTAGTGATCTATACTAGTGAATGATAAAGGACGTTATCATTCATAAACTGGATAGTTGATGACAGGGATGGTTGGAGCACTCGTAAATGTGGGTCCGGGGTCGTCGGTTGCACTGCCGGCATTGTTTGCGCCAAACGAGCATGCTGCAAAGCGCTTCATCGAATTCTTCACCGCCAACATCCGTAATCCTCATACGCGCAAAGCCTACGCGCGTGCTGCTGCGAATTTTTCGATTTGGTGTGACCAGAACGGGATAAATGAACTCCGCACGATCGAGCCGGTGCATGTGGCTGCTTATATTGAGACGTTGCTGACACGGCTCTCTGCGCCCTCCGTGAAGGTGCAGCTCGCCGGAATCCGTATGCTCTTTGACTGGCTCGTCGTCGGCCAGGTCGTTGCAGGCAACCCGGCAGCATCCGTCCGCGGCCCAAAATATTCCGTCAAGAAAGGCAAGACGCCGGTGCTCACCGCTGAAGAGGCCAGGGCGCTGCTCGACGCAATCGAGCCGGTATCGCTGATAGGGCTGCGTGACCGCGCATTCATCGCGCTGATGGTGTTTACGTTTGCAAGGGTAGGGGCAGTCCTCAAGATGCGGGTCGAGGATGTCTATGTACAGGGGCGCCGCACCTGGGTGCGCTTGCATGAGAAAGGCGGCAAGCTCCATGAGATGCCGTGCCACCATAATCTCGATGAATACCTGCATGCCTATCTGGAACGCGCCCAAATTGCCGGCGGCGGTAAGGTAGCTTTGTTTCGCACGGTGCAGGGACGTACAGGCGTGCTCTCGGTGCGGTCAATGACGCAGTCGGACGCATACCGCATGATCGGCCGCCGCGCCGTGGAGGCCGGTATTCCAACTAAGATTGGCAACCACTCCTTCCGGGCGACGGGTATAACGGAATACTTGCGCAATGGCGGTAAACTAGAAATTGCACAGCAGATGGCAAACCATGAGAGTGCGCGCACAACTGGCCTTTACGACCGGCGTAACGATCAGGTGAGCCTTGATGAAATCGAGCGGATCAGGATTTAAAAGTGGCTCCAAAATACCTTCCCTATTTCCCTAAACCGGTACTTGGCGATCTAGTCAACGGAAAATGGCTGCCCGTGGTAGGTGCCGGCATGTCTTTGAATGCGGTCGTCTCAGGTGGTCGCAAGATGCCCCTATGGGCGGGAATGGGTAAGCAGCTAACGGATGAGCTCAGCGATTTCTCAGCAACCAGTATCCTAGACGGAATATCGGCGTATGAGCATGAGTTCGGGCGGGCTCGGCTTATTGAAAAGCTATCGGATATTCTTTTCATCAAAGATGCGGTTCCGGGAGATGTTCACAAAGAATTCTGCACGATTCCATTCGATATCGTGTGTACGACCAATTTCGATTTTTTGCTCGAACGGCAATATGAACTGACGCCGCGATAT
Source organism: Gammaproteobacteria bacterium (assembly GCA_003134045.1). GTDB lineage: Bacteria > Pseudomonadota > Gammaproteobacteria > Steroidobacterales > Steroidobacteraceae > Bog-1198. Next base: position 6,619 of record PLAH01000006.1, read on the forward strand.
GTCTATCCGGTGGTGGACGAGGAGCAGTTGTCGATCGATGCGGGTAACGCCGGAACACTGTTGCTTAAGTTGCACGGGGATTTACGTCACCCCGGTCGCCTCGTAGTCAGCGAAGCAGACTACGACGGATTTCTCGCCAACTATCCACTGTTGGCCACCTACTTGGCGAACCAGCTAATCACCAAGACCGCAGTGTTCGTTGGGTACAGCCTTGATGACCCAGATTTTCGCCAGATTTGGCATGTTGTCAGTCAGAGGCTGGGTAAGACGCGGCGCATGGCTTACACAATCGCGGTGAATGCCAAGCCTGCAGACATAGCGCGATTTGAGAGACGCGGCGTAAAAGTCATAAACCTGCCGGGATCAAAGGAAAAATACGGTGAAGTCCTCGCGGCGACATTTCGGGAGCTGCGAGAATACGTCAGGGACAATGTCATCTCAGCTAGCAAGGTCACGGAAGAGCAGCCACTTCGAGAGCTGCTTCTGCCGCGTGACGCGACTACCCGCCTATGCTTCTTCTCGCTGCCGTTAGACTTGCTTCCCTTTTATCGCGAACGTGTTTTCCCCGTTGTTGAGCAGGCTGGCTTTGTGCCCGTCACGGCCGATGATGTGATTTCACCCGGTGACAATATCAGTGCAAAAATCGATGCGCTGATAGACCGTGCCACCGTCATGGTAATCGAAGTCAGTTCTGACTGGACTATGGCAGAATTTCGCATGGCGATTGCTAGACTGAATGCATCCGACAAGGACCAATCTCAACGGAAGCCATTTCAGCTCATAGTTGTGGTCAATGAGAAAGACAAAGAACCGGTTTCTGTTCGCAGCCTGCGAATCCTGAGACGCCCGAACGTGCTGAGTAAAGGCGTTGAAGGATTTATCGCCGAACTTGGCGGTGCATTGCAGGCTATAGCGGAGGCTACAGGGGTCGAACGACAGGCCGAACCGCGGCGGTTGTTAGATGCGAGGGAGTATCGCGCGGCGGTTATAGCGGCGATGACGCTCTTCGAGACGAAATTACGCGAACGGTTTAATAAAGTCCCCTGGCCCGACGCTCGACGCCCTCTATCAATGCGGAGTCTGCTCGATCAGGCTTTTGAAGGTCAGATAGTCAACAGGAATATGAGAGAAAAGGTAGACGCCTGGATGCGTGTCCGCAACGAGGTGGTACATTCGTCGAAGGCTATTTCAAAGGCTCTGGCCGTGGAAATTGTGAATGGAATTCTCTCGCTGATCGCCACTTTAGGATTGTAGGTTCTCAACGGCGCGCTTGATAAGGCGGGCGAATTAGGATTTGAAAAGAAAATGCCCAGCCCAGAAAAACGAATGATCGATGTCACGCTATAACTTTCAATCGCTCTCAAGCCAAGACTTTGAGGAGCTGACACGCGATTTGCTGCAGGCGGAATGGAATGTTGCGCTGGAGGCATTCAAAACGGGGCGGGACGGTGGCATCGACCTGCGCTACGCCCCGGCTGGCGATGGAACGATTATTATTCAATGCAAGCACTTCGTAGGCTCCGGTTTCAGGAAACTCCTAGCCCATCTTGTCGCCGATGAATTGGGCAAGATACAGCGGTTGAAGCCGTCTCGGTACGTCCTGGTGACGTCTGTAGCATTGTCCCCCGACAATAAAAATGAGATCGTCCGAGCGCTACATCCGTTTGTGTTGAGAGCTAATGACGTCGTCGGAGCAGGTGATCTTGAGGGGCTCTTAAGCAGGCATCCTGCGGTGGAAACTTCGAACTTTAAACTTTGGCTCACCAGTACGAGCGTTATTGAGCGTGTGCTCCACAATGCGGAGGTGTGCCAAACCGAATTCGAGGTATCAAAGATTCAGAGCAAGGTGTCGCTTTTCGTGCAAAGTGATGCCTTCCCTCGTGCAATGCAGCTACTTGCCGATTCACGGATCGCGGTAATTTCCGGGGCACCCGGTATAGGTAAGACGACATTGGCTGAAATGATGCTGTTTACGCATCTTGAGCAAGGGTACGAGCCGGTGGCCATTCAGGCGGACATTGCGGAGGGCAAAAAGTTCTTCCGCCGCGATGCGAAGCGAATATTTTACTACGACGATTTCTTAGGCCACTTCTTCTTGGGCGATCGAGGTGAATACTTTGGTCGAAATCAAGATCAGGCGCTTGTGGACTTCATCGAAATGGTTCAGCAATCAGCTCACAGTCGGTTCGTCCTTACTACGCGCGAACACCTCTTGCAAAGCGCTCTTCAACTGTCGGAACGGCTTGCGAGAAGCAAGGCGATGGACAGCAGGTACATTCTCGAACTGCGTGATTACAGTTTTGGGCAAAAGGCCCGAATTCTGTATAACCATCTGTATTTCAGCGGGCTTCCAAACGCATACAAAGAGGCGGTATTAGCAGATGATTTCTTTTTAAAGGTCATCCGGCATGAGCATTTCAGTCCTCGTTTAATTGAGTGGCTTTCAACGGAATTGCGTCGGGATGAGGTTTCGCCCAGCGACTATCAAAACTATGTCTCTCGCCTGCTGGAATCTCCGCACGAAATCTGGATGCACGCATATCGCAATCAGCTGTCAGGTTCCGCGCGGCATGTACTTCTCAGTTTCTTCACGCTGGGCGAATATACTGACATCGGTGATCTTGAACCCGCATTCCGCTCACTTCATCGTCACTGCGCCGAAAAATATCATCAACCGATTGGCCCTGAGGACTTTCGCAACGCCTTAAAAGAGCTGGACGGGGCATTTCTAAAGTACAGCTCTGGTCACGCTAGCTACCTGAATCCTTCAATCAGAGAATTTGTAGCAAGCGTCATTGCCGGATCGCGTGAGATAATTGAAGATCTTCTGACTTCCGCCATTCGCTTCAAACAGTTGGATAATCTTGATGGGCTGGCAGTCGCAGATGCATCAAGTGTGTTGGCTAGTTACCTTGCAGAAACTCCCCCGCCGCTCAATGATCCAATACAGCGCTTGATGTTTGGCCCCTCCATCCGGTGGGAGAAGACACGATCGGGAATACGTGGTTACTCTATTGATATGGGAGAAGAAGCCCGCATCGATTTTCTGATGCAGCAGACGGAGCGTCGAGAAACAAAGGACTTGTGCAATCTAATCACTGAGGCGACAAACCGTCTCATAGCGAAGTGGGATGGCCATGTTCCGGATTTTCGAGCTGTTCTGCGTCTTCTTGAAGAGGCCTCTCTCTACCATTATTTTCTGACGACCTGCGACGGGGTTGCAACATGCCGCCGGATTCTACTAGCAATGCTGGACCACCTTCAATTCGCAACGGCGGCCGATTGGTCGGATTTATGGGAGCTTCCTGGTCAAATATCCGGGTGGATGCCCGACGACCGCTTACAGCTCGACGCCAGCTTCCAAAAATATTGCCAAATCGGCGTTTCGCGTGAGCGAGAGGAGTGCACTACCGAAGATGAGATGGGCACACTCGTGGAGTCCCTGAACGAATTGAGTACAAAAACGACTAAGGATTTCAGTTACGAAATCGGTCTTCTCACCGAAAGCATTGCGGAAAAGGAAGAGCGTGAATCGGATTCGTCGGAGAGAATTATTCGTACAAGTGCTCAAACGTCGGATCGCGAAGCGACAGATGATGACGTGAGGCAGATGTTTTCGACGCTACGCGATAGATCGGCGGGGTAGCGGCGCTGCGTGATAAACCGGATTATCACGTACTGGACCGTGGTGCTAGAAGCGCATCAATGCTGTGAGGATTTTTTGAATTAGGTGATGCCAAAGTACAACGAAGCGCAGCATGCAGCGTGCCCCTTTGCATGTCCCTCGGGGGATTTTACGCTTTAATGCCAGAGCTGGAGTGTATATAGGTAAATTGGGCCAGTCGGAGGATAGGGCAATGCTGGGAAGCAACCCGAGCGCCGAACTGGAGGCCGGAGCTGGCGGGGGCACTGTTAAGGTGTCCCTGTCTCTTCTTCGTGGAAAGAAGCGCTTGAAGTGGTCCGGTGCATCATTATGTTTACGCATGGCGCGAAAAGGTGGGGAAATGTTTAAATACGCTACTGCCCTTGAATCAAGCATCGTTTGAGTACTTGGTGGAGTAAAGAGCATGCTCGCTACTTGAGTAGCGGCGCAGTGCCCGCGTAACAAAAATGGCAGCTACGGCTGGAGGGTATTTATGAAAACATGGAGGACTAAAATAGAAGGCCGCGATATTACGGTGACGACCGAGCAGCTGAAGACATACCAAGCGTTTTATGTCAGCAATTCCGAGCTGCTTTCGCGGATCTCGGAACTGTTCTGGTTTCAATGCTATGTGCTGGATCAGGAGTTCGGCATCAGTCCCCACGATATTATCGCTTCGGTGACGAATGTGGAAGCAGGGGAGCCGGCCTACGGCATTAAACCGGCAACGCGCTTTAATAACCTTCCACTAAAAGGCCTGTGGCACAAACATTATTTTTCAGCGCATTTTCTGGTGAATAACATGCTCCTGTCTTTGGGCAAGAATGGACTGAAAAATCTGATCGATGATGCCTGGAATCCAGCGAAATCCGACGTTATTACGCAGGACATGGTGAACGAGCTTTCACGTCGAATCGCAACGGAGCCGATTGAAAAAAGGCAAAGGCAAGAGAAGTTGACCGGGGAATGGGTCATATTCGCTAAGCATGAACAGAAGAATTACTATTTGAGTGTAAAAACGCACAGCGCCGGTGACCAGGCTATCTATGATGAAATCATGCAACATTGCGTTGCCGATTTCCCCGAGCTTCCCGCGTGGATCGCTGCAGCTAATACGCAAGCTTAAATTGGTGCCCAATCCTTAGCGTGCTATATAGTGCAAATTCTGTGGTGACCCCTGAAAGACCGCGAGTGCAGATACCGCTAAAGCGCGCGATTCTCCGCTTCCCGGAGGTTGCGCCACAATGTGGTTTTGGCCACCTTGAGCTGACCGGCGACATCGGCCACCGAAAGAGTGCCGCTGTCGAGTAATAATCGTGCCCGGTTAAGTTGGTCTGCACTAAGGCAACGTGGCCTGCCGAGGCGCTTCCCCTTTTTCCGGGCAACCATAAGGCCGGACTTCGTGCGCTCGGAGATCAGCGCCGCCTCGAATTCCGCGATTGCCCCCAGGACGTGAAAGAGTAGTCTGCCGCTGGACGAGCTAGTGTTGATGTTATCGGAGAGCGAGTGAAAGCCGATGCCGCGAGCCTCAAGTTGCTTGATGATCTCGATGAGATGTTGAAGCGACCGGCCGAGGCGGTCCAGTTTCCAGACCACGAGAACGTCGCCGGTACGCAGGATTGAAAGCGCACGCCGCAGTGCCGGGCGGTTGTGGCTGGTGCCGGTAATCTTTTCCGCGAAGATTCTCGCGCAGCCCTCGTCGCGAAGCGCATTGCGCTGAACGTCCAGATGCTGATCGACCGTGGAGACGCGTGCGTATCCTATCTTCATGGCAGGAATATTTCTCCCGCCGCCACGGCAAAATATCATCTACACAACAATCACTTACGCAGTCTGGTTAGACGTTCCGAAATGGAACGGTTTCGGATCATACTGTAAACACCACCCAATGCAAGGTCCGCACGGCGAAAATCCTCGATCGCACATTCACGATTCGCGCAACCCGTAAAGGTTCGTTTTTGAAACAGCAACGGGGAATTGAATGATGCAGAACCATCGGATTTGGGCCGCCTGGGTCATCGGCTTTCTTGCCTTAGCGCCACTGGTCGCCGCGGCAGACGCGGTTACATACGATTTCACCGGCACTGTCATAGGTGCCACTGGTGACCCTTTCGTAACCTCAGTGCCAATTGGCACCGAGGTTACCGGAACCTATACATTCGACTTCGGGGCTGCCTTTGCGGCGGATACATTCGGGACGCCAGGCTCACAATCATCAGATTGGTACATCGGAAACCGTTCGGGCACTACATACGGAACGCCTGCGTTTACACAATACGTGTTCTCGTCAACTGCGCATGTCGGATCGTTGTCTTACGCGACTGACCCCACATACGCGCAGGGCAATTATTTATTGTCCGCTGTCAGTGGTGGCACCGCTACCGGTCCGTCTCTGTACTTTGCACAGGAGGGGGCAGCACCTGCAACGGCTTACGCTGAAACCTCTAATCTGACGTTACTCGCATTGCAAGGTCAGCCCGGACCTTGGACAGCCAGCGGTTTGCCTAATTTTGGGACCGCGCAGGGGGCTTCGGGATCATTCACTATTCCGGACGCCTTCGGGGAAAATACAATTGGCTATAACATTACCTCGCTGACACCCGTACCGCTCCCGGCCGCCGCATGGCTGCTGCTGTGCGGCCTTGGCGGCTTCGGCGCATTCGCGCGCAAGCGCCGGATTGCCTGACGGCATGAGGACACGCCATGATTAGCTTCCAGCTCCGCGCCGTTGGGGAACTCGCCCGCAATCCCGAATTATGTGCGCGCGGAGAGGTTCGATTCTGCCTCGTCGGCCAGGATGACGCCGCCGAACCCGCCGAGTGCGATACTGCGCGCGAGACCGTCACACATCTTTGGTTCTCCGCGTTCGGCGACATTGGCGCGCGCATCGCGCACCATGCAAGGAAAGGCGACCGGCTGTTTGTCGAAGCCCGCGTTGTCGCGGATATTTGGATCGAAAAGGGTGAACGGCAGTGCGCCCACACCTTCATCGTGACCGGTGTACGTTTCGGTGCGCGGGATGCCGGGCATACCCGCCGCAACGATGAATGCGCCGCCATGTCGGAAGCGTCGATGACAGAGGGCAGGGGAAAGGACGACCCTTTGTAAGGTACATGCAATACCGGTGTCTTTCGTCGTGAGCGCTCGCCAGCGCTTTGAAAAAAAGGCGGCTGCGTGGGACGAACGCGGGCAACCCGACAACTTGCTTGAAACATCCGATTGGGCGCTCCTGCAACTGCGCTGCTGGATGGTGAGCGACGGCGCGAAAAAAGAAAACCGGGATAAGCCCTTTATCCCGGCACTCGATGATTTTGTCCAGGCGAGTGGCATCTCGATGGAAGCAAGGCGCTCGCATTGGTTTGAAGAACTGCTCGATAGCCGCGAGTCCTGCAAGGGATGCGTTGAGATGTACCGCGTTGACAACCTCACTGTCTGCACTAGCACTAATTGCAGGTCGCTTTATTGTTACGGCTGTGTCCTCAACTATCGGGTAGGCAGCTTCGGCAATCGCCGCTGCGACTGCGGCGGCGAGCTGGTAGGCTGACGCAAGTCAATGCTCGCTACAAATGACGATGACTGATCCAGCATCGCTTCAATGCTGACAGCATTCCACCATGTTTCTTGGGGGGAACGTTGTAGGCGTTTTAATTATGGATTTCTGCCTCTGCACCCGGCCGCGCGCGGAAACACCAGCAACACCGTGACCTCCATGGCTTTCGCCCGTCATGAGGCAATAGTGTAGCGGTAGTCGCTGCACCGATCACTTTGTCTTAGCTTTTTTGCATCGTACGGGACCTTGTACCGTGGGTTATGCGGCGGGGGTGGCATCTGGATTGGGTGGCAGCGAGGCTTTCAACTCTGCTGCACGGCGCTCGATGTTCTGGCCCAGTGTATGAAGCTCTCGCTGCCATTGCACCGGAACCACTTTCTGCTCGACAATCAGAAACTCCGAAAATACGTCCAAGGTCATTACGAAAGTATGGAACAACGTCAGGGCGTGGATTTTACGCTCGGTGTCATCCCTTGCGAATTGAAAATACTCCACATTCATGGCCACCTCGTCGTCCTGCCCCGTTTTCGTTATGCGATGCACGAAGCTATTAATATCTGCGTGACTGGCGAACGTGCTAATCAGCTTGTGCTGCTTGAACAGGGCGGGAACCAAGGGGTGCGGTAGCGGCTTTTTGTCCTTAATCAGATTACCGAGATAGCGGGCGAAATTATCGAAAGGCTTTTCCCGCTTGGCGTAGGCCACCTGCGCAGCGCGATCGTGAATGATATGCGCCGCTATCAGTGCGCCGTCGATCGCCGAACGGGCGGATGCAAAGGCCTCAGAAAGATGGCAGCGCATCTGGCAGGCAGTCGAAAATAGAAAGTGGTAGTGGGTAAAGGTCAGCAACTGGAAAATTACAAAATCATCCTGAGCCGAACTCTTGAATGACATGGCGGCTTTATAGAGTCCTTCAAATCGGGCAAGTATCCCTAACTCCTCGCGGCCCTTCGCCAGGGACACGAGGACTTGCTGCTCCTCCATGCTGATGAACTCGAAAAGACTCGGTGGTGTGCGTATGTTGGTCATGCCTATTTATGCAGCAGACACTTGCGACACGCAAGCCCATGACACGGCGAGGGGCCAGGGGCACGGCCTTTTGCATCGTACGATGCACGCCGGTAACGCGACCGAGTTCTGCAACTGACATTAGCGAAGGTGGAAGGGTCAGTTTGCCTCGGCCGATCCCGTGCAGCAAAACTTACCCTTTGCGCGACAGCACGTCGGGGTGAATAGGCTTTACTTAGCCAGAGCGCTTATTTACAACAAAAAGGCAACCCACAGGGAAGGTGTGTTATGAAATTCTTTGCTCACGCCGCAATCGCGCTTCTGTTAGCGGAAAGAGCCAGCCGGCGATTGCAGCGAGGGGAAAGCATTCCCCGAAGCGAGCTTCGGCGGCAGCTGTCCATTTTCCCTTTATAGAGGACGCACGATGCGCTAGTCAGGTAGCGGAGGGAACCACGGGAAGTGGTCTTCGTGAAATCCCCTGACAACGGAGGCACGTGCGTGATGAAATTGGCTGGCCGCAGCTGCCCGCGCTGTGAGAGAAGTTGGGGTTGTATATGAGGGCGGAGCATCTATCGCGACGACTGCTTGCCGAGCTGATCGGATCGCTGCTACTGGCGGCCACGGTCGTGGGTTCTGGAATCATGGCCGAGCGCCTGGCTGGCCGTAATACGGCGGTGGCCTTGCTGGCCAATACCGCCGCAACCGCTGCGGTCTTGGCGGCATTGATCGCGCTGTTGGGCCCTGTGAGCGGAGCACATTTTAACCCAGCTGTCTCGTTCATCGAAGCGTTGCGAGGAAAACTTTCTTGGTCTGAAATGCGCAGCTACACGCTCGTGCAAGTCGCAGGTTGCTGTGCCGGTGCGCTGCTGGCGCACGTGATGTTCGAATTGCCGTTGTGGCAGCAATCCGCACATATTCGCACCGGTTCCGCGCAGTGGCTGGCGGAAGGCGTCGCGACCTTCGGACTGCTGCTCGTCGTGCTAGGACACCGACGCTCGGAGGACGCACCCTGGATGGTGGCTTGCTGGATCGGAGCTGCTTACTGGTTTACCTCTTCGACCTCGTTTGCGAATCCAGCCATAACAATCGCGCGCTCATTGTCAGATACGTTCTCCGGAATCAGGCCCGTCGATGTGCCAGAATTCATCCTTGCGCAGTTCGTTGGCGCTCTCGCCGCGTTGGGGGTCGCACGGATGCTGTTTAAGAAATCCAGCATCGACGCGCCAATCACAGAAAAAGAACCCCTGGTACCGATCGGATACGAGAATACACAGCCATGATCTCTCAGGATGCGGTCGTCACGATTTATCACAACCCGGCATGCGGTACGTCGCGCAACACACTGGCGCTCATTCGCAATGCCGGAGTGGAGCCGACTGTCATTGAATATCTCAAGACGCCGCCGGAGCGGGCGACACTGCAAGGACTTCTGCAGCGCATGGGCATGAAGCCTCGCGCGTTGCTACGTGAGAAGGGCACGCCGTATGCAGAGCTAAAGCTGGGTGACCCGCACTGGAGCGATAATGAAATCATCGACCAGATGCTCGTCCATCCCATTCTGATCAATCGACCGATTGTGGTGACGCCGTGGGGTGTCAAATTGTGCCGCCCATCGGAAGTCGTGCTCGATATTCTACCGCTGTCACAGAGGGGGCCGTTTACGAAGGAAGATGGCGAACCTGTCATCGATGCGCAGGGCAAGCGGGTTCGATGAATGGCAACATTTCGGCAGAAAGGGTGCGGGGCGTTACGTTAGCCGGCTGCGACACAATAGCCCTTAACGAATTCTTAGGGGGTTTTTCCTAGATTCGGAGGTATGAATGCACCGCGCCCGAAACGACAACACGGCTTCACGCTCATCGAGATTTCGATTGTGCTGGTAATCATTGGTCTGGTCGTTGGGGGTGTATTGGTGGGACGTGACCTCATCAGCGCCGCCGCCGTGCGTGCTCAAGTAAGCCAGATCGAAAAATACCAGACAGCAGTGAATACATTTCGTGGGAAGTACGGCTACCTGCCGGGTGATATTCCTAACCCCGTTGCTGGGCAGTTTGGGTTTCCTTCGCGCGGGTCCTTTGCGGGCGAAGGAGATGGCAATGGAATCCTTGAGGGAATCAATAGTGATGCATCTGGTCAAAATGACTCTTTTTGCGTATTCACCGGGGAAGAAGCAATGTTTTGGGTAGATTTGAGCCAAGCTAAACTGATCGATGGGTCATTTACAACCGCTACGCCAAGGGCGGTACCAGGCAGCGTAGTCATGGGATCGGCTATTAATACCTATTTACCCCAAGCCAAAATCGGAAGTGGGGGGTATGTCTATGTGTGGAGCGGAGGATGGCAGGGCTTTACCGGCGGAGGGGGGGACGGCCTAAATTATTTTGCTGTGACCGGCGTGACCGGCTATTGGAGTGCTAATGAATCTTCTTCTGCAATTCCCTTGCTAACGGTCGCCCAAGCCTTTGCGATAGATAAGAAAGTGGATGATGGCTTGCCGCAATCGGGAAATGTATTGGCGATGGATGAAAGTATGGCATGGGCTACAAATGGGCCTGTATCTGGTACTCCGCCTACGGAGATATTCACTGGGGATTACGGTTTAAACCCAGCGGTAGGGCCTGTGACACCATCAAGCGGGGGCGCTGTGTGGGACAGCGCCTCTTCTTCCCAAACCTGCTATAGCAACGGCAACAATATCCAGGTACAAGAAACCTATTCCATCACCAATAATGCCAATTACGTTAACTGCGTGCTCAGCTTCAAGTTCCAGTGATGAGCTGGGATCGCAAATGTCTGTACGTGGTTCTCGTGATCGCCTTAATGGATCAGGCGCTGCTTTTCACCCTGCTCTATGAATATGACACCTTTTCGAGCGCCTCGCAGGCATTAAGCCGCGAACACGACTGCGAGGCGAAGCTGCTGCGGTCTTACGAAGTATATTGTCAGCGGGCGCAGAAGAAATATTTCTAGAAGCCGGCAACAGGCAGAGTTACCACGATATTTACTTCTGGTCCTATTGAGTGGGCCGCTGGTTCCAGTGACGCTTGACGCACAAAGCCCTTAATAAAATGTTAAGGGCTTTTCCCTATATTGGGATACATGAGCACAAAGCGCAGAGACAGGCGAGGCTTCACGCTTATTGAGCTTTCGATCGTGTTGGTGATCATCGGCCTCATCGTCGGTGGCGTGCTGGTAGGGCGCGACCTCATCAACGCTGCCGCAGTGCGCGCGCAGATAAGCCAGATTGAGAAGTACCAGACCGCAGTAAACACCTTCAGAGGAAAGTACGGCTACCTGCCGGGGGATATTCCAAACCCAGATGCAACGAATCTTGGCTTTAATAACCGCGGCGCTTACCCTGGCGAAGGCGACGGCAACGGCGTGATTGAAGGCGTATCTATGAACGCTTATAACAGCAATCTTGGTATCTTTGAACTTTGCGGAGAAACCGCTACATTCTGGGTGGATTTAAGCACTGCAAAGCTAATCGATGGAACATTTACGACTGCTGCCCCGAGCACTAGTCCAAGTACCGCCCTAACCCAAACACAGATCGGATTATATCTTCCTCCATCGAAAATCAATGCGACTGGATATATTTATGTCTGGAGCGGCGGGTGGCNNTTGGAAACTGTCAGATAGCCCCCATACCTGTGCTCACCGTCGCACAGGCGTATAGCATTGACAAGAAAATGGATGATGGCCTGCCGCAATCAGGTAATGTCACCGCATACGTTCCACTTAGAAGCTGGGCGGCCGGAGGATCTCTCGCCGGCTCTCCTCCGTTTGAGACCAATTCTGGCGATGAGAGCAGCAGCAACGGGGGACCGATTACATCGGCGGCGGATATCGGCAACGGCATGCTCGAAGGCCCCAATTCCTGCTATGACGCGCGCTCAACTACGGCGGGTTCTGGCACGTTGCCGGAACAATACTCCATCGAAGTTAATAACGGCTCAGGTGTTAATTGCTGGCTCAGTTTCCGGTTCCAGTGATGCAAAAAACCATTGCGCATAAGAAAGGTTTCACACTCATCGAGCTCTCGATAGTGCTGGTCATCATCGGGCTTATCGTTGGTGGCGTACTGGTAGGTCGTGACCTCATTAACGCTGCCGCTATTCGTTCTCAGATCAGCCAAATTGAGAAATTCAACACAGCCGTGAATACGTTCTACGGAAAAGTTCGTGCGTGGCCAGGGGATATGGACACCGCCAGCGCTGCTAGTTTTGGATTGCCCGCGCATCTGGGCGCGCCCGGCGCTTGTGGAATATTTTCTAATGATGGATTAATTCAGGGGTATACCACCTGGACAGGAGAGGGAGATTGCGGCCAAATCAGCGGCCAAGGCAGTTACGAAACCGGCCAGTTCTGGACAGACTTGGCAAGCCCTGCAGGTGGGCAGCTGATAGAAGGCAATTTCAGTGGTGTGAACGGGAGTTGTGCTTCCGACATCAATGTAAGTAACGTAGCAACGTGTATGCCTGCGGCTAAGATTGGCAGCAACAACTACATTAACGTTTTAACGGGTATCGGTGGAAATTTCTATTTGTTAGGTGCGCTACCGGCAACCGATACTGGTGACAATGAGTTGCTGGGTTATCCATCATTAACCGTGGCGCAAGCCTACGCGATAGACAAGAAAATGGACGACGGATTCCCCACCACAGGAAATGTGGGGTACAACCTTGGTTATACGACTACACATCCAATGGCACCATCAGCCACGAGCTGCTATGACAATGGCAGTGTCGGGGGAGCACAGTTGCAATACTCAACCACCTACAACAGCGCAAGCCTCAACTGTAACTCGTCCTTCAAGATTAAAGGCGGCGACTGATCACGCTTTAAGCGAGGGTCAGCACGCGGCTATAGGAATCCGTCACCGAGCTAAGCAAGCCGCTCGTATAGGCAAGCGTCTGCGTATATTCGATGATGCGCGAAACGCGGCCCATGCGTCGCCAACGGAAGCGATGCCTGCCGCCGCCCTGATGTTCGGGTCGGGTGAGGATAAATCAGCGTCGATTTCTTCCGGTGTGGCGGCGCATTGCAGCCAGCGGGATTTATCCTCGCGGGTTAGCGTCTCCCACCAGTCCAAGGCCTGCTCAATGCCGTTTCTGGGTTTCATGCTGCCTCCGCCTGCTCGTCCTGTTCCTCTGCGACCATTAAAACAAGGTTGCCTTCCTCTTCGTCGTAGCAGGCCCCGCAGATCAACTCGGCCTCCGGCTTTGCCCATGCGTTTTGCTCGCAGTCCGGGCAGGTGAACTTCGTCTTGCTGTTCTTCTTCGCCTTGGCTTCCTTACTGTGCGGGGCTGACTGCCAGTGCAGCACTAACCCGGTGGATTTTAGCTTGGCGTAGGCTTTAGCGTATGGCCCGCCCTTGACGATGAAATGCGTTACCTTCTGGCCAGTCTCCTTGCCGCCCGGCTCGCCGGTGGTGCTAGGCTGCAAGCCGATCTCGCGCATCTTCGCCGCCCATTCCCGGTCATGGTAGGCACGGCGAGGGGGCCTGCCGTGCGTCTGCTGCCATACATGGGCCATTTCATGGGCGAGGGTGGAAAGGATTTCCGCGTCGCTGCGCCAGGCGAAGATATCCGGGTTCATCGCCAGCTCGTGCACGGCGCTGTCATCCGTCCTGCCGGTGAACCGGTCAGCGGAAAAGTACCCGCGTGTATTGGCGTGGCGTTGCAGCGTCACCAGTACGTGGGGCAACGTGCCGCTGAAAAGCTCCCTGTTAAAGAAATCATACGCATCCTGAAACGCGCGGTATTGCGCCTGCGTAATCGGTTCGGCCTTAATGGGTTTTTTCATCGCTACTTACTCCGCTATCTGTGTTTGTCTCGTACCTTAAAATCTTGTTTTAATCCGGTAATTCAGCGTCTAATACAACTAAGTTGGTGGTTTCTCCTTCGTCCTCGATCCGCTTTCCTTCCCCGAAGGCCCGGCTTTCTGCATCTTCTGCGTCGGTCGCTTCGATGTCGTAAACTTCCCTGCGCGTGATGAGATAGGTAACGCTGTATGTCTTCGTTGAGGCTTCTGCGGCTTTTATCGCTTCGTCCACCTCCACCAAAACGCCGCACAGGGAAAAATACATGCGCTCGATCTGCGAGCCATCGAGGGCGGTCACGGGTAGCCCGTCCTCGTAATGCATGGTGTCGGTTGCTTCTTCCAGTGCGGCAAGGGCGGATTTCAGGGCTTTAAGCTGCTGTTGGTTCTGCATGGCTCAGTCCTCCCCGTTGTCTATGGTGAAGTCCTTTGCTACGCCCGCGTAGCCGCACCCGCACTGCGCGGCGCTCTGGTCGTGCCAGTCCTGACTACGGTTTTCTGCAAGGTAAGGGTCTGTGCCATCAGGCAGTAACCGCACCATCATTTCCATTTCGAGGTCAATGCGGTCATCCTTACCGCACTGTGGGCAACGCATATACCAGTTCGCTTCTACGGTCGGTGTGGTTTGCTGTTCCTGCATGGTGTGGCCCTCCCTAATATTCGCTGGCAAGCATGATGGTCAGCACGCGCGCGGTAAGTTTCGGGCTGCTGGGGTCTTCGCTGCCGTATTGCAAAGAGCGGTCGTAATAGTCGATTTTCCAGAAAACCTTTTCGCCGTTATGCTCGATGCTGCCGAAATCGCGCTCCCCATGCGGGTTGTTATCCGCTGTGAATGCGTCGAACATTTCTACTTTTTCACGGATGCGGGATTGATCTTCGGGCGGTAAAGCGTTGATGCCTTCCGTCTGAAGCAGTCGGCCAGTGATGCCCATAGCCTTGCGGCAGAGGTCATTCAGCTCGGCAATCTTTGCGGTCTTGGGGTTCGTCATGGTCTGGTTTCCTTCCTGTTGATGGCGGGTTGCGTAATGCAACCCTTGCCCACCGGCGAGGTCGGGGGTAGCAAGGAGCAATAGAAATTCTTGGCTCGTGGAATATATGGAGGGGACCCGCGCGCGGGGAGCGGGCCGTTTATGCCGCGAAAGGGCAATAATTTCTGTTGATCCGCGCGTGGGGCAGCGCCCCTAGCTCCCCACGTGAGCGGGAGTTACCCGGAGGGCGGAGACCCTGGCTCCGTGAGCGTCTGCGAGTAGCACGCGACGCCGAAGGCGGCACGCCCGTGTGCAATTCGGTTGTCTTCTAAGATCTCCCCGCTAGTCTTGCGCGGAAAGATAGAGGCCTAGTGACAGACCAAATCGCGATTTACATGGGCAGTGGAAACCGGCGACCAGCACAGAAACCTTCGAAAGGGCCTGAATCATGAGTGATGCATTTGATGATTTTGTCCGCAGACGGAAAGGAGCCCTGCGCGCGGAACACGCCGCTGTGCGGACCGTAGATATACCCAAACTGCCTGACGATGCTACGGAGTTTGATCGCTTCGAGGCCGAAATCACGGCGGTCATGCGAGCGAATGGCGGCGAACTGCACTTTTGTGACGCGCTTACGTCCTGGGAACGTAATGCTGTTATCCACCGAAACCGGGAAGAATCTGATTAGCCGACTATCTCGCCGCCGCAGCCATGTGCGAACTGCCCTGCATCACTGAAACTTGAACGAAAGAGCGCAGTTGGGCAGATTGCCATTAGTCGCAATGGAGTAAGTCAACGGCAAGGAAGGATGTAATGGATCGGGAAAATCGTAACAGGTATACGCACTATTGGTCTCTCCCGAAGCATTGGCCGGATCTGTGACGGGACCGCCTATGTTGTTGTCGCTCAGACCACCGTTAGCACCGCCAGCGTAGCAGAAACCGCAATTGTTAACATCCCGATACATCGTCGTTACCGTTCCGCTTTGCGGCATTCCGTCATCCATTTTTTTATCGATGGCGTAAGCCTGATTAGGTGTCAGGTCAGGGTTTGCACTTGGGCTGCCTTCATCAATGTAAACTACGCCCGAAAGCGTATAATAATTAGTGCCATCTCCGCCAGTTAATCCGCCGCTCCAGGCATAGATATAATTTGTGCTGCCTAATTTTGCTTTAGGTAAAAAATCATCTACACCTGGGCTACCCGGTTTCAGGACTTCAGACCCGCCAGAACTCGAATAGCTAGCCGAAGTTTTTGCACGGGAAAAGCTTCCTTCGATTAAATTAAGGTTCATACCGTTGGCTGAGGTCAGGTCTACCCAGAACATGACAGTTTCGCCTCCCTGCTGATCTGCGCCATTAATAAGTCCCTCAATGATGCCATTGCCATCACCTTGATGGGGAAAGGCGCCGCGCTTTGCAAAACCAAAATTGCTGGCATCGGGGTCGGGAATGTCACCCGGCAGATAGCCGTATTTGCCTCTGAATGTATTGGCGGCTAGGTTGAATTTTCCGATCTGACTTACCTGTGCGCGTACTTCTGCCGCTTTGATGAGGTCACGCCCCACCAACACGCCGCCGACGATAAGGCCGATGATAACGAGCACGATCGATAGCTCGATGAGGGTGAATGCAGCTTGGCTATGCGTCCTTTTTTCTCTCATGCCCTTGAATCTGACAGAGACTGTTTAACGATTCGTTAAAGGTTTTGCTGTCGCTACCCCACAATCCCGCCACCGCAACCGCAGCGGCGGTTTCAACGACCTGCAATCAGTACAGAGGTAAAGGCTTTCAACCCTGTACGACCGCCAGTACCAGACGCAGTAGGGTTCGTTTCCGGATTGCCATCACTGAAACTTGAACGAAAGAGCGCAGTTGACGTAGTTGGCATTATTTACGATTGAATATTGTTCAGTGGCTAATGTGTCACCATTGCTGTAACACGTCTGCGAAGAGGAGCCGTGCTGGTCAGTGTAATAAGCACTCGTTGTAGCCGATGTGATGGGGCCGTAGGTTGTCGTATCATAGTCACCCCTCACGGTTTCATATAGAGCACCATTTCTTGTCCCGGTGGTTCCAGATGAAACCCAAAGAGAACCTACATTGTTGTAAGTGGCAGTCATTGCAGTAACATTGCCAGATTGGGGAAGCCCATCATCCATCTTTGAATCCACAGCATATGCTTGTGCCACAGTCATTAAAGGAAGTGAGGCAGGCCGACCGTCGATGCCAGCATTCGTAATTGTTCCCGTTACATTTTCTACCGCGAAATAATTCGTCAAGTCTCCGAGTTGTCCGCCCGCACCCTGATATCCCCCGCTCCAAACATACACGTACCCGTTGGAACCGATTTTTGCCTGTGGAAAATATTGGCCAACCGCTGAGCCGCTCACTGTAACAATGCTATGCTGATTTGGCATGGCGGTATTAAACGATCCATCAATCAAGGATGCGGTACTCAAATCAACCCAAAACATCGCTTGCTCCCCAACAAAGGACATTAGACATTCGGGTGAGTATTCCGGCGAAGATGA